>NZ_JBNDJH010000007.1:0-317664 GCF_050434865.1 Pseudomonas silensiensis
AACTGGATTCGGCCTCATCAATTCAACGATGGGTTGGCACCAGCGCAGGCCGAGGAAAAACTTAACGTCGTGTCCGGGATTAGTTGACCACTACAGGTCGCAGGATTTCTTGCCATCACCTCGGTCAGTCCCCTCTACCCTCTGGGGAGAGGGTTAGGGTGAGGGGTGGATTCATCTGACACCCCTCACACCCTGCTACCCTTGCCCAAACCCCCACCCGAGAGGACCCATGGCCTTCCCAAGCCGCCATTCGCTCTTCCCCTTCCTCAGCTGGATGCCCCGGCAAACCCGCGCCAGCGTCGGTCGTGACCTGATCGTCGGCCTTAGCGGTGCGATTCTCGCGTTGCCGCAATCCATTGCCTACGCGCTGATCGCCGGTCTCCCACCTGAATACGGTCTGTACGCGGCGATTATCCCGGTGCTGATCGCCTGTCTCTGGGGTTCTTCGTGGCACCTGATCTGCGGTCCTACGGCGGCGATTTCCATTGTCTTGTACGCCAGCGTCAGTCCGCTGGCCGTTCCGGCGTCAGAGGACTACGTCACCCTGATCCTGTTGCTGACACTGCTTGCCGGCATTTTCCAGTGGCTGCTCGGTTTGCTGCGCTTCGGCGCCTTGGTGAATTTCGTCTCGCACTCGGTGGTGCTGGGTTTCACCCTTGGCGCGGCGGTGGTGATTGCCATCGGCCAACTGCCGAATCTGTTGGGGCTGGAGTTGCCCAACCAGGCAACAGCGCTGAACAGTTTGATGATGCTCTTCAGTCATCTCGGCGAAGTGGATAAACCGTCGCTAATGCTAGGCCTGGCGACAGTCGTCGTGGGCGTGATCCTGAAATTGCTCCTGCCGCGTTGGCCAACGCTGTTGATGACCCTGGCGCTGAGCGGATTGCTGGTCTGGCTCTGGCCATCGATGTTCGGCCATGTGAGGTTGGTCAGCGCGTTTGTCGGGCGGCTGCCGCCCTTCAGTCCGCTGCCGCTGGATCTGGACCTGATTCTGCGCTTGCTACCCAGCGCGGTGGCAGTGGGCATGCTCGGGCTGGTCACCAGCTTGTCGATTGCCCGATCCTTGTCGGCCCGCTCCCAGCAGTTGCTCGACGCCAACCAAGAGGTCCGCGCCCAGGGTTTATCGAACATGGTCGGAGCGTTTTTTTCCGGCTCGCTGTCAGCCGGTTCCTTCACCCGCTCGGGCCTGAGCTACGAAGCGGGTGCCTGTTCGCCGATGGCCGGCGTTTTTTCGGCATTGTGGGTGGCACTATTCGCCATCTTCGGCGCGAATTTGATCGCGCACATTCCGATCCCGGCCATGGCCGGCAGCATTTTGTTGATCGCCTGGGGGCTGGTGGATCATCGCGGCATTCGCGCGTTATTGCGGGTCAGCCGCGCCGAGTTCCTGGTCATGGCGCTGACCTGTGTCGCCACGCTGCTGCTGGAATTGCAGACCGCGATCTACGCCGGGGTGCTGGCTTCGCTGTTCTTCTACCTCAAACGCACCTCGCAACCGCGGGTCCAGCATTGGCGGGATGGGGATGAAGACATTTTGCGGGTTGGCGGTTCGATCTTTTTTGGCGCCAGCCATTACCTGCAAGTACGCCTGCAGCGGATGCACGGCGCGCGCGTGGTGATCGAAGCGCAGCAGATCAACTTCATCGACTATTCAGGCGTGGAGATGCTGCATCAGGAAGCGCGACGGCTATTGCGCCAGAATCGCAGCCTGACCCTGCGACGGGCACGGCCGCAGGTGGTGGAAGAGTTGAGGAAACTGGAAGGGGCGGAGAAGTGCCCGATCCGGTTTGAGGACTGATCCGAAATCGGTGTCGCGGCCATTCGCGAGCAAGCCCGCTCCCACATTAGATCTGTGGCGTTCACAAAACCAATGTGGGAGCGGGCTTGCTCGCGAAGCTTTTAAAGGGCCAACTGCCGGCGAAGTTCGGCGAGCACCGGCGCCGTATCCGGGCGCACCCCGCGCCATAGGAAGAAGGCTTCTGCCGCTTGTTCAGCGAGCATCCCCAAACCATCCATCGACACCGCCGCGCCATGTTCACTGGCCCAACGGCAGAACGACGTCGGCTCCTTGCCGTACATCATGTCGTAGCACACCGTTTTGCCCGGCTCGATCAAACTGCTGGCAATCGGCGGTACATCCCCTGACAGACTGGCGGACGTCGCGTTGATGATCAGGTCCACCGACTCCTTCAACCAATCGAAACCACTGGCCGACACCGGCCCCAGGTCTGCGAACAATTCCGCCAGCAATTCGGCTTTTTCCACCGTGCGGTTGGCGATGATCACCGAGGCGGGTTGCTCGGCCAGCAACGGCTCCAGCGCACCGCGCACCGCGCCGCCAGCACCGAGCAGCAGGATGCGTTTGCCCTTGAGGCTGAAACCGGCGTTAACCGTCAGGTCTCGCACCAGTCCGGCACCATCGGTGTTATCGCCCAGCAGGCTGCCATCGGCCAGTTTGCTCAACGTGTTCACCGCACCAGCCCGCTGCGCCCGCGCCGTCAGACTGTTCGCCAGACGATAGGCCTCTTCCTTGAATGGCACCGTCACGTTCGCCCCGCGACCTTCGAGGAAAAACGTCCGGGCGCAGGTGGAAAAATCGTCGAGGGGCGCCAGCAACGTGCTGTAGTCGAGTTTTTGAGCCGTCTGCTCGGCGAACAGACGGTGGATCAGCGGCGACTTGCTGTGGCCAATCGGGTTACCGAATACGACGTAACGGTCCATCAGGATTCCTCGTTCAGGCCTTGGCCAACCAATCGCGGTCTTGCAGGAAGTACTCGGTCAGCCGTGCTTCTTCGCTGCCCGGCTCGGCTTTCCAGTCGTAGCTCCAGCGTACTTGCGGCGGTAGAGACATCAGGATCGACTCGGTACGCCCGCCCGATTGCAGACCGAACAGCGTACCGCGGTCGTAGACCAGGTTGAATTCAACGTAGCGCCCACGGCGGAATTCCTGGAATTCACGCTGTTTAGCGGTAAACGCATCATTTTTGCGGCGCTGCACGATCGGCAGGTAGGCGTCGATGAACGCATCACCGATGGCGCGCATGAAGGCGAAGCTGGTGTCGAAGTCCCACTCGTTCAAGTCATCGAAGAACAGGCCGCCGATACCGCGCGGCTCGTGGCGATGCTTGATGTGGAAGTAGCTGTCACACCAGGCCTTGTAGCGCGAGTAAACGTCCGGACCGAACGGCGCGCAGGCTTGCTCGGCGACGCGGTGCCAGTGCACGCAGTCTTCTTCATTGCCGTAATAAGGGGTCAGGTCGAAGCCACCGCCGAACCACCAGACCGGTTCTTCGCCTTCTTTTTCAGCGATGAAGAAGCGTACGTTGGCGTGGGACGTCGGCACATACGGGTTGTGCGGGTGAATAACCAAAGACACGCCAAGCGCTTCAAAGCCACGGCCGGCTAGTTCTGGCCGATGAGCGCTGGCGGAGGGTGGGAGACCGCTGCCGAAGACGTGGGAAAAGTTGACGCCGCCCTTTTCGATAACCGCGCCGTTTTCGATCACCCGGGTGCGACCGCCACCGCCGGCAGGTCGGGTCCAGGCGTCTTCGACGAACTGCGTGCCGCCGTCTTCAGCTTCGAGGGCCGCGCAAATGCGGTCTTGCAGGTCGAGCAGGTAGGCTTTTACGGCCTCGGTGCGGGTCGTCATGTCATCACCTTGAATCGGGCAAAGCTACGCGGCGCTCCATGGGAGCAGGGCCGGCGCAAATGGGCGCGTAGCATAACATTGCAGATGGGCCTGCCGCAGTTGACGAAGATCAAGCATGGGAGTTCGATAGGGAGCTTCGCGCTACAACTCCAGTAGCCAAGACCTAAGGAGAGTTCTGATGGCTAAGCGTATCCAGTTCCGCGCTCATGGCGGCCCCGAAGTGCTCGAGTATGTTGACTACCAACCCGCCGAGCCCGGTCCGCAGCAGGTTCGCGTGACCAACAAGGCCATCGGCCTGAATTTCATCGACACCTATTACCGCAGCGGCCTCTATGCGCCGCCAGCCCTGCCATCCGGCCTGGGCTCGGAAGGCGCGGGCGTGGTCGAGGCGGTGGGCAGTCAAGTCACCCGGTTCAAAGTGGGTGATCGCGTGGCGTATGGCAGCGGTCCATTGGGCGCTTACAGCGATATTCACGTGTTACCGGAGGCCAATCTGGTCCTTCTGCCGGACGCGATCAGCTTCGAACAGGCCGCTGGCGTAATGCTCAAGGGCCTGACCGTGCAGTACCTGCTGCGTCAGACCTATGAACTCAAGGGTGGCGAAACCATCCTGTTTCACGCTGCTGCGGGTGGCGTCGGTTCCCTGGCTTGCCAATGGGCCAAGGCCTTGGGCGTGAAGTTGATCGGTACGGTCAGCTCACCGGAGAAAGCCGCACTGGCCAAGGCCAACGGCGCTTGGGCGACCATCGACTACAGCCATGAAAACGTCGCACAGCGCGTACTGGAATTGACTGACGGGAAAAAAGTCCCGGTGGTGTACGACGGCGTGGGCAAGGACACGTGGCTGACTTCGCTTGATAGCACGGCGCCTCGCGGTCTGGTGGTGAGCTTCGGCAATGCGTCGGGCGCGGTAGACGGGGTGAACCTGGGCATTCTGTCGGCGAAGGGTTCGTTGTACGTGACCCGGCCTACGCTCGCGACTTACGCCAACAACGCCGAGAACCTGCAACGTATGGCGGATGAGCTGTTCGAGATGATCATCAGTGGCAAGCTGAAGGTGGACATCAGCCAGCGGTATCCACTGGCTGATGCAGCGAAGGCGCAGACCGAGTTGTCGGCGCGGCGCACGACGGGTTCGACTGTTTTGTTGCCTTGAGGACGCCTTCGCGAGCAAACCCGCTCCCACATTTAACCTCATTCCTCTGAGGAAACTCGGTCAACTGTGGGAGCGGGCTTGCTCGCGAATAGCCGCACCTCGGTCTTAATCCGGGCGGATGACGTTGCCCGTCGCCACATCGCGAATCACGCTCGGATTCTTGCGCCCACCCAGATTCCCGCCCAACACGTAATCCACCTGCCCACGGAAATACTGCTCGACGCGAATCCGCGTCCGCGCCGCCGGTTGGCCCTGCGGGTTGGCCGACGTTGAAACCAACGGCCCGACCACCGCGCACAAATCCCGCACCAACGGGTGATCGCTGACCCGCAGCGCCACCGTTTCATGCACGCCGGTAATCCACTGCGGCAACATATTCTGATGCGGCACCAGCCAGGTGTTCGGCCCTGGCCAGGTGCTGGCCATGCGATCCATCCACAATTCAGGAAAGTCTTCGAAGAGGAAGTCGAACTGGCGAATGTTGTCGGCCACCAGAATCAACCCTTTTTCCACCGACCGCCCCTTGATCGCCAGCAGACGATAGACCGCTTCTTCGTCCCACGGGTCGCAACCCAGGCCCCAGACGGCTTCGGTTGGGTAGGCAATCACCGCGCCTGCGCGAATGGCTCGTGCGGCTTGTTGCACACGCCAACTGTTAACCATGAAAAACTCTCCGGAATAAGGCTCTGCGCAGTTTACCGATCTTCCTTATAAAACCTAGCTCACCCGTGCAAACCAGCGCCCGCTTTCGCAGACCGCCCGGCCGTCCATTTCCAGTTCCGTCAGTGCCGCCAGCACTTTCGGCAAGGCCCAGCCGCTGGTGGCGGACAACGCTTCACTGGTGTGCGGCGCGGCATGCAGCAGCATGAGCAACGGATGTGTCACCGCGGGTGTCGCTGTGGATAACGGCAACTGCTGCCAGCCGCGCAACGCTTCGAGGATATGCTCGATGGTTTCCACCAGCACTGCACCGTCGCGGATCAGCTGATGACAACCCTTTGCACCAGGGTGGTGGATCGACCCTGGAATCGCATACACCTCGCGTCCTTGTTCCGCCGCCAGCCTCGCGGTGATCAGTGAACCGCTGGCGACACTCGCCTCGACCACCAGCACGCCCAGGGATAAACCGCTGATGATCCGATTGCGCCGGGGGAAGTTACTGGCGGTCGGCCCCGCGTCCAGCGGGAACTCCGAAAGCACTGCGCTGCCCGAGGCGATCATCGCGTCTGCGAGCCGTCGATTGCGCTGTGGATAAAACTTTTCAAGTCCCGTGCCAAGTACACCGACCGTTCGCCCGCCCACGTCCAAAGCGGCTTGATGCGCGGCGGCATCGATGCCCAGCGCCAGACCGCTGGTAATGACAAAACCGGCGCCGGCCAAACTGCGGGAAAATGCGGCAGCAGTGTCCATACCCGGCCGCGAAGCGCGACGGCTGCCGACCATCGCCAACTGCGGTTTTTCCAGAATGCCGGGATCGCCCGCCACGAATAACAGCGGCGGCGCATCACTGATTTCCGCCAGCAACGCGGGGTACTCAGGCTGGTCCCACATCAGTAAATGCTGGCCCGGACGCTCTAACCAGGCCAATGCATGGCTCGCGCCATCACGGATTTCACTCGAGCGCCTGGCCTCTGCGCAAGCGAGGGGTAAACCCAGCGAGCGCCAGGCACTGGCCGGCGCGCTGATCGCCTTGGACGCCGAGCCGAAGGCCTCAAGCAATTTCTTGAAACGTGCTGGCCCGAGTTCTGGCAGGCGATGCAAACGTAAACGAGCTTCCAGTTCCGCAGGGGAAACCGGTGCAAAAGCAGACAGCGACATGGATCATCCTTGATCGTTATGAGCCCCGTTCAAACGGGAATAAGCTGTGGATAACTCTGTTGGTAACTTGTGGAGGCTGCTTATGGATTTCGCACCTTGTCCAGCACCGCCAACGAGCGCGAGGCGTAGAGCACCAGCCCGTAGCTGAGCTTGTCGTAGGTGCGGAATACCATCAGCAGACCGGCACGCTCATCGGGGATTTTCAGTGGCTGACCGGTGATCCGGTCACGCACGGTTTCGCCGGTTTTCATCACCACCAACACATTGCCTTCGGCCAGGCCATCACGCTGGCCCTTGTTCAGCGTGACCACGTCCATCGCGCCAATCTGGGTCACCCCGCGCGGCACATCGATGATCAAGCCCGAGACAGGCGTTTTCGGTGCACTGGGCATGAAGGTCGAGTTGATGGATCGTTCTTCACCGCTGAACAAGCGGTCACCGAGTCGAACCTCCTGGGTAGTGCGTTGCAGGGCGAGGGTGGCGACATCGCCTTCAGTGGCGACTATCTCGCCGCCGCCGATGTCGTCGGCATTGATCCCCAGGAACTCCTTGGTCTCGGGGTCGGTATAGACCTTGCCTTGACGGAAGATGCCGTAGACCGGCTGGTTCGGGTCGAAATGGCCACGGGCGAAGATGCGGTCACCCGTGCCGCTGAGTACGCGTTCGGCATCTCCGGCGACGATGTAGGGCGCCTTGTCGAAATCCTCGACTTTGTCGACGATGCGGTTGCTCAGCAGAAAACTGTTGATTGATCGCAGCGGAATGCTCGGAATCGCATCGGCCACCGCCGAGCTGCGCACCCGTGGCGAAAGCTTGATGGTGCCCCGGGAAGCGCCGCGATTGAGGGTCAGGCGCGGCTGGCCATTGACGTAGACCAGCGTCAACGAATCCCCGGGATAGATGAGATTGGGGTTTTCGATCTGTGGATTGGCTTGCCAGAGCTCCGGCCACTTCCACGGCTCTTGGAGGTATTTTCCCGATATGTCCCAGAGTGTGTCACCCGATACCACGGTGTATTGCTGTGGAAAACCTTCCTTGAGTTGCACTTGCCCGTGCGCCAAACCGGCCGAGGCCAGAAGGAGCAAGGCGAGTAGTGATTTCCTCATGCGGTGAATCCCTTTATTATGTGCATTCGCGTAGAACGCCAGAGCCCTCGTGGCTCGCTCCCGACTCTTAACCAAAAAGAGAAGGAAGCTACGTTTTACAACGGTAGCCTGCATCTTCGGACCCGCCAGGCCATCGACCCGACATTACCTCAAACGTGCAGCAATTAAGCTTATGGCCATTTTAGACATCCTCGAATTCCCCGATTCGCGCCTGCGCACTATCGCCAAACCTGTGGCTGTAGTGGACGACGAAGTGCGTCAGTTGGTCGATGACATGTTTGAAACAATGTATGAAGCGCCAGGCATCGGCCTCGCCGCGACCCAGGTCAACGTGCACAAACGTATCGTCGTGATGGACCTCTCCGAAGACCGCAGCGAACCACGGGTGTTCATCAACCCCGAGTTCGAAACCCTGACCGACGAGATGGAGCAATATCAGGAAGGCTGCCTCTCGGTGCCGGGCTTCTACGAAAACGTCGATCGCCCACAGAAGGTCAAAATCAAGGCCCAGGACCGCGACGGCCAGCCTTACGAACTGATCGCCGAAGGACTGCTCGCCGTGTGCATCCAGCATGAATGCGACCACCTGAATGGCAAATTGTTCGTCGACTACCTGTCCAATCTCAAACGCGACCGAATCAAGAAGAAACTGGAAAAGCTCCATCGCCAGAACGCTTGATGCCCTCCTTTCAAAGGCTTGCTGCGGCAAGCCTTTTTCTTTTGCGAGACCTTTTGAATGACTGAGCCACTGCGCATCGTCTTTGCCGGCACCCCGGAATTCGCCGCCGAACACCTCAAGGCCCTGCTCGACAGCCCTTACGAGATCGTCGCGGTCTACACCCAACCGGACCGTCCGGCGGGTCGCGGGCAAAAGTTGATGCCAAGCCCGGTCAAGCAGTTGGCTCTGGAAAACAACATTCCTGTGATGCAACCGCCAACCCTGCGCAACGAAGACGCTCAGGCTGAACTGGCCGCGCTCAAGCCGGACCTGCTGGTGGTGGTCGCCTACGGCCTGATCCTGCCGCAAGTGGTGCTGGATATTCCGC
Source organism: Pseudomonas silensiensis (assembly GCF_050434865.1). NCBI lineage: Bacteria > Pseudomonadati > Pseudomonadota > Gammaproteobacteria > Pseudomonadales > Pseudomonadaceae > Pseudomonas > Pseudomonas silensiensis. The sequence continues at coordinate 8,776 of NZ_JBNDJH010000007.1, forward strand.
GCCTGGGTTGCATCAACAGCCACGCCTCGCTGTTGCCACGCTGGCGCGGTGCGGCGCCGATCCAGCGCGCCGTCGAAGCGGGCGACAGCGAAAGCGGCGTGACCGTGATGCGCATGGAACTGGGCCTCGACACCGGGCCGATGCTGCTGAAAGTCACCACGCCGATCTCCGGTGAAGACACCGGCGGCAGCCTCCACGACCGTCTGGCGGAAATGGGCCCGCCAGCGGTGATTCAGGCGATTGCCGGCCTCGCTGCGGGCACTTTGGTAGGCGAAGTGCAGGACGACAGCCTTGCCACTTATGCTCACAAATTGAACAAAGATGAAGCGCGCATCGACTGGAGTCGTCCGGCGGTTGAGCTGGAACGCCTGGTTCGAGCCTTCAACCCATGGCCGATCTGCCACAGCACGCTGAATGGCGAAGCATTGAAGGTGCTGGCCGCCAGCCTCGCTGAAGGGCAGGGCGCTCCCGGTGAAATCCTCAGTGCCAGCAAGGATGGGTTGATCGTCGCGTGCGGTGAGCAAGCCCTGTGTCTGACTCGTCTGCAATTGCCCGGCGGCAAGGCGCTGAACTTCAGCGACTTGTTCAACAGCCGTCGTGAGAAATTCGCCGTCGGCACCGTTCTCGGGCAAGCGGCGGGCGCTCAATGAATCCACGTCTGGCCGCCGCCAAGGCACTTGCTGCTGTTCTTAACGGAAAAGCCTCACTCAACAGTTCCCTGCCGACACAAATGGACAAGGTTGAAGACCGCGATCGCGGCTTCACCCAGGACCTGGCGTTCGGTACCGCGCGCTGGCAGCCACGTTTGTCGGCGCTGGCGGCCAAGTTGCTGCAGAAGCCGTTCAAGGCAGCCGACGCCGATGTCGAAGCGCTGTTGCTGGTCGGTCTCTACCAATTGCTCTACACACGGGTTCCAGCCCATGCCGCCATCGGTGAAACCGTGGGTTGCGCCGACAAGCTGAAAAAGCCCTGGGCCAAGGCCTTGCTCAACGCCGTGCTGCGCCGCGCCCAGCGCGAAAGCGAAGCGCTGCTGGCCGAACTGGAACACGATCCAGTGGTGCGCACTGCCCACCCGCGCTGGCTGCAAAAATCCCTGAAAGCCTTCTGGCCGGAACAGTGGGAAGCCATTTGCGCGGCGAACAACGCGCATCCGCCGATGATCCTGCGGGTCAACCGTCGTCATCACAGCCGCGGTGCTTACCTCGGATTGCTGACCGACGCCGGCATCGCCGCCACGCCATGCGTTTACAGTCAGGACGGCATCATTCTCGACGCCGCCGCCGATGTGCGCAGCTTGCCGGGTTTTGCCGAAGGCTGGATCAGCGTGCAGGACGAAGCCGCGCAACTGGCCGCCGATCTGCTCGACCTGGCTCCGGGCCAACGGGTGCTGGACGCCTGCTGCGCACCGGGCGGCAAGACCTGCCACATCCTTGAAGCCGAGCCGGCACTCGCCGGCGTGGTCGCGGTGGACCTGGAAGCCAAGCGTCTGGTGCGAGTGCGGGAAAACCTCGCACGCCTGGGCCTGAGCGCCGAACTGATCGCCGCCGACGGCCGCGACACCGCCACCTGGTGGGACGGCAAACCGTTCCAGCGCATTCTGCTGGACGCGCCGTGCTCGGCCACCGGGGTGATTCGTCGTCACCCGGACATCAAGCTGACTCGCCAACCCGACGACATCGCCGCACTCGCGGTGCTCCAGGGCGAACTGCTCGATGCCATGTGGATAACGTTGGAGGTCGGCGGCATCCTGCTTTACGCCACCTGCTCCACGCTGCCGACCGAGAACACCGAAGTCATCGAAGCCTTCCTCGCTCGCACGCCGGGCGCCCGTGAACTGGACCTCGCCACTCAAGCCGGTATCAAGCAACCTCACGGTCGCCAACTGCTGGCCCAGGAAGGCGGCCACGACGGGTTCTACTACGCCAAGCTGATCAAGATCGCCGCCGCGCGCGGTTAATGGGTTTTAAGGGAGTGACTGGATGAAAATCATCATCCTCGGCGCAGGGCAGGTCGGCGGTTCGCTGGCAGAACACTTGGCCAGCGAGGCCAACGACATCACCGTGGTCGACACCGACGGCGAACGCCTGCGCGACCTCGGCGATCGGCTGGACATCCGCACCGTGCAGGGCCGCGGTTCGCTGCCGACGGTGCTGCGTCAGGCCGGCGCGGACGACGCCGACATGCTGGTGGCGGTGACCAACAGCGACGAAACCAACATGGTTGCCTGCCAGGTTGCCCACACCCTGTTCCACACCCCGACCAAAATCGCCCGGGTGCGTGAAGCCGCCTACCTGACTCGCTCCGAGCTGTTCGACAATGACGCGATTCCGGTGGACGTGCTGATCAGCCCGGAGCAAGTGGTCACCAATTACATCAAGCGCCTGATCCAGCATCCGGGCGCCTTGCAGGTGATCGATTTCGCCGAAGGCAAAGCCCAATTGGTGGCGGTCAAGGCGTACTACGGCGGCCCGCTGGTGGGTCAGCAACTGCGTCAGTTGCGTGAACACATGCCAAATGTCGAAACCCGTGTGGCGGCGATTTTCCGTCGTGATCGGCCGATCCTGCCGCAGGGCGATACGGTGATCGAGGCAGACGACGAAGTCTTTTTCATCGCCGCCAAGGCGAATATTCGCGCCGTGATGAGCGAAATGCGCCGCCTCGATGAGAGCTACAAACGCATCGTCATCGCGGGCGGCGGGCAGATCGGTGAGCGTCTGGCCGAGGCCATCGAAAGCCGTTACCAAGTGAAGATCATCGAGATGAACCCGGCCCGCTGCCGTCATCTCTCGGACACCCTCGACAGCACCGTGGTGTTGCAGGGCAGTGCCTCCGACCGCGACTTGCTGATGGAAGAGAACATCGCCGACGCTGACCTTTTCCTGGCCCTGACCAACGACGACGAAGCCAACATCATGTCGTCGCTACTGGCCAAGCGCCTGGGTGCGAAGAAGGTGATGACCATCATCAACAACCCGGCCTACGTCGACCTGATCCAGGGCGGCGACATCGACATCGCTATCAGCCCGCAATTGGCGACCATCGGTACTTTGCTGGCCCACGTGCGCCGTGGCGATATTGTCAGTGTGCACTCATTGCGTCGGGGCGCGGCGGAAGCCATCGAGGCGATTGCCCACGGTGACGCGAAGTCGAGCAAGGTCATCGGCAAGGCCATTGAGAACATTGGCCTGCCACCGGGAACCACGATTGGCGCGATCATCCGTGACGAAGAAGTGATCATTGCCCACGACGACACCGTTATCGCGGCGGGCGACCATGTGATTCTGTTCCTTGTGGATAAAAAGCATATTCGGGATGTGGAAAAGCTGTTTCATGTGGGACTGAGCTTTTTCTGATCCGAGGGCCTCTTCGCGGGCAAGCCTCGCTCCTACAGGTCCGAGTCGTACACATAATTGGCGAATGACCCAAAACCGTAGGAGCGAGGCTTGCCCGCGAAGGCAATTTCGAACTCCACACATAAACGAAGGTGTTGCCCGATGCTCGAATCCCTGGAAAAAATGCTCGCCAAGGGTATGGATAACTCATTGCTGCGCTTCGGGCTGGGCAAGGGTTATCTGGACCTTGGGGAATACGCCAAGGCCGCTGAGCATTTCCAGCGTTGTGTCGAATTTGATCCGAAGTATTCAGCGGCCTGGAAGCTATTGGGCAAGGCCCATCTGGGGCTGAAGGATTTCGCGTCCGCGCGTCAGGCGTGGGAACAGGGCCTGGAAGCCGCTCGCGCCCATGGCGACAAGCAGGCCGAAAAGGAAATGACCGTGTTTCTGAAGAAGCTTGAGCGTCAGGCTCACTGATCAGAGGTAGCGCAGGCCAATGCCCTCTGCATCCACCAGCACCACTTCCATGCGCACCCGCGGCGCGCTTGTGGGTAAGTCCTGCACCTGACCGTACACCACCGCGCCCTTGGGCAAGGTCGACAGACCCGGATGCTTGACGTAGACGCCTGTCGTCGACAGGTTACGCGTCTGGCCCAGGCATTCGCCGAAGCTGTGGTGACTGATCTTGATACGAAATGATTTGCGGTGTTCGGACATCTTCTGCGCCCTTTATTGAACGGTTGTGGATAACCCTGGCCCTGGGTTATCCACAGATCATGCCAATCGACTCAGTACCAGCGTTCTTCACCTGGCGGGCGCTTCTTGAAGCGTTTCATGCTCCACATGTATTGGCTCGGATACGCCCGCACATAGCGCTCGACCACTTGGCTCATAGCCGCACAGGAGGTCTCTGTATCGGTGCTGTACATGGCCTCTGGAGCAGCTTCGAGGATCACTTTGTAACCCGAACCGTCCGGCAGCCGCAGCGCATGCAGGAATACGCCGACCGCTTTGCCGCCGGCGAGCATGTTCGGTACGAACTTGCTGGTCAGGGCCTGGGTGGCGAAGAACGGTACGAAGATCCCGGCGGACTCGGACGGTTCCGGGTCAGCGGGAATGCCCACTGCACCACCTTTGCGCACTTCCTTGATAACACTGAGGATCCCTTCCTTGGTGGAAGCGGCTACCCGATTACCTAATTGCACCCGTTGCTGGCGCAGCAAATCATCCACAGCCTTCAGCTTTGGCGGACGATAGAAGATGATCGGTTTGCACTGGTTGCAATAGAAGTGGTTCAACACTTCCCAGTTGCCCAAGTGGCTGGTGATACCGACGACCCCTTTGCCGGAGGCGAGGGCGTCCCTCAATACCTCAAGACCTTCGACTTCACGCACCAAATCGATGGAGCGCTGGGCCGGCCAGATCCAGGCGCAGGCGCTTTCGGTCAGGGACTTGCCGATGTCTTTAAGGCTCTGACCGACCAGTTGCTCCCGCTCGGCCGCGTCCATGTCCGGGAAACACTTGGCGAGGTTGATCCGCACCACATCGCGGGAACGGTTGGGGGTTTTCCACATGAACCAGCCGATGGCCGAGCCCACTGCCTGCACTGCCCGCCACGGAAGCAGGGCAAACAGCCGCAGAGCGCCTACCAGCAAGGCGCCTTTAAACTTATCCACAGGTCACTCCTGATCTTGTGCTGTGCGCGAGGCGGCTATTCTAACCGCCGTTCGCCAGCTCCGCGTAGCGATCGCAATCCTGGGTGTGGTCCATGACCATGCCCGAGGCCTGCATCAGCGCGTAACAAATGGTCGGGCCGACGAACGTGAAGCCGGCCTTTTTCAGGCCTTTGCTCATCTCCACGGCGGTCGGCGTCACGGCCGGCACTTCGCTGCAGTCCTTGAAATGGTTGATCACAGGCTTGCCGTCGACGAAGGACCAGAGAAACTCCACCGGATCCTCAAGCGCCAGCCAGGCCTGGGCATTGCGCCGGGCCGCGTTGAGTTTGAGGCGATTGCGAATGATGCCCGGATCGAGCATCAATTCATCGATTTCAGCGTCGCTCATCTGCGCCACGCGCTGTACGTCAAAGCCGAACATTACCTGACGATAGTGCTCGCGTTTACGCAGCACGGTGATCCAGGAAAGGCCGGCCTGGAACCCTTCGAGCAAAAGCAACTCGAACAATCCCTGCGCATCGCGTAGCGGCGTACCCCACTCCTGATCGTGATAAGCCATGTACAGCGGATCTTCGGAACACCAAAAGCAGCGTGGCATAAGGCTCCAGGGGGCGTGCGCAGGACCGAATCGGGTATACTCCCGCTCTTTAAATCGCAGCCCAAGAAACAGGTGAATTTCGTGAGCCAGCCTACGCCAGCCGTGCGTACCTTCCAAGACTTGATCCTCGCCCTCCAGCAATACTGGGCCGAGCAAGGTTGTGTGGTACTTCAGCCCTACGATATGGAAGTAGGCGCCGGGACTTTCCACACTGCCACGTTTCTGCGCGCCATTGGCCCGGAAACCTGGAACGCCGCTTATGTGCAGCCCAGTCGTCGCCCGACTGACGGCCGCTACGGCGAAAACCCGAACCGTCTGCAGCACTACTACCAGTTCCAGGTCGTGCTGAAGCCGAACCCGGACAACTTCCAGGAACTGTACCTGGGCTCCCTCAAGCATGTCGGCCTGGACCCGCTGGTCCACGACATTCGTTTCGTTGAAGACAACTGGGAATCGCCGACCCTCGGCGCCTGGGGTCTGGGCTGGGAAGTCTGGCTCAACGGCATGGAAGTGACTCAGTTCACTTACTTCCAGCAAGCGGGCGGCATCGAGTGCTATCCGGTGACCGGCGAGATCACTTACGGTCTTGAGCGCCTGGCCATGTACCTGCAAGGCGTGGATTCGGTCTACGACCTGGTCTGGGCTGACGGTCCGTTCGGCAAAGTGACCTACGGCGACGTGTTCCACCAGAACGAAGTGGAGCAGTCGACCTACAACTTCGAACACGCCAACGTCGAAAAACTGTTCGAACTGTTCGATTTCTACGAAAGCGAAGCCAAGCGCCTGATCGAACTCGACCAGCCGCTGCCGTTGCCGAGCTACGAAATGGTGTTGAAGGCCTCCCACACCTTCAACCTGCTGGATGCGCGCCGGGCCATCTCGGTGACCGCGCGTCAGCAATACATTCTGCGTGTCCGCACCCTGGCGCGTTCCGTTGCGCAAGCCTACCTGCTGGCTCGCGCCAAGCTGGGCTTCCCGATGGCGACCCCGGATCTGCGTGACGAAGTGTTGGCTAAGCTGGAGGCTGCACAATGAGTGCTCAAGATTTTCTGGTTGAACTGGGCACCGAAGAACTGCCACCCAAAGCCCTGAACACCCTGGCCGACGCGTTCCTGGCCGGTATCGACAAGGGCCTGCAAGCCGCTGGCCTGAACTACGAGACCAAAACCGTCTACGCCGCGCCACGTCGTCTGGCTGTGCTGATCACCGATCTGGCGACTCAGCAGCCGGATCGCAGCATCAACCTCGATGGCCCGCCACGTCAGGCCGCGTTCGATGCCGAAGGCAACCCGACTCAAGCGGCATTGGGCTTCGCCAAGAAGTGCGGCGTCGACCTGAGCGAAATCGATCAGAGCGGTCCGAAACTGCGTTACAGCCAAAGCATCGCCGGTAAACCGACCGCGAGCCTGCTGCCAACCATCGTCGAAGATTCCCTGAACGACCTGCCGATTCCCAAGCGCATGCGCTGGGGTGCTCGCAAAGAAGAATTCGTTCGTCCGACCCAGTGGCTGGTGATGCTGCTCGGTGACCAGGTCATCGATTGCACGATCCTTGCCCAGAAGTCCGGCCGCGATTCCCGTGGTCACCGCTTCCACCACCCGGAAAGCGTACGCATCACCTCGCCGGCCAACTACTTGACCGACCTGCGTGCCGCTTACGTATTGGCCGATGCCAACGAGCGTCGCGAGCTGATCAGCAAGCGCATCGAAGAGCTGGCGACGATGCAGGAAGGCACGGCGATCGTTCCGCCAGCCCTGCTCGACGAAGTGGCCGCGCTGGTTGAATGGCCGGTGCCGCTGGTGTGCTCGTTCGAAGAGCGTTTCCTCGACGTGCCGCAAGAAGCCTTGATCACCACCATGCAGGACAACCAGAAGTATTTCTGCCTGCTGGATGCCGACGGCAAGTTGCTGCCACGTTTCATTACCGTGGCCAACATCGAAAGCAAAGACCCGCAACAGATCATCGCCGGTAACGAGAAAGTGGTTCGTCCACGCCTGACCGACGCCGAGTTCTTCTTCAAGCAAGACAAGAAGCAGAAACTCGAAGACTTCAACCTGCGCCTGCAGAACGTGGTGTTCCAGGAAAAACTCGGCAGCGTCTACGACAAGGCCGAGCGCGTTTCCAAACTCGCTGCGTTCATCGCTCAACGCATTGGCGGTAACGCCGCATGGGCTTCCCGTGCCGGCCTGCTGTCCAAGTGCGACCTGGCGACCGAGATGGTCGGTGAGTTCCCGGAGATGCAAGGCGTCGCCGGTTACTACTACGCCCTCAACGACGGCGAGCCGGAAGAAGTTGCACTGGCACTGAACGAGCAGTACATGCCGCGCGGTGCCGGCGCTGAACTGCCGACCACCCTGACCGGTGCGGCCGTGGCGATCGCGGACAAGCTCGACACGCTGGTGGGCATTTTCGGTATCGGCATGCTGCCAACCGGTAGCAAAGACCCGTACGCCTTGCGCCGTGCTGCGCTGGGTGTATTGCGCATCCTGATCGACAAGAAGCTCGACCTCGACCTGAACGACGCCGTGGCGTTTGCCGTGAATGCGTTCGGTACCAAGATCAAGGCTGCCGGCCTCAACGATTCGGTGCTGGAGTTCATCTTCGACCGTCTGCGTGCCCGTTACGAAGACGAAGGCGTTGATGTCGGAACGTACCTGTCGGTTCGTGCCCTGAAACCGGGTTCGGCGCTGGACTTCGATCAGCGCGTACAAGCGGTAGAAGCCTTCCGCAAATTGCCGGAAGCCGCTGCCCTGGCCGCCGTGAACAAGCGTGTTTCGAACTTGCTGAGCAAGGTCGAAGGCTCTGTTCCTTCGGTCGTGGAAGCCAAGTACTTCGACAACGCCAACGAGTTCTCCCTGTACTCGGCAATCCAGCAGGCTGACCAGGCTGTCCAGCCGATGGCCGCTGCGCGCCAGTACAGCGAATCGCTGGCACGTCTGGCTGCCTTGCGCGAGCCGGTGGACGCGTTCTTCGAAGCCGTAATGGTCAATGCGGAAGATGCCAAGGTCCGCGCCAACCGTTATGCGTTGCTGTCGCGTCTGCGTGGGCTGTTCCTCGGCGTCGCCGACATTTCGCTGCTGGGTTGAGGGGCTGCTGTTGAAACTGCTGATTCTCGATCGGGACGGGGTGATCAATTACGACTCCGACGCTTACATCAAGTCGGTGGAGGAGTGGATTCCGCTCCCTGGTTCGATCGAAGCCATCGCGCAGTTGAGCAAGGCCGGCTGGACGGTGGCGGTCGCTACCAACCAGTCGGGCATCGCTCGCGGCTATTACGACATCGCCACCCTGGACGCCATGCACGAGCGCTTGCGCTCGCTGGTGGCGGAGCAGGGCGGTGAAGTCGGGCTGATCGTCTATTGCCCACACGGGCCGGACGATGGCTGCGATTGCCGCAAACCAAAACCCGGGATGTTGAAAACCATCGCCGCGCATTACAACGTATCGCTGACCAATCTTTGGTTCGTCGGCGATTCCCTTGGTGACCTGGAGGCCGCCAAAGCCGTCGATTCTCAGCCAGTTTTGGTAAAGACCGGAAAAGGCGAAAAGACTTTGGGCAAGACCCTACCGGTAGGCACCTTGATTTTTGACGATCTAGCGGCGATTGCCGCAGAACTTATCCACAATTAGAGTGCTTCGATTGTTCCTGACCAAGGATTGATCGGGAGTGCGCTTTATATAGACGGGCAGAGCCCGCACGGTAAACGTCGCCATGTCGATATTGCAGGCCATCAGAACCTTCCTCTTTTACCTGCTGCTGGGCACCAGCTCGTTGCTCTGGTGCAGCCTGAGCTTTTTTATCGCGCCGTTTCTACCGTTCAAGGCGCGGTATCGCTTCATCAATGTGTACTGGTGCCGCTGCGCCTTGTGGCTGAGCAAAGTTTTCCTGGGCATCAGCTACGAAGTGAAGGGCGCCGAGAACGTGCCTGATCAGCCCTGCGTGATTCAGTCGAACCACCAGAGCACCTGGGAGACGTTCTTCCTCTCCGCTTACTTCGAGCCCTTGAGCCAGGTGCTCAAGCGCGAACTGCTCTACGTTCCATTCTTCGGCTGGGCCATGGCCATGCTGCGGCCGATCGCCATCGACCGCGACAACCCGAAAGCGGCGCTCAAGCATGTGGCGAAGAAGGGCGATGAACTGCTGAAAGACGGCGTCTGGGTTCTGATCTTCCCAGAGGGAACGCGCGTTCCTTACGGCACCATCGGAAAATTCTCTCGCGGTGGTACCGCTTTAGCCGTCAACGCCGCACTTCCCGTGCTGCCGATTGCGCACAATGCTGGCAAGTTCTGGCCGAAAACCGGTTGGGCGAAGAAGCAGGGCGTCATTACCGTGATCATCGGCGCACCCATGTATGCAGAGGGTAGCGGGCCGCGAGCGATTGCAGATCTGAATGATCGGGTCCAAGCCTGGAACGAGCAGATGCAACGCGAAATGGGCTCGCTGCCACCCGCCCCGCAAGCCCCGACTCCTACCGATCAAGTGGCTGTCTGAGATTTTGTGGATAACCTGTGTACTGTTTTGTTGAAAAGCGTCGGATTTTGTTTTTAAGCTTATGATTTATATACATATTTTATAAACCCATAAAAAACCGAAAAAGGTGCATAAGTTTTTTTCGGACGTAAAAAAACCGGCTGATATAGCCGGTTTTTTTATGCCTGCGGTGACGTGTTTCAATGGTTGAACAACTGCGGGATTGGTTTATTACCCGAGCCAATAACGGACAATAAAAAAGGCCAACGCTAAGCGTTGGCCTTTTTCGTTTGGCAGGCTTGCTGGATCAGAAGTCCAGGTTGGAAACCGCCAGGGCGTTGCTTTCGATGAAGTCACGACGAGGCTCGACCGCATCACCCATCAGGGTGTTGAAGATCTGATCCGCGCCAATGGCGTCTTCGATGGTCACTTTGAGCATCCGGCGCTGGCTTGGGTCCATGGTGGTTTCCCACAGCTGATCCGGGTTCATCTCACCCAGACCTTTGTATCGCTGGATGGTGTGACGCTTGGTGCTTTCGGCCATCAGCCATTCAAGGGCTTCCTTGAACTCGGTCACCGGCTTCTTGCGCTCGCCACGCTGGATATACGCGCCGTCGTCCAGCAAGGTGCTCAATTGAGCGCCCAGAGAAACAACAGTCTTGTAATCGTTGCTGCCGAAGAAGTCGCGGTTGAAGGTGACGTAGTTCGACAAGCCGTGGGAGATCAGTTCGACCTCAGGCAGCCAGACATTACGTTCACGGTCTTCACGCAGGCTGGCTTTATAAACCAGGCCGGACTTCTCGACGGTGCGCAGACGAACTTCGTACTGGGCCATCCAATCCTGCATCGCAGCGTGATCGGACAATTGCTCGAGGCTAACGGCTGGCAGGTAGATGAAGTGCTCGGTCAGCTCCTGTGGGTACAGGCGCGACAGACGCTTGAGGGTCTTCATTACCAGACGGAAGTCATTCACCAGACGCTCGAGGGCTGGCCCGGAAATACCCGGGGCTTCCTCGTTCAGGTGCAGGCTCGCATCTTCCAGGGCCGACTGCGTCATGTACTCTTCCATGGCATCGTCGTCTTTGATGTATTGCTCTTGCTTGCCTTTCTTGACCTTGTACAGCGGTGGCTGGGCGATGTAGATGTAGCCGCGCTCGATCAGCTCCGGCAACTGACGGAAGAAGAAGGTCAGCAGCAGGGTACGGATGTGCGAACCGTCGACGTCAGCATCGGTCATGATGATGATGTTGTGGTAACGCAGCTTCGCGATGTTGTACTCGTCACGGCCAATGCCGCAGCCCAGCGCGGTGATCAAGGTGCCCACTTCTTGTGAAGAGATCATCTTGTCGAAACGCGCCTTCTCGACGTTCAGGATCTTGCCCTTGAGAGGCAGGATGGCTTGGGTCCGACGGTTACGTCCCTGCTTGGCGGAGCCGCCAGCAGAGTCACCTTCCACGAGGTACAGTTCGGAAAGGGCAGGGTCTTTTTCCTGGCAGTCAGCCAGTTTGCCCGGCAGGCCGGCGATATCCAGCGCGCCTTTACGACGGGTCATCTCACGGGCTTTACGCGCCGCTTCACGAGCGCGGGCCGCATCGATCATCTTGCCGACGACCAGTTTGGCTTCGTTCGGGTTTTCCAGCAGGAAGTCGGAGAAGTACTTGCCCATCTCCTGTTCGACCGCGGTCTTCACTTCGGAAGAAACCAGCTTGTCTTTGGTCTGGGAGCTGAACTTCGGATCAGGCACTTTTACCGAGATGATCGCGGTCAGGCCTTCACGGGCGTCGTCACCGGTGGTCGCAACTTTGTGCTTCTTCGCCAGACCTTCGGCTTCGATGTAGGTGTTCAGGTTACGCGTCAGTGCGGAACGGAAACCCACCAGGTGAGTACCGCCATCGCGCTGTGGAATGTTGTTGGTGAAGCACAACAGGTTCTCGTTGAAGCTGTCGTTCCACTGCAGGGCGATTTCCACGCCGATGCCGTCTTCGCGCTGGATGTTGAAGTGGAACACTTGGTTGACCGGGGTCTTGTTGGTGTTCAGGTATTCAACGAACGCACGCAGGCCACCTTCGTACTTGAACAGCTCTTCCTTGCCGCTGCGCTCATCCTTGAGGACGATGCCGACACCGGAGTTGAGGAAGGACAGTTCACGAATCCGCTTGGCCAGGATGTCCCAGCTGAAGTGGATGTTCTTGAAGGTCAGGTCGGACGGCTTGAAGTGAATCTGGGTACCGGTGGTTTCGCTTTCGCCAACGATTTTCATCGGCTCTTTCGGAACACCGTGAATGTAAGTCTGTTCCCAGATCTTGCCGCTGCGGCGAACGGTCAGGACCAGCTCTTCGGACAGGGCGTTCACCACCGACACACCTACACCGTGCAGGCCGCCGGATACTTTGTAGGAGTTGTCGTCGAACTTACCGCCGGCGTGCAGCACGGTCATGATGACCTCGGCTGCCGAGACGCCTTCTTCTTTGTGCACGTCTACCGGGATGCCACGACCGTTGTCGCGAACGGTGATGGATTCGTCCGGGTGGATGATGATGCTGATGTCGTCGCAGTGGCCAGCGAGCGCTTCATCGATGGAGTTGTCGACTACCTCGAAGACCATGTGGTGCAGACCGCTGCCATCGTCGGTGTCACCAATGTACATACCGGGACGTTTGCGTACGGCATCCAGGCCTTTCAGCACTTTAATGCTCGTTGAGTCGTAGGTATTCGTATTTTCTTCGCTCAATGCCTTCACTCCCGATGGTCGTGGGTCTGGGTGATACGGCCCTGTTCCACGTGGAACAGAGCGACTGGCGTTTCCGTCTGCCAGCCTTCCCTCAATAATTCGTGATCTACACAGGTGATAAACACCTGGCAGCGTAAGTCTTCCAGCAAGCGGCAAAGCGCGCGGCGGTGGTGCTCGTCCAGTTCGGACGGCAGGTCATCCACCAGATAAATACACTGGCCGCGTCGGGCCTGGCTGACCAAGTGCCCTTGGGCAATCCGCAATGCACAGACCACCAGTTTCTGCTGACCGCGAGACAAGATGTCCGCGGCGTTATGTGCGCCCAATCTAAGACGCAAATCAGCACGCTGTGGTCCTGCCTGGGTATGACCCATTTGCTGATCCCGCTGAAGGGACCCGGCGAGCACTGCACTCAGTTCGCGGTCTTTGTCCCAACCTCGGTAATAGCTGAGCGTTAAGCCCTCGAGCTCAACCAGTTCGCTCAAGGTCTGTTCAAAGACTGGTTTCAAGGCTTTGATATAAGCGCGGCGGTATTCATCAATTTCAGCGCTGGCCTGGCACAGTTCCCTGTCCCAAACCGCTTGCGAAACGGCGTCAAGTGTACCATGCCGCAGCCAAGAGTTTCTCTGGCGCAGGGCCTTCTGCAAGCGCTGCCAGGTGGACATGAATCGTGGTTCCACGTGGAACACGCCCCAGTCAAGAAACTGCCGGCGAATCTTCGGTGCGCCTTCCAGCAAGCGGAAGCTATCGGGGTTGATCAGCTGTAGCGGCAGGATTTCCGCCAGTTGCGCCGCGCTACGAGCGTTCTGCCCGTCGATGCGAATCTGGAACTCCCCTTGACGGTCTCGGGATATCCCCAACGCGCTGTGGCCACCCTCGGCCAACTCCACCTGACCAAACACCGTACAGGCGAGCTGCTCATACTGGATGACCGGTAACAGGCGGGTGCTACGAAACGAACGGGCAAGCCCCAGCAGATGAATGGCTTCCAGAACACTGGTTTTGCCGCTGCCGTTGGCGCCGTAAAGAATGTTGATTCGGGGGGAGGGGGAGAAGGTCACCGGGTGCAGATTGCGCACCGCGGTGACCGAGACGCGACTTAAGGACATCTAGCTTCTGCTGAGCATGATTACAGACGCATCGGCATGACAACGTAGGCCGAGTCGTCGTTGTCGGACTCTTGCACCAGCGCACTGCTGTTGGAGTCGGACAGGATCAGACGCACCTGCTCAGTCGTCATGACGCCCAACACGTCCAGCAGGTAGCTCACGTTGAAGCCGATTTCCAGATTGCCGCCGTTGTACTCGACGCCCACTTCTTCTTCCGCTTCTTCCTGTTCCGGGTTGTTCGCCTGGATCTTCAGTTGACCGTTGGCCAGTTGCAGGCGGATGCCGCGGTACTTCTCGTTGGACAGAATCGCGGTACGGCTGAACGCTTCACGCAGGGCCTGTCGATCGCCGAGTACCAGCTTGTCGCCGCCTTTCGGCAGAACACGCTCGTAGTCCGGGAATTTGCCGTCGACCAGTTTCGATGTGAAGGTGAACTCACCGGTGGTGGCGCGGATGTGATGCTGACCCAGTACGATGCTGACAATGCCGTCCGGCTCAGTCAGCAGGCGCGCCAGCTCAAGGATACCTTTACGTGGCACGATGACCTGGTGGCGATCCGGCTGACCGATATCAGCCTTCATCGAGCACATGGCCAGACGGTGACCGTCAGTGGCCACGGCGCGGATGATGCCTTCAGAAACTTCCAGCAGCATACCGTTCAGGTAGTAACGCACGTCTTGCTGGGCCATGGCGAAGCTGGTGCGTTCGATCAAACGACGCAGTTTGCTTTGCTCAAGGCTGCACGTCAGCGAGCCGGGGCCTTCTTCCACAGTCGGGAAGTCATTGGCCGGCAGGGTCGACAGGGTGAAGCGGCTACGGCCGGCCTTCACCACGAGCTTCTGCTCGTCGACCTTGATGTCGATCAGCGCGTCGTTCGGCAAGCTTTTGCAGATATCCATCAGCTTGCGCGCAGGCACAGTGATGGAACCTGGATCGGCAGGCTCTTCGAGTTGTACACGACCGACCAGCTCGACTTCCAGGTCGGTACCGGTCAGCGACAGTTGCTGGCCTTCGACAACCAGCAGCACGTTGGAGAGCACCGGCAAGGTCTGTCGGCGCTCGACGACGCCTGCGACCAGTTGCAGGGGTTTCAACAGGGCTTCGCGTTGAATGGTGAAATGCATGGTCTAGTCCCTTGCCTTAATAAGCTGCGCTGGTGTTCATCAAGTGGTCAGTGTACGCAGCAGGTTCTTGTAGTCCTCGCGGATGTCCGCGTCGGATTCCTTAAGTTCGTTGATCTTGCGGCAGGCGTGCAAAACAGTCGTGTGGTCCCGGCCGCCAAACACGTCGCCGATTTCCGGCAAGCTGTGGTTGGTCAGTTCTTTGGACAACGCCATGGCGACCTGACGCGGACGAGCTACCGAACGCGAACGACGTTTGGACAACAAGTCGGAGATCTTGATCTTGTAGTACTCGGCGACTGTGCGCTGAATGTTATCCACAGAGACCAGTTTGTCTTGCAGTGCCAACAGATCTTTCAGGGACTCGCGGATCAACTCGATGGTGATATCGCGGCCCATGAAGTGCGAGTGGGCGATCACGCGTTTGAGCGCGCCTTCCAGCTCACGGACGTTGGAACGAATACGTTGGGCAATGAAGAACGCCGCGTCGTGGGGCAGATCGACTTTGGCCTGATCGGCCTTTTTCATCAGGATCGCCACACGGGTTTCCAGTTCCGGCGGCTCGACGGCTACCGTCAGGCCCCAGCCGAAGCGGGATTTCAGGCGCTCTTCAAGGCCTTCAATTTCTTTCGGGTAGCGGTCACTGGTGAGAATGACCTGCTGGCCACCTTCAAGCAGGGCGTTGAAGGTGTGGAAAAACTCTTCCTGGGAACGTTCCTTGCGAGCGAAGAACTGAATGTCATCGATCAGCAATGCATCCACCGAACGGTAGAAGCGCTTGAACTCGTTGATGGCGTTCAGCTGGAGGGCCTTGACCATGTCGGCCACGAACCGCTCGGAATGCAGGTACACAACCTTGGCATTCGGATTCTTCTTTAACAGGTGGTTACCCACAGCGTGCATCAAGTGGGTTTTACCCAAACCAACGCCACCATAAAGGAAGAGCGGGTTGTAACCGTGCTTGGGATTGTCCGCCACTTGCCAGGCCGCAGCCCGGGCCAGTTGGTTGGACTTGCCCTCGACGAAGTTTTCGAAGGTGAAGGTGCGGTTCAGGTAGCTGGTGTGCTTGAGCGCGCCTTCGACCTGCACCGTACGCTGTTCGGCACGAATCGGAGCTTGTTGCGAACTGGCCCCGGCCATCGGGTCGAAGCTGTCGCGCGATGGCTCTTCATTAACCTCGGCAACTTTTTGCGTCGCACGCTTGGTCGGAGCGGCTACCTGGGCTGGCGCCGGGGCGCTGACAGGGGCTTGAGCGGCCTGAGCCTGTGAAGCAGCGGCGGCCAACGGAGCATTCGGGGCGGCACGTGGTGCCGAACTGCGCTTGCTGCCTATTAATAAGGACAGCGCCGGCGCCATGCCATTGCCATGCTCATCCAGCAGTTCAAGGACGCGGCCCAGGTACTTTTCGTTGACCCAGTCGAGAACAAAACGATTCGGTGCGTAGACACGCAACTCGTCGCCTTCGGCTTCGACCTGTAGTGGACGGATCCAAGTGTTGAATTGTTGGGCAGGCAGCTCATCGCGCAAAAGCTCCACGCACTGCTGCCAAAGTTCCACTGACACGGATATCCCCTAAGTTGAAAGCCGGTGAGGCAAAAACAAGCCGCCATTGTAGCCGACCCAGCCCCGACTTATCCACACGAAGGTTGTGCACCTCCCATGAAGAATCAGTGATTTATACGAATAAAAGGCGACCAGCGGTCTGTGCATAAGCTCTGTGGATAACCGGGCCTGAGGTCGTTGTACAAGTGGGGGCGAAACTCGGTGGATAACCACGCTGTGGATAAGTACCTCTTTCACACACAGCTTATCCGACAGCGCAGCACAGGGTTACCACCGTTTTCCACCGTAGTTGTCATTCTCTGTACATCACGACTTTAAAGGGCTGATGGCAGTTATCCACAGATGATCGTGCCCCTAGCTTTTATAAGCTTTACAGAAAAGCTTTAAATACTTTCCTTCTTAATTTCTATATCTAGCCAATGAGCTCGGCAGGAAAAACGTCTGGAGATCTATTTATAAGGAAACGCTGGTTGGAAATTGACCTAGAGGCTTGCTTTCTCTAGAATCCCCGGTCTCTTAAAACGGGGGCCATTCCGGCCCGTTGTGGACGAACCAGGTAACACGACAATGAAACGTACTTTCCAACCAAGCACTATCAAACGCGCTCGTACCCACGGTTTCCGTGCTCGCATGGCTACCAAGAACGGTCGTGCCGTCCTGTCGCGTCGTCGCGCCAAAGGTCGTGCGCGTCTGGCAGTTTGATAATCCGGCACTGGAGGTGAGTCAGGACTTCAGTCGGGAAAAGCGTCTGCTTACTCCCCGGCATTTCAAGGCAGTCTTTGACTCCCCTACCGGCAAGGTTCCGGGGAAAAATCTCCTGCTCCTTGCGCGCAACAACGATCTTGATCACCCCCGTCTCGGGCTGGTTATCGGGAAAAAGAGCGTAAAGCTCTCCGTCGAGCGCAATCGCCTCAAACGTCTGATGCGCGAATCGTTCCGTCTGAACCAGGAATCACTGGCCGGCTGGGACATCGTTATCGTCGCGCGCAAAGGTTTGGGTGACGTAGAAAACCCCGAATTGATTCAGCATTTCGGCAAACTCTGGAAGCGTCTGGCACGCAGCACGCCGGTACCAGCAGTCAAAACCGAAACTGTAGGGGTAGACAGTCCCGATGCGTAAACTGGCACTCGTTCCGATCCAGTTTTATCGCTATGCCATTAGTCCTCTGATGGCCAGTCACTGTCGTTTCTACCCCAGTTGTTCCTGCTACGCGTATGAAGCCATAGAAAATCATGGCCTTCTGCGCGGTGGCTGGCTGGCCTTTCGTCGTTTAGGTCGCTGTCATCCGTGGAATCCCGGTGGTTATGACCCGGTTCCATCTATCCCTACCTCCCGTTCTTCTTCGATGGCCGAGTAATCATGGATATCAAACGCACGATCCTGATCGTCGCCCTGGCAATCGTGTCCTACGTTATGGTTCTTAAATGGAACCAGGACTATGGCCAGGCTGCCCTGCCGACTCAGAATGTTGCTTCCAGTACTACCGCACCGGGCTTACCGGATACGGCGACTGGCAATAATGCTTCTGTCAGTGACGACATTCCACGCGCCGCAAGCGATACCAGTGCAACTGCACCTGCTGAAACTCCAGTAGCTGCAAGCAAAGACCTCATCCAGATCAAAACGGATGTGCTCAACCTGGCAATCGATCCACAAGGTGGTGATGTTGCGCAGTTGACGCTGCCGCTGTATCCACGTCGCCAGGACCATCCGGAAATTCCATTCCAGTTGTTCGATAACGGCAACGAGCGGACTTATCTGGCTCAAAGCGGTTTGATCGGCACCGACGGTCCGGACGCAAGTCCTGCCGGTCGTCCGGTTTACTCCTCGGAGAAGAAGATTTACCAACTGGCTGACGGTCAGGACCAATTGGTCGCAGACCTGAAGTTCAGCAAGGACGGCGTCAACTACATCAAGCGTTTCACCCTGAAACGTGGCCTGTATGACGTAACCGTTTCCTACCTGATCGATAACCAGAGTGCCAAACCCTGGTCCGGTGCAATGTTCGCGCAATTGAAGCGTGACGCCAGCTCCGATCCTTCTTCCAGCACTGCCACCGGCACCGCGACTTACCTGGGCGCCGCCCTGTGGACAAGTAACGAGCCGTACAAGAAAGTGTCCATGAAGGACATGGACAAGGCTCAGCTGAAAGAAACCGTTAACGGTGGTTGGGTTGCATGGTTGCAGCACTACTTCGTGACCGCGTGGATTCCGGCGAAAGGCGAGAACAACCTCGTCCAGACCCGTAAAGACAGCAAAGGCAACTACATCATCGGCTACACCGCACCGGCAATGACTGTCGCGGCAGGTGCAAAAGCCGAGACCAGCGCTGTTCTGTACGCAGGTCCGAAAAGCCAGGCCGTGCTGAAAGAGTTGTCCCCAGGCCTGGAACTGACCGTCGACTACGGCATCCTGTGGTTCATTGCCCAGCCAATTTTCTGGCTGCTGCAACACATCCACGCGCTGGTCGGTAACTGGGGCTGGTCGATCATCTTCCTGACCATGCTGATCAAAGGGATCTTCTTCCCGCTGTCGGCAGCCAGCTACAAATCCATGGCGCGCATGCGTGCAGTGGCACCGAAACTGGCCGCGCTGAAAGAGCAACACGGCGACGACCGGCAGAAAATGTCGCAATCCATGATGGAGCTGTACAAGAAAGAGAAGATCAATCCGCTGGGTGGTTGCTTGCCAATCCTCGTGCAGATGCCGGTTTTCCTTTCGCTGTACTGGGTTCTGCTGGAAAGCGTTGAAATGCGCCAAGCGCCGTTCATGCTGTGGATTACTGACCTGTCGATCAAGGATCCGTTCTTCATTCTGCCGATCATCATGGGTGCAACCATGTTCATCCAGCAGCAGCTGAACCCGACGCCTCCGGATCCGATGCAGGCCAAGGTGATGAAGCTGATGCCAATCATCTTCACCTTCTTCTTCCTGTGGTTCCCGGCTGGTCTGGTGCTGTACTGGGTAGTGAACAACTGCCTGTCGATCGCCCAACAGTGGTACATCACTCGTAAGATCGAAGCAGCTACCAAAGCAGCTGCCTGATTTACACTGTGGATAACCACTCAAAACGCCCCCTAGTGGGGCGTTTTGCTATCTGTCACTTTTGTCTGGATAACGGTTTATGAGCGTTCCTCGTGAAACCATCGCCGCCGTCGCCACCGCTCAAGGTCGCGGCGGTGTGGGCATCGTCCGTATTTCCGGACCGCTGGCGAGTGTTGCGGCCAAGGCTTTCAGCGGCCGTGAACTCAAGCCAAGGTTTGCCCACTACGGCCCATTCCTCAGTGAAAACGATGAGGTGCTGGATCAAGGCATCGCCCTGTATTTTCCGGGCCCGAACTCGTTCACCGGCGAAGATGTGCTGGAACTGCAGGGCCACGGCGGTCCGATCGTTCTGGATATGCTGCTCAAGCGTTGCCTGGAATTGGGCTGTCGGTTGGCCCGGCCGGGTGAATTCAGCGAGCGCGCGTTCCTCAATGACAAACTCGACCTGGCTCAGGCCGAGGCGATTGCCGACTTGATCGAGGCAAGTTCTGCACAAGCTGCACGAAATGCCCTGCGTTCCTTGCAAGGCGCATTTTCCGAGCGTGTGCATAACCTCACCGAGCAACTGATTGGCCTACGCATCTATGTCGAAGCGGCGATCGACTTCCCTGAAGAAGAAATCGACTTCCTCGCCGATGGTCATGTACTGAGCATGCTCGACAAAGTACGTGACGAGTTATCCACCGTATTACGCGAAGCCGGGCAGGGTGCCTTGCTGCGTGACGGAATGACCGTGGTAATCGCCGGCCGGCCGAATGCCGGCAAATCCAGCCTGTTGAATGCACTGGCCGGTCGTGAAGCCGCGATCGTCACCGAGATCGCCGGCACCACCCGGGACATTCTTCGTGAACATATCCACATCGATGGCATGCCGCTGCACGTGGTTGACACCGCAGGTCTGCGAGATACCGACGACCAGGTGGAAAAAATTGGCGTCGAACGGGCTCTGAAAGCAATCGGCGAGGCTGATCGCGTGCTGTTGGTGGTCGATGCGACGGCTCCGGAGGCACTTGATCCGTTCGCGTTATGGCCTGAATTTCTGGAAATCCGTCCCGATCCGGCGAAAGTCACGCTGATCCGAAACAAGGCTGACCTCACTGGCGAAGCCATTGCCCTGGAAGTCAGCGAGGATGGCCACGTCACCATCAGCCTGAGCGCCAAATCTGCAGGTGAAGGGCTGGAATTGTTGCGCGACCATCTCAAGGCCTGCATGGGCTACGAACAGACCTCGGAAAGCAGCTTCAGTGCTCGCAGGCGTCACCTTGAAGCGTTGCGTCACGCCAGTGCTTCCCTCGAGCACGGCCGTGCACAGCTGACCCTGGCGGGTGCCGGTGAACTGTTAGCCGAGGATTTGCGACAAGCCCAACACGCTTTGGGTGAAATCACCGGCGCATTCAGCTCCGATGACCTGCTGGGACGAATCTTTTCCAGCTTCTGTATCGGTAAATAAGACTCTCCGTTGTCCACAGACAGGCCATTCGTGCCTGTCTGTTCCCTCCTTTTCCTGAATTCTCTTCCAGTGCTGAGCAGATTCTTTCTGCTTGAGCGGATTTTCCGTGCCCGGGATTTGCTTATTCGGCAGTTTTCTGTGGATTAAGCCCTGTGAATAACTGCCTCTAAGGGCAGTTGATAACAGGGCCTCAAAACTGAAGATAACCGCCCCTGTGGATAAGCACCCCTTTCATCCACAGGCTTAAACCGGTTATCCAAGGGCCTCCTTGCCACATGACCACAGGGTTTTGAATCTCTGTACACATTGAATATAAAGGCCTGTAGAGATCTATCCACAGAAAGGTGGCTCAGTAGAAATAAACATAAAAACAAAGATTTAATAAATTTCTTTCTTTTTAATTTCTATAACCGCGACTTCTCCACAGCTGGTTAAATTTTGTGCAAAGGGTTCTTTAGGAAGGGCGAAGTCCCTATACTTGCCGACCAGGTCCAAAAACCTGAGCTCAACTATTCCTGATTACCTAACTGAAGCAGGCACGAGGTGCGTGGTGGATTTCCCTTCCCGTTTTGAAGTGATCGTCATCGGCGGCGGTCATGCCGGTACCGAGGCAGCACTGGCCTCAGCACGTATGGGTGCAAAAACCCTGTTGCTGACGCACAACGTGGAAACCCTCGGTGCCATGAGTTGCAACCCCGCTATCGGTGGGATCGGCAAAAGCCATCTGGTCAAGGAAATCGATGCCCTCGGCGGCGCGATGGCCATGGCTACCGATAAAGGCGGTATTCAATTTCGCGTATTGAACAGCCGCAAAGGCCCGGCCGTGCGTGCAACCCGCGCTCAGGCTGACCGGGTTTTGTACAAGGCAGCTGTCCGCGAAATCCTTGAAAACCAGCCGAACCTGTGGATATTTCAACAGGCCGCCGACGACCTGATCGTCGAGCAGGAACAAGTACGCGGTGTTGTCACCCAAATGGGCCTGCGTTTCTTCGCGGACTCCGTGGTGTTGACCACTGGCACCTTCCTCGGTGGACTTATCCACATCGGCTTGCAGAATTTTTCCGGCGGCCGTGCCGGTGATCCGCCGTCGATCGCCCTGGCTCACCGTTTGCGTGAATTGCCACTGCGCGTGGGTCGCTTGAAAACCGGTACACCACCGCGTATTGACGGTCGTTCTGTGGATTTCTCGGTGATGACCGAGCAAGCAGGCGATACACCGATCCCGGTGATGTCGTTCATGGGTTCCAAAGAGCAGCACCCGAAACAGGTCAGCTGCTGGATTACCCACACCAACGCCCGCACCCACGAAATCATTGCCGCCAACCTGGATCGGTCGCCGATGTATTCCGATGCCGGGTTGATCGAAGGTATCGGCCCGCGTTATTGCCCGTCGATCGAAGACAAGATCCATCGCTTTGCCGACAAGGAAAGCCATCAGGTCTTCATCGAACCGGAAGGCCTGACGACCAACGAGCTGTACCCGAACGGGATATCCACATCCCTGCCGTTCGACGTGCAACTGCAGATCGTGCAATCGATCCGCGGCATGGAAAACGCGCACATCGTTCGTCCGGGTTACGCCATCGAATACGACTACTTCGACCCGCGTGACCTGAAGTACAGCCTGGAAACCAAAGTTATCGGCGGTCTGTTCTTTGCCGGGCAAATCAACGGCACCACCGGTTACGAAGAAGCCGGCGCCCAGGGTTTGCTGGCCGGGGCCAACGCCGCACTGCGTGCTCAGGGCAAAGATGCCTGGTGCCCGCGTCGCGACGAGGCGTACATCGGAGTGTTGGTCGACGACCTGATTACCCTGGGTACCCAGGAACCGTATCGGATGTTCACGTCCCGCGCCGAATACCGCCTGATCCTTCGCGAAGACAACGCCGACCTGCGCTTGACCGAAAAAGGTCGCGAACTGGGTCTGGTGGATGACGCGCGTTGGGCTGCGTTTTGCACCAAACGCGAAAGCATCACGCTGGAAGAGCAACGCCTGAAAAGTACCTGGGTTCGCCCGGGCACCGAGCAAGGCGATGCGATTTCCGAGAAGTTCGGCACGCCGCTGACCCACGAATACAACTTGCTCAATCTGCTGAGCCGTCCGGAAATCGACTACGCTGGTCTGATCGCCGTGACCGGTGGCGGCGCAGAAGATCCACAAGTCGCCGAGCAGGTCGAAATCAAGACCAAATACGCCGGTTACATTGATCGCCAGCAGGATGAAATCGCGCGACTGCGGGCCAGCGAAGACACAAAACTGCCTGTGGATATCGATTACACGAATATTTCCGGTCTCTCCAAAGAGATCCAGAGCAAGCTCGGTGCGACCCGTCCAGAGACTTTGGGCCAGGCGTCGCGTATCCCGGGTGTGACGCCGGCAGCGATTTCGCTGTTGATGATTCATTTGAAAAAACGCGGCGCGGGCCGTCAGTTGGAGCAAAGCGCTTGAGTTCGTTGGTCACCTCGCAACACGCAGAAGAGTTATCCACAGGTGCTCGCCAGCTCGGTGTCACGCTGACAGAAACCCAGCACGCGCAGCTGCTGGGTTATCTGGCCCTGTTGATAAAATGGAACAAGGCTTACAACCTGACTGCCGTACGCGACCCGGATGAAATGGTTTCCCGTCACTTGCTCGATAGTTTGAGCGTGATGTCGTTCGTCGAAAACGGTCGCTGGCTGGACGTCGGCAGCGGTGGCGGCATGCCGGGTATTCCGTTGGCCATCCTGTTTCCAGAGTCCCAAGTGACCTGCCTGGACAGCAACGGCAAGAAAACCCGCTTCCTGACTCAGGTCAAACTCGAACTCAAACTGGATAACCTGCAAGTTATCCACAGTCGCGTCGAAGCTTTTCAGCCTGATCAGCCATTCAACGGGATTATTTCCCGGGCGTTCAGCAGCATGGAGAACTTCAGCAACTGGACTCGCCACCTCGGCGACACCGAAACACGTTGGCTGGCAATGAAGGGCGTTCATCCCGCCGATGAGCTGGTAGCATTGCCGGCAGACTTCCACCTCGATAGCGAACACGCCCTGGCCGTACCCGGTTGCCAAGGCCAACGCCATCTGCTGATACTGCGCCGCACGGCATGATTGGGAACACAAGCAAGAATGGCTAAGGTATTCGCGATAGCGAACCAAAAGGGTGGTGTGGGCAAGACCACCACCTGCATCAACCTCGCAGCTTCCCTGGTCGCTACCAAGCGTCGGGTGCTGTTGATCGATCTCGATCCACAGGGCAACGCCACCATGGGTAGCGGTGTGGATAAACACGGCCTGGAAAACTCGGTCTACGACCTGCTGATCGGCGAATGCGATCTGGCTCAGGCCATGCATTACTCCGAGCACGGTGGTTACCAACTGCTGCCGGCCAACCGCGACCTGACTGCGGCCGAAGTGGTTCTGCTGGAAATGCAGATGAAGGAAAGCCGTCTGCGTAGCGCGCTGGCGCCGATCCGTGAAAACTACGATTACATTTTGATCGACTGTCCACCGTCGTTGTCGATGCTGACGCTGAACGCTTTGGTCGCCGCTGATGGGGTGATTATCCCCATGCAGTGCGAGTACTTCGCGCTCGAAGGCTTGAGCGACCTTGTGGATAACATCAAGCGCATCGCTGAGTTGCTGAACCCGAACCTGAAAGTCGAAGGCCTGTTGCGGACCATGTATGACCCGCGCCTGAGCCTGATGAACGATGTTTCGGCGCAGCTCAAGGAACACTTCGGCGAGCAGCTCTACGACACGGTGATTCCGCGCAACATCCGCCTGGCTGAAGCACCAAGCTATGGCATGCCGGCGCTGGCGTACGACAAATCATCGCGGGGCGCCATTGCCTATCTGGCATTGGCGGGCGAGATGGTTCGTCGTCAACGCAAAAACTCACGCACTGCCGCTGCTCAGGCAACTTAAGGAATCCCCATGGCCGTCAAGAAACGAGGTCTCGGACGTGGACTGGATGCACTGCTGAGTGGTCCGACTGTCAGCTCGCTGGAAGAACAAGCGGTGCAGGCTGATCAGCGTGAGCTGCAGCACCTGCCCCTGGACCTGATCCAGCGCGGCAAGTACCAGCCGCGCCGGGACATGGATCCTCAGGCGCTGGAAGAGCTGGCGCAGTCGATCAAGGCTCAGGGAGTGATGCAGCCGATCGTGGTTCGTCCGATTGGCAGCGGTCGCTTCGAAATCATCGCCGGTGAACGCCGCTGGCGCGCCAGTCAGCAGGCTGGGCAGGAAACCATCCCGGCAATGGTTCGCGATGTGCCGGATGAAACCGCGATCGCCATGGCGCTGATCGAGAACATCCAGCGCGAAGACCTCAATCCGATCGAAGAAGCGGTGGCTTTGCAGCGTTTGCAGCAGGAATTCCAGCTGACGCAGCAACAAGTGGCCGAAGCTGTGGGCAAATCCCGCGTGACCGTAGCCAACCTGCTACGCTTGATCGCGTTGCCGGAAGTCATCAAAACCATGCTGTCCCACGGCGACCTGGAAATGGGTCATGCCCGTGCTTTGCTCGGTTTACCGGAAAATCAACAGGTTGAAGGGGCGCGACACGTTGTCGCACGGGGGCTGACCGTACGCCAGACTGAAGCACTGGTTCGCCAGTGGTTGAGTGGTAAACCGGAACCTGCTGAACCGGTAAAGCCGGACCCTGATATTGCTCGACTCGAACAGCGTCTGGCTGAGCGCCTAGGCTCTGCGGTGCAGATTCGCCACGGGAAAAAGGGGAAGGGGCAGTTGGTGATCGGTTACAACTCCCTGGATGAGCTTCAAGGTGTACTTGCACACATCCGCTGAAACATTTCCTCATGTAGCGTGGAGTCGGAAATCACTACCTGACAGTTGAATAGGGGCAGAACCGCCCCTATACTCTGCGCGCATTTTGTCGGCACAAATTATGCCAAGTTATTGAATTCTGGCAGCCGATCATTGGGGAGCAAAAACGATGGAGAGCCGCACGCCAAACCGCTTGCCGTTCCATCGCCTGGCAGTTTTTCCGGTCCTACTGGCTCAATTTGTCGTTTTGGTACTGGCCGCTTTGGCGCTTTGGTACTGGCATGGAGTCGTAGCCGGGTACTCAGGACTCTGCGGAGGCCTGATAGCCTTGCTACCCAATGTTTATTTCGCTCACAGGGCATTTCGGTTTTCCGGCGCCCGAGCAGCTCAAGCCATCGTCCGGTCTTTTTATGCCGGCGAGGCGGGCAAACTAATTTTGACGGCAGTGCTCTTTGCACTGACGTTTGCAGGTGTGAAGCCATTGGCGCCGCTAGCTGTATTCGGCGTCTTCGTGTTGACCCAACTGGTCAGCTGGTTCGCGCCCCTGCTGATGAGAACAAGACTTTCGAGACCTTAGGGCGTTTGAGGCAACCATGGCAGAGACAACCGCTTCGGGCTATATCCAGCACCACTTGCAGAACCTGACCTTCGGTCAGCACCCAACTGGCGGGTGGGGTTTTGCCCACACCGCAGCAGAAGCCAAAGAAATGGGCTTCTGGGCTTTCCACGTCGATACTCTCGGCTGGTCGGTCGCGTTGGGTCTGATCTTCGTTCTTCTTTTCCGCATGGCGGCAAAGAAGGCGACTTCCGGTCAGCCTGGCGGCTTGCAGAACTTCGTCGAGGTTCTGATCGAGTTCGTCGACAGCAGCGTGAAAGATACCTTTCACGGCCGTAATCCATTGATCGCACCATTGGCACTGACAATTTTTGTCTGGGTGTTCCTGATGAACGCCGTCGACCTGGTTCCGGTCGACTGGATTCCGAAAGTGGCTGCCTTCATTACTGGCGACCCACATCTGGTCTTCCGTGCTGTTCCAACCACTGACCCGAACGCGACCCTGGGTATGTCCCTGTCGGTGTTCGCGTTGATCATTTTCTACAGCATCAAGGTCAAGGGCATCGGCGGCTTCATCGGCGAACTGACCCTGCACCCTTTCGGCAGCAAGAACGTCTTCGTTCAAGCCCTGCTGATCCCGGTGAACTTCCTGCTGGAGTTTGTGACGCTGGTTGCCAAGCCAATCTCCCTGGCACTGCGTCTGTTCGGCAACATGTATGCCGGCGAACTGGTCTTCATTCTGATTGCTGTGATGTTCGGCAGCGGTCTGCTCTGGCTTAGCGGCCTGGGCGTAGTTCTGCAGTGGGCGTGGGCTGTGTTCCACATCCTGATCATCACCCTGCAGGCGTTTATCTTCATGATGCTGACCATCGTTTACCTGTCGATGGCGCACGAAGAGAACCATTAAGACCAGTCTCGACTAGTCTGATGTCCCACTCGGTCAAACGAGTGGGTGCCCGAACAGGGCTATGAAACGATTTGTTTTACCGCTTTAAAATCTAAAAAACCTAAACCATACGACGTAAAAGTCGGGAGGAAAGATGGAAACTGTAGTTGGTCTAACCGCTATCGCTGTTGCACTGTTGATCGGCCTGGGCGCACTGGGTACCGCAATTGGTTTCGGCCTGTTGGGTGGCAAGTTCCTGGAAGGCGCAGCGCGTCAGCCAGAGATGGTTCCAATGCTGCAAGTTAAAATGTTCATCGTTGCCGGTCTGCTCGACGCCGTAACCATGATCGGTGTTGGTATCGCTCTGTTCTTCACCTTCGCGAACCCATTCGTTGGTCAACTCGCTGGCTAATTACTCGAACCTTCGAGTAATTGGTGTGATGTGCAACGAACGAGCGAGGTGTTGGCGTGAACATTAATGCAACCCTGATTGGCCAGTCCGTTGCGTTCTTCATTTTTGTACTGTTTTGCATGAAGTTCGTGTGGCCTCCGGTCATCGCGGCTTTGCACGAACGTCAGAAGAAGATCGCGGATGGACTGGACGCTGCCGCCCGAGCAGCTCGCGACCTGGAGTTGGCCCAAGATAAAGCGGGTCAACAACTGCGCGAAGCAAAAGCTCAGGCAGCCGAAATCATTGAGCAAGCCAAGAAACGCGGTAACCAGATCGTCGAAGAGGCTGTTGAAAAAGCCCGTATCGACGCTGACCGTGTGAAGGTTCAGGCTCAGGCCGAGATCGAGCAGGAACTGAACAGTGTCAAAGACGCGCTGCGTGCCCAATTGGGTGCTCTGGCCGTTGGCGGCGCCGAGAAGATCCTGGGTGCCACAATCGATCAAAACGCGCACGCGGAGCTGGTAAACAAACTGGCTGCTGAAATTTAAGCGAGGGCGATCATGGCAGAATTGACCACGTTGGCCCGACCTTACGCTAAGGCAGCCTTCGAGCACGCCCAGGCCCACCAGCAACTGGCCTCTTGGTCAGCCATGCTCGGCCTGGCTGCAGCAGTGTCGCAAGACGACACCATGCAGCGCGTGCTCAAGGCCCCGCGACTGACGAGCGCAAACAAGGCCACCACGTTTATTGACGTGTGTGGCGACAAGTTCGATGCGAAGGCACAGAATTTCATTCACGTCGTTGCCGAAAACGACCGTCTCCCGCTGTTGCCGGAGATCGCCGCTCTGTTTGACCTGTACAAGGCCGAACAAGAGAAATCGGTAGACGTGGACGTAACCAGTGCTTTTGCATTGAACCAAGAACAGCAAGACAAACTCGCCAAGGTTCTCAGTGCACGGCTCGGCCGGGAAGTGCGACTGCACGCTGCGGAGGATGCCACCCTTATTGGTGGTGTCATCATCCGCGCCGGCGACCTGGTAATCGATGGCTCGATTCGCGGCAAACTCGCGAACCTTGCCGAAGCATTGAAATCTTGAGTTTGAAGGGGCAGCAGAGCAATGCAGCAACTCAATCCTTCCGAAATAAGTGAAATTATCAAGGGCCGCATCGACAAGCTCGATGTGACCTCCCAAGCCCGTAACGAAGGCACTGTCGTCAGCGTATCTGACGGTATCGTGCGGATTCACGGTCTGGCCGACGTAATGTACGGCGAGATGATCGAGTTTCCGGGCGGCGTCTTCGGTATGGCTCTCAACCTGGAGCAAGACTCTGTAGGTGCCGTTGTTTTGGGCTCCTACCAGTCTCTGGCTGAAGGCATGAGCGCCAAGTGCACTGGCCGCATCCTCGAAGTTCCGGTTGGTAAGGAACTGCTGGGTCGCGTAGTCGACGCACTGGGTAACCCAGTTGACGGCAAAGGTCCGCTGAACAACACCGAGACCGATGCGGTCGAGAAAGTTGCTCCAGGCGTGATCTGGCGTAAGTCGGTAGACCAGCCTGTACAGACTGGCTACAAGGCTGTCGATGCCATGATTCCTGTCGGCCGTGGCCAGCGTGAGCTGATCATCGGTGACCGTCAGATCGGTAAAACCGCTCTGGCGATCGACGCGATCATCAACCAGAAAAACAGCGGTATTTTCTGCGTCTACGTAGCGATCGGTCAGAAACAATCGACCATCGCTAACGTGGTTCGCAAGCTGGAAGAAAACGGCGCACTGGCTAACACCATCGTCGTTGCCGCGAGCGCTTCGGAATCTGCAGCACTGCAGTTCCTGGCACCGTACTCCGGTTGCACCATGGGTGAGTTCTTCCGCGACCGCGGTGAAGACGCGCTGATCGTTTATGACGATCTGTCCAAGCAAGCAGTGGCTTACCGCCAGATTTCCCTGCTGCTGCGCCGTCCACCAGGCCGTGAAGCTTACCCAGGCGACGTGTTCTATCTCCACTCCCGTCTGCTGGAGCGCGCATCCCGCGTTTCGGAAGAGTACGTAGAGAAGTTCACCAACGGCGCAGTGACCGGCAAAACCGGTTCCCTGACCGCACTGCCGATCATCGAAACCCAGGCTGGCGACGTTTCCGCGTTCGTTCCGACCAACGTGATTTCCATCACCGACGGTCAGATCTTCCTGGAATCGGCCATGTTCAACTCCGGGATCCGTCCTGCTGTGAACGCCGGTGTTTCGGTATCCCGTGTGGGTGGTGCCGCTCAGACCAAGATCATCAAGAAGCTCTCCGGTGGTATCCGTACCGCTCTGGCTCAGTACCGTGAACTGGCGGCATTCGCCCAGTTCGCTTCTGACCTGGACGAAGCGACCCGTAAGCAACTTGAGCATGGTCAGCGCGTTACCGAGCTGATGAAGCAGAAGCAATACGCACCAATGTCGATCGCTGACATGGCGCTGTCGCTGTATGCCGCTGAGCGTGGGTTCCTGACTGACGTTGAAATCGCCAAGATCGGCAGCTTCGAACAAGCGCTGATTGCTTTCTTCAACCGCGATCACGCCGAATTGATGGCGAAGATCAACGTGAAGGGTGACTTCAATGACGAAATCGACGCTGGCATGAAAGCCGGTATCGAGAAGTTCAAGGCCACCCAAACCTGGTAAGCCGCAGCGGGAGCCGCAAGGCTCCCGCTTGCTAACCTGATAGGTGTTACATGGCAGGCGCAAAAGAGATTCGCAGTAAGATTGCGAGCATCAAAAGCACGCAAAAGATTACCAGCGCCATGGAAAAAGTGGCGGTCAGTAAAATGCGCAAGGCACAAATGCGCATGGCTGCTAGCCGTCCTTACGCGGAGCGCATCCGCCAGGTTATTGGTCATTTGGCCAACGCCAACCCGGAATATCGCCACCCCTTCATGATCGAGCGTGAAATCAAGCGCGTCGGTTATGTCGTAGTGAGCAGTGACCGTGGTCTGTGTGGTGGCTTGAACACCAACCTGTTCAAGGCCCTGGTCAAGGACATGGCGGTAAACCGCGAAAACGGCGTCGAGATCGATCTGTGTGTTGTTGGTAGCAAGGGTGCGGCTTTCTTCCGCAACTTCGGCGGTAACGTCGTTGCAGCTATCAGCCACCTGGGTGAAGAGCCGTCGATCAATGATCTGATTGGCAGCGTCAAGGTGATGCTGGATGCCTACCTGGACGGCCGTATTGATCGCCTGTCCGTGGTGTCCAACAAGTTCATCAACACCATGACGCAACAGCCTACTGTGGAGCAGTTGATTCCACTGGAGGCAACCCCGGATCAATCGCTCAAGCACCACTGGGACTATCTCTACGAACCGGATGCCAAAGAGCTGCTTGACGGCTTGATGGTCCGCTACGTTGAGTCGCAGGTCTACCAGGCGGTGGTCGAGAACAACGCGGCTGAACAGGCTGCGCGGATGATCGCGATGAAGAACGCTACCGACAACGCCGGTGATTTGATCAGCGATTTGCAGCTGGTCTACAACAAGGCGCGTCAGGCTGCGATCACCCAAGAGATCTCGGAAATCGTCGGCGGCGCTGCCGCGGTTTAACGGTTCAAATATTCAGAGGATCCAGCTATGAGTAGCGGACGTATCGTTCAAATCATCGGCGCCGTTATCGACGTGGAATTTCCACGCGACAGCGTACCGAGCATCTATAACGCGCTGTTGGTACAAAGCGCGGCAGGGACCACTCTGGAAGTTCAGCAACAGCTGGGCGACGGCGTGGTTCGTACCATTGCGATGGGTTCCACCGAAGGCTTGAAGCGCGGTCTGGAAGTCAAGGACTCTGGCGCAGCCATCTCCGTACCGGTCGGTAAAGCGACCCTGGGCCGGATCATGGACGTACTGGGCAACCCGATCGACGAAGCTGGCCCGATTGACACCGAAGAGCGCTGGGGCATTCACCGTCCTGCGCCAACCTTCGCTGAACAAGCTGGCGGCAACGACCTGCTGGAAACCGGCATCAAGGTTATCGACCTGGTTTGCCCGTTTGCCAAGGGTGGTAAAGTCGGTCTGTTCGGTGGTGCCGGTGTAGGCAAAACCGTAAACATGATGGAACTGATCCGTAACATCGCCATCGAGCACAGCGGTTATTCCGTGTTCGCCGGTGTGGGTGAGCGTACTCGTGAGGGTAACGACTTCTACCACGAGATGAAGGATTCCAACGTTCTGGACAAAGTGGCACTGGTTTACGGTCAGATGAACGAGCCGCCGGGTAACCGTCTGCGCGTAGCACTGACCGGCCTGACCATGGCCGAGAAGTTCCGTGACGAAGGTAACGACGTTCTGCTGTTCGTCGACAACATCTATCGTTACACCCTGGCCGGTACTGAAGTATCCGCACTGCTGGGCCGTATGCCTTCCGCAGTAGGTTACCAGCCGACCCTGGCCGAAGAGATGGGTACTCTGCAAGAGCGTATCACTTCGACCAAAAACGGTTCGATCACCTCGATCCAAGCGGTATACGTACCTGCGGATGACTTGACTGACCCGTCGCCAGCGACCACTTTCGCCCACTTGGACGCCACCGTCGTTCTGTCCCGTGACATCGCTTCCCTGGGTATCTACCCAGCGGTCGATCCACTCGACTCGACTTCGCGCCAGCTGGACCCGAACGTAATCGGCCAGGACCACTACGACACCGCTCGCGGCGTACAGTATGTTCTGCAGCGTTACAAAGAACTGAAGGACATCATTGCGATCCTGGGTATGGACGAGCTGTCGGAAGCCGACAAGCAGTTGGTAAACCGTGCTCGTAAGATCCAGCGGTTCTTGTCGCAGCCGTTCTTCGTGGCTGAAGTCTTCACCGGTGCTTCGGGTAAATACGTTTCCCTGAAAGACACCATTGCTGGCTTCAAAGGCATCCTCAACGGTGACTACGACCACCTGCCAGAACAAGCGTTCTACATGGTCGGCGGCATCGAAGAAGCGATCGAGAAAGCCAAGAAACTGTAATCCCGGCGCCCGGCAACGGGCGCTAATTTAGGTTGAGGCAATCAGATGGCTATGACAGTCCATTGCGATATCGTCAGCGCGGAAGGGGAAATCTTCTCCGGCCTGGTCGAGATGGTGGTTGCGCACGGTGCACTGGGTGATCTTGGTATCGCCCTGGGTCACGCGCCGCTGATCACTAATCTCAAGCCGGGCCCGATCCGCCTGATCAAGCAGGGCGGGGAAGAGGAGGTGTATTACATCTCTGGCGGTTTCCTCGAGGTTCAGCCGAACATGGTCAAGGTACTTGCCGACACTGTGCAACGTGCTGCCGACCTGGACGAAGCCTCCGCTCAGGAAGCCGTTAAGGCTGCCGAGAAGGCCTTGCATGACCGTGGTGCAGAATTCGATTACGGTTCTGCTGCCGCACGTCTGGCCGAGGCGACAGCTCAGCTGCGCACCGTCCAGCAGATCCGCAAGAAGTTCGGCCACTAATAGGCCGTCGCTTGTTGTGCGATTGATTAAAAAGGGTAGCCTCGGCTACCCTTTTTTCTTTTTAGATATTCACAACCTGGTCGCAGCCGCTGACCATCCAGGATTGGTAGCCAGTTATGTCTTTAGAAATCGTTATCCTCGCTGCTGGTCAAGGCACTCGCATGCGTTCTGCTCTGCCGAAAGTGCTGCATCCGATTGCCGGCAACTCGATGCTCGGCCATGTTATCCACAGCGCCCGGCAACTTGATCCACAGCGCATCCACGTAGTGATCGGTCATGGTGCCGAGGCAGTGCGCGAGCGTCTGGCGGCTGATGATCTGAATTTCGTCCTGCAGGACAAACAGCTTGGGACTGGCCATGCGGTTGCTCAAGCGGTGCCTTTCATTGAGTCCGACACCGTTCTGATTCTTTATGGTGACGTGCCATTGATCGAAGTCGAGACCCTGCAGCGTTTGCTCAAGCAAGTAGCGCCGCAGCAACTGGGTTTGTTGACAGTCGAACTGGACGACCCGACCGGCTATGGCCGCATCGTCCGCAACGCTGACGGCGAAGTGACAGCCATCGTCGAGCAGAAAGACGCTAACGAAGCCGAACGCGCGATCACTGAAGGCAACACCGGCATTCTGGCGCTGCCGTTCGCGCAATTGGCTGGCTGGATGAGCCGTCTATCGAACAACAACGCCCAAGGCGAGTACTACCTGACCGACGTGATCGCGATGGCAGTCAGCGATGGTCTGGTGGTGGCCACCGAGCAACCGCATGACGCCATGGAAGTGCAGGGCGCTAACGATCGCAAGCAGCTTTCCGAGCTTGAGCGTCACTATCAATTGCGCGCCGGTCGTCGTTTGATGGCTCAAGGCGTGACACTGCGTGACCCGGCTCGTTTCGATGTGCGCGGTGAAATCACCGTCGGCCGCGACGTGCTGATCGACATTAACGTGATCCTCGAAGGCAAGGTCGTTATCGAGGACGACGTGGTGATCGGCCCGAACTGCGTGATCAAGGACAGCACCCTGCGCAAAGGTGTGGTGATCAAGGCCAACAGTCACATCGAAGGCGCGATTCTCGGTGAAGGCAGCGATGCCGGCCCGTTCGCTCGTTTGCGTCCAGGTACTGTGCTGGAAGCACGCGCCCATGTGGGTAACTTTGTTGAGTTGAAAAACGCTCATCTTGGCGAGGGCGCCAAGGCCGGTCATCTGACTTATCTGGGTGATGCCGAGGTCGGCGCGCGTACCAACATCGGCGCGGGCACCATTACTTGCAACTACGATGGCGCGAATAAGTGGAAAACCGTGCTGGGTGAAGATGTGTTCATCGGTTCCAACAATTCGTTGGTTGCGCCTGTGGATATCTCTTCGGGGGCAACCACGGCGGCGGGTTCGACCATTACGCAGAATGTGGATAACGCTCAGTTGGCTGTGGGTCGTGCGCGGCAGAAGAATATTGATGGCTGGAAGCGGCCAGAGAAAATCAAGAAGAGCTAAGTTATCCACAGTTCTTGAAGATCAAAAGATCGCAGCCTGCGGCAGTTCCTACAGAGTGAACACGAACTCAATGTAGAAGCTGCCACAGGCTGCGATCTTTTTATGGGTTATCCACAGGCCTTTTTATCGCCTTACGCTTGACGAAATTTCGACAATAGGTTTTGATTGCTTCCGTTATCTTTCGAATCGAAACTTACCAAGCCATGTCGAAGCGCAATACACCTCAACGCCGTCACAACATCCTCGCCTTGCTCAATGAGCAGGGCGAAGTCAGTGTGGATGAGCTGGCCAAGCGCTTCGAAACCTCGGAAGTTACGATCCGCAAGGATCTCGCGGCGCTTGAGACCAATGGTTTGCTGCTGCGCCGTTATGGCGGAGCGATTACCCTGCCTCAAGAACTGGTGGCTGACCTTGCTCAGCCAGTGTCCAAATACAAGCAGGCCATTGCCCGCGCCGCCGTTGCGCGGATTCGTGAGCATGCGCGGATCATCATCGACAGCGGCAGCACCACGGCGGCGATGATTCCGGAACTCGGCCAGCAGCCGGGCCTGGTCGTGATGACCAACTCCCTGCATGTCGCCAATGCCTTGAGCGAACTTGAGCATGAGCCGGTACTGTTGATGACCGGTGGCACCTGGGACCCGCATTCCGAGTCATTTCAGGGGCAGGTGGCGGAGCAGGTCCTGCGCTCTTACGATTTCGACCAGTTGTTCATCGGTGCCGATGGCATCGACCTGGTTCGCGGTACCACCACCTTCAACGAACTGCTGGGACTGAGCCGGGTCATGGCTGAAGTCGCCCGGGAAGTGGTTGTCATGGTGGAGGCCGACAAGATCGGCCGCAAGATTCCCAATCTGGAGCTGCCCTGGAGCAGCGTCCATACCCTTATTACCGATGATCGCCTGCCACTTGAGGCACGGGATCAGATTCAGGCCCGCGGAATCAACTTGATCCTCGCGGCTGTCAATCAGGAGAAATAGCATGTGTGGAATTGTCGGCGCAGTCGCAGAACGTAATATCACCGCCATCCTGCTCGAAGGCCTGAAGCGCCTTGAATACCGTGGCTATGACAGTGCCGGTGTAGCGGTCTACACCAATGACGAAAAGCTTGAGCGCTTGCGTCGCCCGGGCAAGGTCAGTGAATTAGAACTGGCGCTGGCCGAAGCACCGCTGGTCGGCCGCCTGGGTATCGCCCACACCCGCTGGGCCACTCACGGTGCGCCATGCGAGCGCAACGCTCACCCGCACTTCTCCGGTGATCTGGCGGTGGTACACAACGGCATCATCGAAAACCACGAAGCCCTGCGCGAGCAACTGAAGGCCTTGGGTTACGTGTTCACCTCGGACACCGACACCGAAGTCATTGCTCACCTGTTGAACCACAAACTCAAGGATCTGCCTGATCTGACCGTGGCCCTGAAGGCGACTGTCAAAGAGCTGCACGGTGCTTACGGTTTGGCGGTCATCAGCGCCCAACAACCGGATCGTCTGGTGGCGGCCCGCAGCGGCAGCCCGCTGGTCATCGGTCTGGGCATGGGTGAAAACTTCCTGGCTTCCGATCAACTGGCCCTGCGCCAGGTCACTGACCGCTTCATGTACCTGGAAGAAGGCGATATCGCCGAAATTCGCCGCGACAGCGTGCAGATTTGGGACGTTAGCGGCCAAGTCGTCGAACGTGAGGCGGTGCAGTACCGCGATGGCGCCGAAGCCGCTGACAAGGGCGAATTCCGTCACTTCATGCTCAAGGAAATTCACGAGCAACCGGCTGTGGTGCAGCGCACCCTGGAAGGGCGCATCAGCCAGAATCAAGTGCTGGTGCAAGCGTTCGGTCCACAGGCTGCCGAGCTGTTCGCCAAAGTGCGTAACGTGCAGATCGTCGCGTGTGGCACCAGTTACCACGCCGGCATGGTTGCCCGTTACTGGCTCGAAGAACTGGCCGGCATCCCGTGCCAGGTCGAAGTCGCCAGCGAATTCCGCTACCGCAAGGTAGTGGTGCAGGCGGACACCCTATTTGTGACCATCTCCCAGTCCGGTGAAACCGCTGACACCCTGGCCGCTCTGCGTAACGCCAAAGAGTTGGGTTACCTCGCCAGCCTGGCGATTTGCAACGTCGGCATCAGCTCATTGGTGCGTGAATCCGATCTGACGCTGCTGACCCAGGCCGGTCGCGAAATCGGCGTGGCCTCGACTAAAGCCTTTACCACTCAACTGGTCGGTCTGCTGTTGCTGACTTTGTCCCTGGGCCAGGTGCACGGCACGTTGGCCAAAGGCGTCGAAGCCACATTGGTTGAAGAGCTGCGTCGCCTGCCAACCCGCCTCGGCGAAGCCCTGGCCATGGACGGCACCGTCGAAAAAATCGCCGAGCTGTTCGCTGAGAAAAACCACACCCTGTTCCTCGGCCGTGGCGCGCAATTCCCGGTGGCGATGGAAGGGGCGCTCAAGCTCAAGGAAATCTCCTACATTCACGCTGAAGCCTATCCGGCCGGCGAACTGAAACACGGTCCGTTGGCGCTTGTGGATAACGACATGCCAGTGGTCACCGTGGCGCCGAACAACGAGCTACTGGAGAAGTTGAAATCCAACCTCCAGGAAGTCCGCGCCCGGGGTGGCGAGCTGATTGTCTTCGCAGACGAGCAGGCCGGCATGACCAATGGCGAAGGCACTCATGTTGTGCAAATGCCACACATTCACGACATCCTGTCGCCGATCCTCTACACCATTCCACTGCAATTGCTCTCGTATTACGTTGCCGTGTTGAAAGGCACTGACGTTGACCAGCCGCGTAACCTGGCGAAGTCGGTGACGGTGGAATAAGTTATCCACAGCTGATGGAAACATTAAAAATCGCAGCCTACGGTTGCGATTTTTTTTATCTGAATTGAGGACACGCCCATGGACCGATTCCAGGAAATGCAGGTCTTCGCTGCCGTCGCCCAAGACCAAGGGTTCTCGGCGGCGGCGCGGCGTCTGGGCCTGTCGGCAGCCAGCGTGACTCGCGCGGTGGCGGCGCTGGAGAAACGCATCGGCACGTTGCTGCTGACGCGCACCACCCGCAGTGTACATTTGAGCGAGGCGGGCCAGCGTTACCTGGAGGACTGTCGGAGGATTCTCGCCGAGGTGCAGGAAGCCGAGGATTCGGCGGCGGGCAGCCACGCTCAACCGCGTGGGCAACTGACAATTACCGCACCGGTGTTGTTCGGTGAGCTGTTTGTCACGCCCGTGATGGTGAATTATCTGACGCAATTTCCTGAGGTCAGCATCAATGGGTTGCTGGTCGATCGAGTGGTCAGCATGGTCGAGGAGGGCATCGATGTCGCCGTGCGGATTGGTGAGTTGCCCGACAGTAATCAGCACGCGATTCGCGTAGGTGAGGTTCGGCGGGTGGTATGCGGCTCCCCGGACTTTTTGACGGCCCGTGGTCGACCGCGACATCCTCAGGATCTGGTTCAGGCGCCGGTTATTGCGACGTCCTCTATCGGTCAGTCGAGAACCTGGCCGTTCCTCGAAGGGGGAGAGCCGCTGAGTGTTCGACCCTCGCCACGCCTGGTGGTGACGGCGAATCAGGCCGCCATTACGGCGGCATGCCTGGGGTTGGGGTTGACCCGGGTTCTGTCTTATCAGGTCGCGAGTAAAGTCGCCTCCGGTGAGCTGGAAATCGTTCTGGCGGACTTCGAACTGCCGCCATTGCCTATTCATGTGGTCTATCAGGGCGGGCGCAAGGCCCCTGCGCGGATTCGCAGCTTTGTGGATTTTGCAGTGAGCGCGCTGCGTGAGCATCCGTCCTTGCAGGCGTGATGGTTTATTTCACCTGGTGAAATAATGGATTGCGTTGGCTGGTTATTCTGTTGTTTTGGTGGCGGGTGGAAGATAGCTCCCCATCGGTGCTGAACACTGTTCAACAGCGCCACCACCCAGCGGAGTCGACCATGCAAGCGATCAAACTCTACAACTTCCCTCGTTCCGGCCACGCTCATCGTGTAGAGCTGATGCTGTCCCTGCTGCATCTGCCGACCGAGCTGATCTTTGTCGATTTGCCGAAGGGCGCGCACAAGCAGCCGGATTTCCTCGCGCTCAACGCTTTTGGTCAAATTCCGGTCATCGATGATCAAGGCGTTGTACTGGCCGACTCCAACGCGATTCTGGTTTATTTGGCGCAGAAATATGGCGATGGTCGTTGGCTGCCAGCCGATCCGGTCGGGGCGGCCAAGGTTCAGCGCTGGTTGTCGATTGCCGCTGGGCCGATTGCCTTTGGCCCCGCCAGAGCGAGGCTGATCACGGTGTTTGGTGCGGCTTACAACGCTGAAGAAGTGATCGCTTATTCCCACACCTTGCTCAAAGTGATCGATCAGGAACTGGCAGCAACGCCCTATCTGGCTGGCGCCGAGCCAACCATTGCCGACGTTTCGGCCTACAGCTACATCGCCCATGCGCCGGAAGGCAACGTGTCGCTGGAGGACTACGCCAACATCCGCGCCTGGCTTGCGCGGGTCGAAGCGTTGCCAGGGTTTGTCGGCATGCCGCGCACCGTTGCCGGTCTGCAAAAAACTGCCTGATGCTTACGGCCCGACACTGTCGGGTCGTTCACACTGCGCCGATGGCGCAGGGGAGAAGTCGTTGTGGATCGTTCACCCTGGCACGCCGGCGAGAAACAATTGCAGGCTCATGTGGGCATTGCCGAGCGAATGGAGGTGCTCGGTCGTAAGGTGATTCGCAGCGAGATGCCGGATCAGCACCGCACGTTCTATGAGCAACTGCCGTTCATGCTGTACGGCGCGGTGGACGCCGACGGTCATCCTTGGGCCAGTATTCTTGAAGGGCCACCGGGGTTCGCTCATTCACCCACGCCGGGTGCGCTGCAATTCAGCAGCCTGCCGGGCGCTGATGATCCCGCGCAATTGACGCAGGGCGCGGCAATCGGCCTGTTGGGGATCGAACTGCACACCCGTCGCCGTAACCGCCTCAATGGGCGAGTCGGCGCGATGACGGCAAGCGGCTTCGATGTGACGGTGGAGCAGTCCTTCGGCAATTGCCCGCAATACATCCAATTGCGGCAGTTTCGCTCGGTGCCGTTGGCGGATCCGTCGACTCGCATCGCGCAACACCTCAACGGGCTGGATGACGCGGCCAAAACCCTGATCGCGGGAGCCGATACGTTCTTTGTCGCCAGTTACGTGGACGTTGATGGGCAACGCTCGGTGGATGTTTCTCACCGCGGCGGCCAGGCCGGTTTCGTACACGTAGAAGGCAATCGCCTGACCATTCCGGATTTCGCCGGCAACCTGTTTTTCAACACCTTGGGCAACCTGCTGCTCAATCCCCGGGCTGGTTTGCTGTTTATCGATTTCAATTCGGGAGATCTGCTGCACCTCAGCGGTCGCACCGAAGTCATTCTTGAAGGCCCACAGGTCGAGGCGTTTCAAGGGGCAGAGCGCTTGTGGACGGTCGAGGTGGAAAGCGTGGTGCGTCGCCCCGCCGCGCTTGCCCTGCGGTGGCGTTTCGACGGCGTGTCGCCCACCAGTTTGCTAACCGGCAACTGGGAGCAGGCCAACGCCCGTCTGCAAGCCCAGGCCTTGGGCGATCGTTGGCGGCCGCTGCGAGTGGCGCGGATCAAAGAGGAAAGCCACAACATCCGCTCGATCTATCTGGAGCCTGCCGATGGGGCGGGGTTGCCCGTGTTTCAGGCCGGGCAGCATTTGCCGCTGCGCTTCAACATTGCCGGTGAGGTGCACATCCGCACGTATAGCCTGTCGAGCGCGCCGTCCGATGATTTTTTCCGCATCAGCGTGAAGCGTGAAGGTTTGGTGTCTTCGCACCTGCATGAACAGGTGCGCGTCGGTGATCTGTTGGAGGCCCGTGCGCCTCAGGGGCATTTCACCGTGGCACCTAATGAACGTCGGCCGCTGGTGCTGCTGGCTGCCGGTGTCGGCATTACGCCGCTGCTGTCGATGCTGCGCGAAGTGGTTTACCAAGGCTTGCGCACCCGCCGCATCCGGCCGACCTGGTTCTTCCAGAGTTCGCGCACGCTGGCTGATCAAGTGTTTCGTCCTGAGCTGGATCGTTTGCTCGAAGACGCCGGAGATGCGGTCAGGGTGTTGCGTCTGGTGAGTCAGCCGGAAGCCGGGGCCTTGGAGGGTGAGGATTTCGACCTGACGGGGCGGATCGACACTGCGCTGCTCAAGACCCTCCTTGAAGTGGAGGACTACGATCAGCTGGATTTTGTCCTCTGCGGTCCGGGCAGTTTTACCCAGGGGCTGTACGACGGCCTGCGGGAGCTGGACATCCGTGACGCAAGGATTCACGCCGAAACCTTCGGTCCCTCGACCTTGCGCCGGGTGCCGGACCCCGACGCGGTGATCATCGAGCAACCGCCCGCGGCGACGACCTCGGTGCCGGTGGTGTTCCAGCGCTCGGCTAAAGAGGCTCGCTGGCAACCCGACGGTGGCAGTTTGCTGGAGTTGGCGGAAAGCCGTGGATTGCGCCCGGAATTCAGCTGTCGCGGCGGTTCCTGCGGGACCTGCAAGACCCGGCTGATTAGCGGCCAGGTGAATTATCCACAGCCGCCGGCTGAAGTGCCGGATGACGGACACGTGCTGATTTGTTGTGCGATTCCGGCGCAAGGGTCGCAGCCTTTGGTCCTCGATTTGTAGCAGCTGCCGAGCCTGCGAGGCTGCGTTCGGCTGCGAAGCAGTCGTAAAATCAGACACAGCGGTTCTTCAGATACACCGTGCACGTAGTATTGGCGACTGCTACGCAGCCGAACGCAGCCTCGCAGGCTCGACAGCTGCTACAAAGGATCTGATTCGGCTCAAGGGGCTTTATGTATTTTTTCGCTCGTCTGTCGGCGTTGATTGTCGCGATGGCATTGCTCAACGGTTGCGAACGACAGGACGCGCCCGCGCTCGATCAGCAACTCTACGTCTGGCAACGGCAATGGACACCGGCCCACGAAGCGTCGCTGAGGGACAGTCGCGCTGACTTTTCCACTCTGCGGGTGCTGGCCTTGCAGGCATTCCCTGAGGCGGGTTGGCGCCGGGCGCGGATTGCCCCGGCGTTGCTCAAACGTGATGGTCGGCCGCTGATCGCGGTGATTCGTCTCGATGGCCAACTCAAGTCGCTGGATCGGGACGAAGTCACCGCGCAGATCCTGCAGGTACTCGGCGATTGGCAAGGGCAGGGGTTGAATCTCTCCGGCGTGGAAATCGACCACGATGCCGGTACTGCTCGGCTACCGGCCTACCGCGAATTTCTTACGAACCTGCGCGCAGTTCTGCCGGCCTCTATTGCGCTGAGCATCACCGCGTTACCGGCCTGGCTCGACAGTCCCGAGTTGCCGGCGTTGTTATCCACAGTCGATAGCAGCGTGTTGCAGGTGCACGCGGTGAGCGATCCGCGTCTTGGTTTGTTTGATGCGGATCAGGCCCGACAATGGACCAAGGCCTGGAGCCGAATCACTTCGAAACCTTTCTATCTGGCGCTGCCGGCCTACGGTGTGGCGTTGTTGCCGGGTCGTGGTGCGCCGGTAGTGGAAAGCGAAGTGCCGATAGAACGGGGTGGCAAACGCAGGGAATTACTCGCCGATCCGCAGCAACTGAGCCGGCTCGGGAGCGAATTGCGCAACGATCCACCGACGCATCTGGCAGGCCTGATCTGGTTTCGTTTGCCACTGGCCAGCGACCGCCGGGCCTGGAGCCTGACGACCCTGAGCGCCGTGGCGCGTGGCGATGCACTCGACAGTCGACTGGCGCTGAAACTCTCCGAGCAAGAAGGCCTTTATGACATCACCCTCAGCAATCAGGGCAACCTCGACAGCGCCTGGCCCGAACGCCTGACACTCGCGGTGCAGGGTTGTGATGGTGCCGATGCGCTGGCTGGTTATGCGTTGCAACAGCGTCCGGATCTGCTTACCTTCACCCGCCTGCGCGACGGTCGAATACCGGCCGGCGGGCAGCGCGCCATGGGTTGGGCTCGTTGCGCACATATTGATCAAGGAGGTTCGAATGTTGACCCGTAACTGGCCCCGCCATCTGCTTTGCCTGAGCCTCAGCCTGCCGCTGGGTTCGGCGCTGGCCTGCGGGCCGGATTTCCCTATGCGTCTGCTGGACAACCGCGGCCAGTCGCTGGCGGAGCTGCCGGAAGGGAACTTCAGATTTGAAATCCGTCGCCTCGGGCATGCGGTCGCCGGGCTGAAGAACGTCACCGAAACCGCCTATAACATGGATGCGCCCGACTACGCAGAACAGCGGGACAAGGCTGAACAATCCGGTTTGACGGCTGAGCAGCAGGTGCTGGTGAAACAGTTACGCAGCCTGACCGATGCGCATGAAGTCGAGAGTCAGGGCACGAGCTTGCCGGCTGAACTCAAGCTTTATCTGGCTGGCGCTGTGGCATTCAATGCCGGTGATCATGGACTGGCAGCCGAGTACTTCCAGAAAG
This sequence comes from Pseudomonas silensiensis, assembly GCF_050434865.1. Taxonomy (NCBI): domain Bacteria; kingdom Pseudomonadati; phylum Pseudomonadota; class Gammaproteobacteria; order Pseudomonadales; family Pseudomonadaceae; genus Pseudomonas; species Pseudomonas silensiensis. Next base: position 51,842 of record NZ_JBNDJH010000007.1, read on the forward strand.
TGCTGGCATTGCCGGCGGATCAACGGGCGTTGCGCAGCACTTGGGCGGCTTACTCGTTAGGCCGGGCGCTGTTTGCCATGAGCGCGGAAGCGGACGCTGGTCCTGACCTGCTGGCTCAATCTCGAAAGGCTTTCGAGCAGACCCGTCAGCTAAGCATCGACGGTTTTAGCGATCCACTGGAACTGGGCGTCGCCAGTCTTGGCGAAGAGGCCCGCGTCGCCCGCACTGACGGCGACTGGAACCGCGCCATCGAACTCTACGCCACGCAAAACCTTCAGGGTTCGGCGGTGGGTTATACCTCGCTGAAACTGTTGGTGGCCGACCTCGCGGCGATGCCTGACGATCAACTGGCCGTGTTGCTCAAGGGCAAACCGGTGCAGCAACTGGTGACCGCGTCGTTGATCAGCCGACTGGGTTGGTCATTCGGTGATCAACCGCCGAACGAATTGAAACTGATCAAACTGCTGCAAAACAGCACCCGCGGCAGCCTCGATAACGCTGATCGGCTGGCAGCGGTGAATTATCAACAGGGTGATTACGCCAGCGCCAAGGCGTTCCTCGAACACGCCGGTGATGGCGGACTGGCGTGGTGGCTGCGGGCCAAACTGGCCGTGCGTGATGGCGATAAAAACGCGGCTGCCGCAGCGTATGCCAAGGCTGCCCAGGCCTTCCCGCAGAACGAGTCGTGGGGCGAGCGGCGCACGCCAGACTGGGACTTCGAAACGCTTCAACCCAAGTGCCGGGTCGAGGGTGAAAGCGCGATCCTGGCGTTGCAACGCGGGGATTACCTGCAAGCGTTCGATCAGCTTTATCGCAGTAAAGATATCTATTGGTACGACGCTGCCACGGTCGCCGAGCGCGTGTTGACCGTCGATGAGCTCAAGCAATACGTCGACACTCAAGTGCCGGCGCCGCCCCCTCTGACTCAGCAGGATCGCGATAACTACGTACCATTGCCGGTGGCGGCGAAACTGCGCAATTTGCTCGGGCGGCGCTTGCTGCGCGAAGAGCGGTATGACGAAGCGCCGGCCTATTTCGATAACGACGATTTGCAGGCGAAGGCCAAGTGGTACGGGCAGTTGCGCAACGACGCTGAATCAAAGTGGTGGCCGACCAAACGGGCATTCGCTTATTACCAAGCAGCGACACTGGCCCGTTACGAAGGAATGGAGTTGTTGGGCTACGAGCTGTCCCCGGATTACGCCACTTTCAGTGGCAATTACAGTCTGGAAGCGCCCGAACTCAAGGTCGGACCACTGATAGCCGAGGGTGAAGTACGGCGCCAGCAAGCCACGGTGGCGCAACCTGATGAGCGTTTCCACTACCGTTTTGTCGCCACGGCGCTGGCGAGCAAGGCCGCTGATCATCTGCCCCACAGCAGTCAGGCGTTTGCTTCGGTGCTGTGCAAGGCTTCGTCGTGGGGCACCAGCCTGCAAGAGCAAAGCGCGTTCTACCGTCGGTATGTCGAAGAAGGCCCGTATGTGGTCTGGGCCGGCGATTTTGGTCATCAGTGCCAGGAACCGGACTTTCAGAACGTCGACAAGCGCTATGTGACCCAAGTTACCAACGCTGTGCGTTCGCAGCTGCGGCCCTACAAAATACCGTTGCAGATTAGCGGTGTGATAGCGGTCACGGCAGCGGCGCTGTTGCTGATCAATCGCCGCCGCAAGACGCGGTAAGGCTCAAGCCTGTTGCACAAAGGTCAGCCGCACGGCGAAACCGATCAACAGGCTGCCAAACAGCCACTGCTGCAGGCGTTGGGCCGAAGGACTGCGTTGCAGCCAACGGCCAAGCGCTGCGCCGGTCAGTGCGTAAGCGCTGTCGAACAACAGCCCAACGCCAACCAACACCACGCCCAGGGTCGCAAATTGTGCGAGCACCGGCCCGGCGTGTGGATCGATGAACTGCGGCAGCAGCACCGAGCAAAACAGCAACGCCTTGGGGTTGAGCAGGTTGGTCAGCAAACCGCGCTGGATCGCTGCGCGCCAGCGAGGTTTCTCGGTGGGGGTGCCTGCTGCGTTCAAACTCGGCAACATTGTGGTTCGCAGGCATTGAATGCCGATCCACAGCAGATAGGCGGCCCCCGCCAGGCGCACCGCGTCGAACGTCCAGGGTGCAGCCTTGAACAGTGCCGCCAACCCCAGCGCCGCCAACGCTACATGGCAGCCCCGGGCAACACCCAGACCCACCGCAGTCGCCAGCGCCGCGCCTTTGCCCTGACGGGCTCCGGTCTGCAACAACAGGATCATGTCCGGGCCCGGCAACAGATAGACCACCGCCAGCGCCATGAAAAACACCCAGAGTCCTGCCACGTTGCACCCCATTCGTTGTCGATTCGGTACGGCCAGTCTAGGGCTGAAGGGCAGGGCAGGTGGTTGCGTAGTTCGCTTCTAAAATGCTTTGGGTTGGCATAACCTGCCACTCAATTGCAGGTAAACCATCAGGATCTGCCAAACCATGAAACTCGACGCCTACGACCGCAAGATTCTCGCAGCGCTGCAACGGGACGGTCGCCTGAGCAATGTGCAACTGGCTGACGAGATCGGTCTGTCCGCCTCGCCTTGTTTGCGCCGGGTACGGATGCTCGAAGAAGCCGGGGTGATACGCGGTTACCAGGCGAATCTGGATCGCGACGAAGTAGGGCTTGGGCTGACGGTGTTTGTCGGGGTCAAGGTCGAGCGGCACAACGATGAGCAGGCCGAATCCTTTCGCCTGGCCGTGACGGCGTTGCCCGAGGTGATTTCGGCCTTTCTGGTGTCAGGGGAATCGGATTTTCTGCTGCAAGTAGTGGTGCCGGACCTGCGCGCCTATGACCGTTTCCTCACGGGGAGGTTGTTGAAATTGCCGGGTGTAAGTGACATTCGCAGCAACTTTGCAATTCATACGGTGAAGACGCCGGGCGCGTTGCCGTTGGAGCATTTACCGGCGAACTAAGATCATTCCCACGCAGAGCGTGGGAATGTTCAGGCAACTCCATCACATCTGAGTCGCCATCCCCTCCACATTCATCGCCGCCTGGCGCAAGGCCTCGGAGCGGGTCGGGTGTGGGTGGCAGGTCAGGGCAATGTCTTCGGCAGAGGCGCTGAACTCCATGGCCACGCAATATTCGCCAATCATTTCACTGACGCTTGGTCCCACAAGGTGCACGCCGAGAATCTCGTCGGTGCGCTCATCGGCGAGCACTTTGGCGAAGCCTTCGGTCTCGTGATTGATTTTTGCCCGGCTGTTGGCGGTGAAGGGAAACTTGCCGACCTTGTAGGCACGACCTTCGGCCTTCAGTTGTTCTTCGGTCTTGCCGACGCTGGCCAGTTCGGGTTTGGTGTAGATCACGTTGGGGATCAGGTCGTAGTTGACCTCGGCCGCCTTGCCGACAATCTGCTCGATGCAGACCATGGCCTCATCTTCGGCCTTGTGGGCGAGCATCGGCCCGGACGTGACGTCGCCAATCACCCAGATGCCAGCCGCTTCAGTGCGATGACCCTTGTTGGCGAGCATGCCGCGCTTGTCCGTGGCGAGACCGACGTTTTCCAGCCCCAGGCCTTGTGTGTAAGGCCGGCGTCCGATAGACACCAGCACGTAATCCGCTTCAATCGTTTCGGCCGTGCCACCAGCGGCGGGCTCGACGCTGAGCTGAACGCCGGTCGCCGAGGTTGTGGCGCTGGTGACTTTGGAACTCAATTTGAAGTTGATGCCCTGTTTACTCAACGAACGTTGCAGGGTTTTGCCGGCTTCACCGTCCACACCGGGGCAAATCCGGTCGAGAAACTCGATCACCGTTACCTGAGCGCCCAAACGCCGCCACACCGAACCCAGCTCCAGGCCGATCACCCCGGCGCCGATCACTACCAGATGCTTGGGCACTTCGGTCAGCGACAACGCGCCCGTCGAATCGAGGATGCGTTTGTTGTCGATGTCCACACCGGGCAGGGGAGTGGGCTCTGAGCCGGTGGCGATGATGATGTTCTTGGCGTTCAGTTCGGTCTTGCCGCCCTGGCTGTCGGTCACCGTCACTTTGCCGGGCCCGTCGATGTGGCCCCAGCCCCTGATCCAGTGGACTTTGTTTTTGCGAAACAGAAACTCGATGCCCTTGGTCAACCCGGCAACGCTTTCATCCTTTTGTTTCATCATTTGCGCGAGGTTGAGTGTGGGTTTGACTTCAATCCCCAGGTTGGCGAATTCCGTGCCCATGGCGGCGTCGTAGAGTTCGGAGGCGTGCAGCAACGCTTTTGACGGCATGCAACCGACGTTCAGGCAGGTGCCGCCGAGGGTTGCGCGTCCTTCTATGCAAGCCGCTCTGAGGCCCAACTGCCCGGCGCGGATCGCCGCGTTATAACCACCGGGGCCTCCGCCCAGAATCACGACGTCATAGATGCTCATGGTTGTACTCCTGGAGTGAACGGGGATCGGAATGGGTAAACGTAGTCATTGAATAAAATTACGAACGTAATATGTGCGTTCTGCAGCATTTCGGTCAAGGCTTCAGGCAAGCGACAGGTTGAGCGCCTTTAGATACAGCATTTAAGAACGGAAATTTCACGGCTTTCGTTATACCGTAACGTATTGCGATATGAGCAACGATAAACACTGGGGTGGTATGCAAGTCGATCTCGATGTCGATGGGACGCAAGTAGCCGGGCTACCGCGTTTCCAGCAGGCGGTTTTTCAAGGGCGGCGATTGCGTCAGTTCGCAATCGGTCTGGGCGCTCTTGCGGCGGCAGGTTGGTTGCTGGCGTTTTTTGTCGGGCTGTTTGCGCCGCAGTCGCTCTGGCCCGCGTTGCTGGTCAATCAGAGCGCCTGTTTGCTGGTGCTGGTCGCCGGTTTGCAATCGGCCTGGTGGGTGACGCAGTGGCGCGCGCGGGCGTTGAACCCGGTCGTGCAGGTCGTCGTGGCTGACGAAGTCGTTGCCCCAGTGGGCTGGTACGAAAGGCTGCTGGATCGGCTAAGCCAGCGATGGTTGCGAATGCTGGTGCAGATTGGCGCCCCGACGCTATGGCTCGCCGGTTGGTCGCTGTTGGCGTTGTTGAGCATCGAACAAGTCTGGAATCTGGCACTGCCGCCCGCCGCACCGGGGTTGTCGGCCAGTGTCGGTGCGGCGCTGTCGTTGCTGCTGGCCTTCGGTTTGCTGGTGCTGGAACGTCAATTGGCGCAGGAAAACGTCGCGCAATGGCCCGAAGCAGCGTCGTTGGCGCAGCTGACTCGAGTGGCGATCATCTGCCTGGTACTCAGCGCTTTGTGCCTGTTGTTCGGTAGCGAAACTTCAATCTGGCCGGTGCGTCTGGCGGTACTGATCGGCTTGCTGCCAGGATTGGTCGCCGCCGAGTTGCTGTTGCGCGCCCTGCTGTCGTTGTTCAGTCCACAGCGCGAACAACTCGAACCTGCCTTGCTGGCGCGCAGCTTCGTCGCCGACATGCTGCGCTGGCCGCCGCAACCTTTGCTGGCGTTGCAGCACGAATTGCACAACCGTTTCGGCATCGACCTGCGGCAGATCTGGGCCTTCACCTACATGCGTCGGGCATTTTTTCCGGTGCTGGCCGTAGTCTCGATAGTGGGTTGGTCACTGACCGGCATTCACGAAATACCGCTGCAAGGGCGGGGCATCTACGAGCGATTCGGCAAACCGGTGGAGGTATTCGGTCCTGGTTTGCACGCAGGATTGCCCTGGCCTCTGGGCCGTGTGTTGAGTGTCGAGAACGGTGTGGTCCACGAGTTGGCCACCAGTGTTGGCGACACACCGGCCCCAGTCGTGGCCGAACCCGCCGAAAGCCCGGCGCCCGCGATTGCCAACCGCTTGTGGGACGCCAGCCATGTGAACGACAAATCCCAGGTCATTGCCAGCAGCCGAGCCGACAAGCAGAGCTTCCAGATCGTCAACATGGACGTGCGTTTCGTCTATCGCATCGGCCTGAGCGATCAAGCGGCGTTGGCTGCGACCTATAACAGCGCCGACGTCCCGACACTGATCCGCAGCACCGCCAGCCGGATTCTGGTCCACGATTTCGCCTCGCGAACCCTCGACGGTTTGCTCGGCGAAGACAGGGTAGGGCTCGCCGAAGAAATTGGTCGGGCGGTACAGGCCGACTTGCAGAAACTCGACAGCGGCGTGGAAATTCTCGCCACCGTGGTCGAGGCGATTCATCCGCCGGCCGGTGCCGCCAATGCCTATCACGGTGTCCAGGCTGCGCAGATTGGCGCCCAGGCATTGATTTCCCGCGAGCGCGGTGCGGCGGCGGAAGCCACTAACCAGGCGCAATTGCAGGCCAGCATCGCTCGCGATCAAGCGACGGCCAGCGCTCGTGAAATCAACGCCACTGCCCAAGCGGCGGATCTGCGGTTCAGCGCCGAGCAAAAGGCCTACGCCAGCGCCGGCCAGGCCTTCGTGCTGGAACAGTACTTCAGCCAACTGTCCCAAGGCCTGGCCAATGCCAGGTTGCTGGTGCTCGACCATCGTCTGGGCGGCAGCAGTAACGCGCCGACCATAGACCTTCGTACATTCACGCTGCCGGCTGACCTTGCGCCGGCGCGTAAAACCGCTCAGCCAGGAGCTGCCAATTGAGCCAGTCGCACACTCATGATCACGATGACCACACTGGCCACGATCACGGCCATGGCGGGCATCACCACGGACATCACCATCACCATCACGGTGATCCCCAAGAAGCGGGCCCGTTCCCGTGGCGGCGAATGGGCTGGGCAGCCTTGCTGGTAGCATTTGCCATCGCGGCAGCGAGCCTGGTGCAAGTGCGCTCGGGCGAGGCGACGGTGATCACGCGTTTCGGTAATCCGTCGCGGGTACTGCTGGAACCAGGTCTTGGCTGGCGTTGGCCTGCGCCTTTTGAAGCGGCGATTCCTGTCGATCTGCGACTGCGCACGACCTCGAGTGGTTTACAGGATGTGGGGACGCGGGACGGTTTGCGCATCATCGTTCAGGCTTACGTGGCCTGGCAGGTTCAGGGCGATCCGGACAACGTGCAACGCTTCATGCGCGCTGTACAGAATCAGCCGGACGAAGCCGCGCGGCAAATTCGCACGTTTGTTGGCTCGGCGCTGGAAACCACGGCCAGCAGTTTTGATCTGGCTAACCTGGTGAACACCGACGCCAACAAAGTACACATCGCTGATTTTGAAGCGCAGTTGCGTCAACAGATCGATCAGCAGCTGCTCACGACTTATGGCGTGCGGGTGCTGCAAGTCGGCATCGAGCGACTGACCTTGCCGTCGGTAACCCTCACCGCTACCGTCGATCGCATGCGTGCCGAGCGTGAAACAATCGCCACCGAACGCACGGCTATTGGTAAGCGCGAAGCGGCGCAAATCCGTTCTGCCGCCGAGCGTGATGCGCGAATAGTGCAGGCCGATGCGACGGTGAAAGCTGCCGATATCGAAGCTCAATCGCGCGTCGAAGCCGCGCAGATTTATGGTCGCGCCTATGCCGGGTCACCACAGCTCTACAACCTGCTGCGCTCCCTCGACACGCTAGGCACGATCGTCACGCCCGGCACAAAGCTGATTCTGCGTACCGACGCCGCGCCGTTCCGGGTGTTGGTTGACGGTCCGCCGACCCTCGATAACAAGGCCGGGTCGCAGCCATGAAATTAGTTCCACGTGGAACAAATGAGTTAAGCAGTCCCTGGATTCAGGCTGGGCGACTGGCTTTCTTGGCCCTTTACGCCGTGACGGTACTGGCCGCTTTGGCGTGGGCATTTTCCAATGTGCGGCAGATCGATCCACAAAATCGCGCGGTGGTTTTGCATTTCGGCGCGCTGGATCGCATCCAGAATGCTGGCCTGCTATTGGCTTGGCCACGTCCGTTTGAGCAGGTGATTTTGTTGCCCGCGGCGGACCGGGTGATTGAGCGTCGGGTGGAAAACCTGCTGCGCACCGATGCCGCGTTGCAGGCAGACCGGGCAGCAAGTTTCGCTACACCGATCAGCGATGCACTCGCCGGCTCCGGTTATTTGCTCACCGGTGACGCGGGTGTGGTGCAACTGGATGTGCGTGTTTTCTACAAAGTCACCGAGCCCTATGCCTTCGTCCTTCAAGGCGAACATGTGTTGCCGGCACTGGATCGACTGGTGACCCGTAGCGCCGTGACGCTCACGGCGGCGCGAGATTTGGACACTATTCTGGTCGCTCGGCCAGAGCTGATCGGCGCCGATAGCCAGGCAGCCGAACGCCGCGAACGGTTGCGCGGTGATCTGGTGCAAGGCATCAATCAGCGCCTGGCTGACCTGACCGCGACCGGGCAGGGGTTAGGCATTGAAGTGGCTCGGGTCGACGTGCAATCGAGTCTGCCAGGCCCAGCGGTTAATGCGTTCAACGCTGTTCTGACCGCCAGTCAACAAGCCGATAAAGCCGTGGCCAATGCTCGCACTGAAGCCGAGAAACTGACTCAGACGGCCAACGAACAAGCCGATCGCACGCTGCAAGTCGCTCACGCCCAAGCGAGCGAACGTCTGGCCAAAGCGTCGACGGACACCGCCACGGTATTGAGCCTGGCCAAGGCGCAGCAACAAGGGACCGACCCGCAAATGCTGCTGCGCATCTACCGCGAGCGGATGCCGAAGATTCTCGGTCAGGCCGGCTCGGTGACCACGGTCAACCCGAAAGACGATTCCCGCCTGATCATTCAGGGAGCTGCACAATGACCACCCCAACCGCCGCCGCACCGAGCATGTTGTCCTCGGCTGAACAGCGCAGCGCCGCCCGGCAATTGACCCTGGCCATGCTCGCATTGGGCCTGCTTGCGCTCGGCCTGACCTGGCGCTGGTTGTCTCCGGAGCAGACGGGCGTCAGTCAACTGCTGCTAGGCTTTGCTTCGTTACTGGTGGCCGTGCCCGTGATGCGTTCGGCCTGGTACAGCCTGCGTTATCCGAGCCTGCACGGGATCACTGATCAATTGATCGCCCTGGCCATGCTCGGGGCGTGGGCCACGGGTGATCTGCTGACTGCAGCATTGCTGCCGATCATCATGATCTTCGGCCACGTGCTGGAGGAGCGCAGCGTGATCGGCTCTCAAGAGGCGATTCGCGCCCTCGGCAAACTGACGCGCAGCCACGCTCGCAAGGTTCAGGCCGATGGCTCCATCGTCGAAGTCGATAACGGCACACTCAAGGCCGGAGACCTCGTCGAGGTGCGCGCGGGTGATCGGGTGCCGGCGGATGGTCGGGTGTTGTCCGGTCAGGCGAGCCTGGACACTGCTTCGATTACTGGCGAATCGGTGCCGATGGAGGCGGGCGTCGGCATGCAAGTGTTCGGCGGCGCGATCAACCTCGACGGTCTGCTGCGCATCGAAGTGACCCGCACTGGCAATGAGTCGACTCTCGGCAAAGTCATCGCGCTGATGCAAAGTGCCGAGCGTTCCAAACCACCGATCACGCGTTTGCTGGAACGTTACGCCGGCAGCTACATGGTGCTGGTGTTGCTGCTGGCCGCCGTGACCTGGTTCGTCACTAACGATGCTCAGGCCATGCTCGCGGTGTTGGTGGCGGCCTGTCCTTGTGCATTGGTGTTGTCGGCACCGGCCACGGCGATTGCCGGGGTGGCGGTGGCGGCTCGTCACGGGATTCTGATTCGCAGCTCCGCGTTCCTCGAAGAGTTGGCAGATCTGACTTCGCTGGTGGTCGACAAGACCGGAACCCTGACCTTTGGCACCTTGCGTTTGCAATCCATCGACAGTCCGCTCGAGGATCGCAGCCACGTCCTTAAACTCGCTGCCAGCCTCGGTTCTGCCAGCAGTCATCCGGTTAGTCGTGCGCTTGCCGGATTGGTCACCCAGGAACATTTTCTGCTGCTCTCTGACATCCACGAACGCCAGGGGCTGGGCGTGGTGGCGATGACGGAGCAGGGCGAGGCGGCGCTCGGTCGTCCGGAGCTATTCGCGCAATTGGGTATCGCCACTTCCAGTGTTCCCGACCACGATGGCCCGATTGCCGGGCTGGCGCTCAACGGTGAATTCCTCGCCTGGTTGTTGCTGGCCGACAGCGTCAAACCTGAAGCTCGATTTGCTTTGAGCGAGCTACGCGAATTGGGGTTGGGCCGGCAGTTGCTGCTGACAGGGGATCGGCAAAGCGTCGCGCACACATTGGCGCGGGATGTCGGGATCAGCGACGTTGAAGCTCAAGCGTTGCCCGAGGACAAACTCAATCGTGTGTTGAAAGAAATCGGCAGCGGCTTCCGGCCGATGGTCGTGGGAGACGGGATCAACGATTCGCTGGCGCTCAAGGCCGGTGTGGTCGGCGTGGCCATGGGCGCGGGCGGGGCGGACATCGCGCTGGCTTCGGCCGACATCGTCCTGATCGGCAGCGACCTGCGTCGACTCGGTACATGTGTGCGTTTGAGTCGCCAATGCCGACACACGTTGCAGGTTAACGTGATCATTGGTCTTGGCTGGACGCTGGCGATTGTTGCCTTCGCCGCCTTCGGCTGGCTTGGTGCTGCGGGCGCGATGATTGCTGCGCTGTTGCACAATTTCAGCACCCTGCTGGTGTTGGGGAATGCCGGGCGTTTACTGCGTTTTCAGGAACCATTGCTCAAGCTTGAGGATGAGGATTGAACACGTCTGGTGAGTGCTCTAAACAGCGCGATCACGGGCGATTTCAAGTTTTCAGAACTGTACGACGAATTCGTAGTCATCTAGGTGAGGGCAATCACTTTTGTGAATTCGCGACGGTTAGTTCGAGCGTTACGAATCATAAAAAAGGGCTATTAATTCGGTAGCCAGCTATTTTTCAAGGATGGACTACCCTCACATCAGACGTCTGAAACAAGAGGGTCTATCCATGCTCGCGCATCTTCCTCCGGCCTTACAGAATCTGCAGTTACCGTTACGCCTGCGACTCTGGGACGGCCATGAATTCAACCTGGGGCCGACGCCTAGCGTCACAATTGTGGTCAAGGACCCACAAATGGTTACCCAGTTCACTCACCCAAGCCTGGACACGCTCGGAGCGGCGTTTGTCGAAGGCAAGCTTGAGCTGGAAGGCTCCATCAGCGACGTGATCCGCGTTTGCGATGAGTGGAGCCAGGCGTTGCTCGGTGATCAAGACAGTCAGCCAGTGCGCACCCCTCACGACAAAGAAGCAGACGCCAAGGCGATTTCCTACCACTACGACCTTTCCAACGCGTTTTATCAACTGTGGCTCGACAGTGACATGGCGTATTCCTGCGCCTATTTCGAGACCGGCAGCGAAACGCTGGAACAAGCCCAGCAAGCCAAATTCCGCCACCTGTGCCGCAAGCTGCGGCTGCAACCAGGGGAATATCTGCTGGATGTCGGTTGCGGTTGGGGCGGACTGGCACGGTATGCCGCCCGGGAGTTTGGTGCGAAGGTGTTCGGGATCACGCTCAGTAAAGAGCAACTCGCACTTGCCCGCGAACGGGTGACCGCCGAAGACCTGGACGATCTGGTCGAACTGCAACTGCTCGACTACCGCGACCTACCTCAGGACGGCCGTTTCGACAAAGTGGTCAGTGTCGGCATGTTCGAACACGTTGGCCACGCCAATCTGGCCGAGTACTGCAAGACCTTGTTCGGTGCGGTGAAGGAGGGTGGCCTGGTAATGAACCACGGGATCACCGCCAAGCACATCGACGGCCGTCCGGTGGGGCGCGGTGCCGGCGAATTCATCGAGAAGTATGTGTTCCCCAATGGCGAGCTGCCGCACCTGTCGATGATCTCTGCCGAGATCAGTGAAGCAGGGCTGGAGATCGTCGACGTCGAAAGTCTGCGCCTGCACTACGCGCGTACCCTGGACCACTGGAGCGAACGCCTGGAAGACAATCTGGAAGCGGCTTCCCGGCTGGTGCCAGAGCAAGCCTTACGGATCTGGCGGCTGTACCTGGCGGGATGCGCTTACGCGTTCGCCAAGGGCTGGATCAATCTGCACCAGATTCTCGCGGTGAAAGCCCACCCCGATGGCAGCCATGAACTGCCATGGACGCGAGACGATATCTACAACCCTTAAAGTATCGGTGAAATAAGCCGGGCGACCCGCATGCCGACCTGTTGCAGGCGGCGGGTCTCCCGGCTTTCTTCTTTGGCGATCTCGTGAGCCTGGGCGAAGTCATCGTTGAGCATCTGTTCTACTTCGGCGGCAAAGGCGCTGTCGACCGTCAACAACATCACTTCAAAATTCAGCCGGAACGAGCGGTTGTCCAGATTGGCACTGCCAATGGCGCTGATTTCGCTGTCGATCAACACCACTTTCTGATGCAGGAAGCCAGGCTCGTAGCGGAACACCCGCACGCCGGCGCGCACGGCTTCGAAGGCATACAGGCTGGAGGCGGCGTAGACGATTCGGTGGTCAGGTCGAGAGGGCAGCAGCAGCCGCACATCCACGCCTCGCAGAACGGCCAGCCTTAACGCGGCGAACACGGCTTCGTCGGGGATGAAATAAGGGCTGGTGATCCACACCCGCTCGGTTGCCGCATGGATGGCTTCGACGAAGAATAACGAACAGGTTTCGTAGGAATCCGCCGGACCGCTGGCGAGCAATTGGCAGAGCACGCCGTCGTCCGGGTAAACGTCCGGCAGGATCAGCGGCGGCAATGAGCGGGCGGCCCAAAACCAGTCTTCAGCGAAAGATTCTTGCATGCAGGCCACCACCGGCCCGCGTACTTGCACATGGGTATCGCGCCACGGCGCCAGGGGTGGTTTCTCGCCCATGTATTCGTCGCCGACGTTGTGCCCACCGACGAAACCCAATACGCCATCGACCACCACAATCTTGCGGTGGTTACGGAAGTTGACCTGGAAGCGGTTGAGCCAGCCACTGCGGGTCGCAAAGGCTTTGACCTCGACGCCGGCATCGCGCAGTGGCTGCACGTAACTGTGAGGCAGGGAGTGGCTGCCGATGCGGTCGTACAATAAATAAACCGCCACGCCTTCGGCGGCTTTCTGCAGCAGCAAGGTTTGCAGGCGTTGGCCGAGTCGATCGTCGTGGATGATGAAAAACTGAATCAGCACCGCTTCCTTCGCGTTGCTGATGGCGTCAAAAATGGCGTTGAAGGTGGCCTGGCCGTCGATCAGCAAACGCACTTCGTTGTTCGCCAGGCACGGCATGCGTCCCAGTTTCGGCATCGCCCTCAAGGACGCGTAAGCACTTGAGGCGCGAGCGGTCAGCGCCTCTTCTACCCAAGGGCGCCAGTTGAGCTCGGAGATTGCCTTGCGCATTTCTTCGTTGGCCTGCCGCCGAGCCTTGATGTAGCCATCGAAGGTACTGCGGCCGAAGACCAGGTAGGGGATGAGTGTGAGGTAGGGAATAAACAGCAACGACAGGGCCCAGGCGATCGATCCCTGGGCGGTCCGGACGGTGAGCACGGCGTGGATGGCAGCGATCAGGCCCAGCGTATGAAGCAGTGCAATCATGTAGCCAAAAATATGCGGTCCAAAGTAATCCATGGGGGCAGCCTTGCTCCTGAAGATTCAATGCTTAACAGACCATGTTCCGTGCAGAATGTCGCTATTTAATTGGCCCATGAACCGAAGCCATTCGCTGACGTCTAACGGCCACAACTGATCAGGAGTTACTCGATGAACGTTCGTCTGCTGGGTTTGGCCATGGCTGTTGGTTTGTCACTTCCTGTGGCCGCTCAGGCGCAGATGTTGCAGCCCGGCTTGTGGGAAATGACCACAAGCAACATGAAGGTCGATGACCAGAATCTCCCGGACTTGCAGCTGATCCTTGGTCAGCTACAGAGCCAGATGACCCCTGCACAGCGTGCGCAGCTGGAGAAGCAGGGCATCACCATGGGCGGCAAAGGGATTCGGGCTTGCTTGACGCCGGAACAAGTGAAGACCAACGACATTCCGCTGACCGATCCACAGTCTGGCTGCAAGCAGGAAGTCACCGACCGCACCGGGAATCAGTGGAAATTCCGCTTCAGCTGTCCGAAAGCGCAGGGCACCGGTGTCGCCACTTTCCTCAGTGATCGTGAGTTCACCACCAAGGTTAATGGCACCTTCAACGCTACCGGCATTCAGCAGAAGGGCAGCCTCGATAGCCGCGCCGTGTGGTTGGGGCAGGATTGCGGGACCGTCAAACCAAGAGCTTAAAAGCTCGCCAGCAGGCCCGCGCCCTACATGACTGTGTGGGAGCGGGCCTGATTCAACCACTCACACACCGTCTCAACACCCATCCTCCCGAAGTCTTCACCTGTGCGGCTGCGCACACTGACAAACCCGCCTGCTTTTTCTTTCTCTCCGATCACCACCAGATACGGCACGTGCTGACTGTGCTCGCGAATCTTTTGGCGGACTTTCTCGTGACGCAGATCCGCACGGGCGCGCACGCCGCTTCGACGCAATGCCTCGGTCACCGACTGCGCGTAATCCGCCTGACGTTCGTCCATGCTGACGATCATGACGTGCGGCGGTGTCCGCCAGTTTTCCAGCTCTTGTTGGCACGACCAGCACGTACCGTAAATCCGTTGCGGCAACGTACCGCTGATGTGGTCGAGGGTGAACGCTTGCAGCACTCGGGTCGCGGGGACATGCGGGCCAGCGGTCGTCGATTCGACATTCCCCAGGCGGTACAGCGGCGTCTTTCCTTGACGGCGAATCGAGTGATTGGTCGCCGCCAGAGCCTGCATGCGGGCTTCGATCAGTGGCAGGTCTGCTGGCATTAAGGATGGCTCGACAGAGAACTCATGAAAGAACCCGTCGCCCAGCGCCGTTCCTGCGTGCAGTTGCACCTGTGGATGAAGTTGTTTAACGGCCATGGCCAGCATCAGTACACAGGAGCGTCGCAGGATCTCCAGCCCATCGGGCTCTTGAGGCGTGACGATGCTGACCCTGGCATCGGCTTCGATCATGTACTCACAGTCCACCAGGATGCCGTCCACTCGGCCGGCCACCGCCGCTTTTGCCAGCCCGGGTCCGATACTCGCGGCGAGCTCGTACACCGACAGTGGCTGGTCGTATTCACGCAATGAACCATCGCTCAGGGTGATGTGAATCATGTCGGTGCCCTCGAGTGCTAGCGCATAAACCGTAGTGGTAAACCCTGGCAGTTGTCATTAAGACGTTTGTCGTGCCAGGCAATTTGCCCCGACACGATCGTGGTGCTGACGCTGTGGCGGAAACGCTGCCGGGCAAAAGGCGTCCAGCCGCATTGAGACAGAATCGGCTGCTGGGAAACGGCGACGCCGCCGGGTTCGGGTTTGATCAGAACGAGGTCGGCCCAATAGCCTTCGCGCAGATAACCGCGGTCAGGAATGGCGAACAGATCGGCGACCCGGTGACTGGTCTTGGCCACGAGTGTAGTGATCGGCAAAACTTTATCCGCGACCAGTTCCAGCAGCGCGGGCAGGGCGTGTTGCACCAGTGGCAAGCCGGAAGGCGCCTGGCTGTACGGCCGCTGTTTTTCGGCCCAGGTGTGTGGCGCGTGGTCGCTGCCAATCACGTCGAGCCTATGGCTCAGCAACGCTTTGCGCAAGGCATCGCGGTCGGCCTGGGTTTTGATCGCCGGGTTGCACTTGATGAGGTTGCCGAGGCTCGGGTAATCCCGGTCATCGAACAGCAAGTGGTGCAGGCAGACTTCGGCTGTGATGCGTTTCTGGGCGAGTGGCTTGTCTTCGAACAACGCCAGTTCGCGGGCGGTGGTCAGGTGCAGAACGTGCAGTCGGGTGCCGTGACGCTTGGCCAGGTCCACGGCCATTGAGGAGGAGCGAAAGCAGGCCTCGGCGTTGCGGATCAGCGGGTGGGCCGCCGCAGGAATGTGTTCGCCGAACAAGTCACGCAGGTTCGCGGCATTGGCGTCGATGCTGGGCGTGTGTTCGCAGTGGGCCAACAAAAGGGTCGGCACCTCGGCGAATAACCGCTCGAGAATCTGTGGGTCATCGACCAGCATGTTGCCGGTCGAGGCGCCCATGAACACTTTGACGCCGGCGACTTCACAGGGGTTGAGCCTGGCGACGGTGTCGAGATTGTCGTTGCTCACGCCGAAATGAAAGCCGTAATTGGCGACGGAGTTGATCGCCGCTCGGCGCTTTTTGTCGGCCAGTGCGCTGAGGGTCAGGGTCGCCGGATGGGTGTTGGGCATGTCCATGAAGCTGGTGATGCCACCCGCCACCGCCGCCCGCGATTCGGTGTAGAAGCTGCCCTTGTCTGGTGAGCCTGGATCGCGGAAGTGCACTTGGTCGTCGATCATTCCTGGCAGCAGCCGTTGCCCTTGTGCATCGATTTCCACGTCGGCATTTTCACTGTGGATGCTGCTGGCGATCTTCACGATTCGACCGTTGCTCACCAACAGATCACCGTCAAACTCACGGCCTTCATTCACCAGCCGGGCATTGCGAATCAGCACGCTGCTCATGGTCAGAACTCGTTCTGCAGGGCTTTGTAGCCGCGCACCAGATCGACGTTGGTGCGCGCCACGTCCTCGGAAAACTCCGAGGCGCTGACGCTTACCGGTGGGAACTGCGACAGATCTGTCTTCGGGCCGATGCGGGTGGTGGAGGGCACGTAGAAGTCTTCGGGCAAGTCGCGACCATCGACCACCGAGTTGTGCCGCACCACGCAACCGTCACCGACTGCGCAGTTGAACAGCACGCTGTTGAACCCGATAAACACCCGGTCGCCAACCGTGCACGGACCATGAACGATCGAGCGGTGGGCGATGGAACTGAACTCGCCGATGGTCACTGCCGCGCCGGACTTGGAGTGGATCACCACACCATCCTGGATGTTCGAGTTGGCGCCGATGATGATCGGCTCCATCTCGCCTGAGGTATCCACTTCGTCGGCACGAATCACCGCGTAAGGACCGACGAAGACGTTCTCGCCGATCACCACTTTGCCGCAGATGATGGCGGTTTTATCCACGTAGGCAGACTCTGCTATGACCGGCAAATCACCGGAAGGATTCTTGCGGATCATGGCTTGCTCAACGCGTTGTACAGGGTGTTGAGGTTGTACTCGAACAACCCGACGAAGGTGCTGGCCGGTCCGGTCGCCGCGAGGGCGTCGGAGTACAACGTGCCACCGATGTGCGCGTCGCTTTCATCGGCAATCTGTTTGAGCAGACGTGCATCCTTGATGTTTTCCATGAACACCGCTTTGACCTTGGCCTGGCGAATCTGAGTGATCAATGCAGCGACTTCGGCGGCTGACGGTTCGCGTTCAGTGGACAGACCTTGAGGGGCCATGAAGTCGATGCCGTAAGCCTGACCGAGATAACCGAAGGCGTCGTGGGACGTCACGATTTTGCGATTACCCGGTGGCAGCGAACCGAGTTTGACCTTGGCTTCTGCAAGCAGCGCGTAGATCTGTTTCAGGTAGGCCTGACTGTTACGTTCGTAGTCGGCTTTATTCGTCGGGTCGGCAGCGATCAGCGCCTTGGTGATGTTGCTGATATACAGCTCAGCGTTCGCCAGGTTGTGCCAAGCGTGAGGGTCGGGAATCGTCTCGCCATCTTCATCCAGGGAGCGCGGGATGATGCCGTGGCTCGCGCTGATCACTGGCGCTTTGGTCTCGGTGCTGGTCACCAGGCGGTCCAGCCATGGCTCGAAACCCAAGCCGTTTTTGATGATGAGTTTGGCGTTCAGCAACGCCTTGGCGTCGTCCGGCGTCGGCTCGTACGTGTGAGCATCGGCGTCCGCGCCGACCATGTTGGTGATCTGGATGTGGTCGCCGCCGACCTGATGGGTCATGTCGGCGAGGATGCTGAAACTGGTGACTACCTGAAGTTTTTCCGCAGCAGACAGCGACATCGACAGCAGCAAACTGAACAGCACGAGTAAAACGCGCATCGGGTAACACCTCATTGGGATGTGAGCAAAGGCGGGCGGCGCAGCAAACCGTGCACCGGTCCGAACACCACGGACAGCAGATACAAACCGCCAGCCACCAGCACGATCGCCGGGCCACTGGGCAGCGAGAAGTAGAACGACAGCAACAGTCCGAGCCACACCGAGAGGCAGCCGAGCAGGGCGGCGATGGCCATTAACGTCGGCAAGCGACGACTCCAGAAGCGCGACGCGGCGGCGGGCAACATCATCAAACCGACCACCATCAGCGCGCCGATGGCTTGAAAACCGATCACCAGATTCAGCACCACCAGGGTTAGAAATACGCCGTGTGCCAGGGGGCCTAGTCGGCTGACGGTTTGCAGAAAGAGTGGGTCGAGGGTGTCCAGCAACAGCGGTTTGTAGATGAACGCCATGGCGATCAGGCTGAAGCCGGAGACCCAGAGCATGCCCGTTAACGTCGGACCATCGACCGCCAGTGCCGAGCCAAACAACAGGTGCAACAGATCCAGGCGTTTGCCGGCGATTCCGAGGATCAGCACACCGCAGGCAAGGGAGATCGGGTAGATCGCGGCGAGGCTGGCGTCTTCCCGCAGGCCGGTGCGACGGGTGATCCAGGCGGCGAGGCCGGCCATGCCGAGACCGGCACCGAGGCCGCCGACGGTCAGCGCCGGCAGACTCAATCCGGCGAACCAGAAGCCCAATGCGGCCCCCGGCAGAATGCCGTGAGCCACCGCGTCGCCGATCAGGCTCATGCGTCGCAGGATCAAAAACACACCTAACGGTGCTGTGCTGCATGCCAGAACCAACCCGCCGAGAAGAGCCCGACGCATGAACACGAACTCGTGGAACGGTTGCCAAAGATGAGCGGCCGCGAGCATCAGGCCACCCGCGTTTGTGGTTGTTGATGGATCAGGTCAACGCTCGACCCGAGGACACAGCCGGAGCTTTTGATCAGCAACGTTTGAGGAATGTGTTGGCGAACGGCGGCCAGGTCATGGCACACGATCACTTGGGTTCGGCCTTCGGCATGCCAGGCGTGAATGTGTTTCCAGAGCAGCGCCTGACCGAGCTCGTCGAGGGCGGCGTGGGGTTCGTCGAGCAACAGCAGTGGTGAATCCGCGAGGCTTAAACGGGCGAGCAGGGCACGCTGTAATTCGCCACCGGATAAGGCCATCAGCGAGCGCTGTTCCAGTCCGCTCAGGCACCAGTTTTCCAGGACGGCTTTGAGGCGTTGTCTGCGTATCTCGGGCGACTGTGTACGGCCCCAGAAACCGGCGGCCACTAACTCTTGCAAGTTGATAGGGAATTGGCGATCCAAGTGTTGTTGCTGGGGTAGGAATGAGAGGCTGCCCTTGCGTGGAACATCCAGGATGACTTTGCCGGTCAGCGGTTTTTGCAAACCCGCGATGACTTTCAGCAGGCTGCTTTTACCCGAACCGTTCGCACCGATTACGGCGGTCAGACTTCCTTGGGCCAGTTCGAAATCCACGGGTGGAGTCAGGGCCTGGCCGGGTGCACCCCATCGCAAGGCTTGGCAATGAATCATGCGGCCTCCCAATTCCAACGGCTTTCGGCGACGGCATCGTGGGCGTGGAGGCTTTCCGCGTGGACGACTCGTAGGTGGAAGGCGTTGATGCCGGGGGAGCGTTTCAGGGCCAAGTTCAAACGGCGGGCGGCGTCTTCGCAGAACATCAGGTTCTGCCCGTTGGCCAGCGCGAAGGCTTGTTCGTCGGCGCGTTTCACGGCGGTTTGCACGGCGGTGCCGAGGGCTGCTTCGGCGTCGTTGATGATCGCGATCAGCGGTAGGTCATCCAGATAGTCGTCCACTCGAAGCCGCAATTTCGCAGTGCTCCGTTGGCTGTGCGGCGTTGCGACGATGCCTTTTGTCGAGCCGAGCCAAGTCAACACATCAGCGTGTTGCAGCGGCTTGTTGGCGAAGTCATCGACGAATTGTTGCTGAATCAACTGCCGGGATAGTGCGGCCGAGCAGGGACAGGTCGAGGAATAAGACACGTCGATTTTTAGTTCCACGTGGAACATCGCGTTTTTCAAACGTGCTTCGATGCTCACTGGATAGGTTTTCCAGCCGGCCAATGGACTGACCAGCGCCGGTCTTTTGAGCAGTAAATCGGTGTGAATTTTTAAGTACGCGCTGTTGGACAGTCCTTCATGAGTCTTGAGAAAACTTTGCAAAATTCGCCGTAACAAAGCGGGCGTCAGGTTTTCTTGCTCGAGCATTTCCAGCGCCAAGTACAGCCGCGACATATGAATTCCGCGCGCCTCGCCATCATCGAGGCTAACGCCGGCGTCGGCTTTCGCACTCAGTCGTTGGCCATCGAACAAAACAGGAAGAGCAATGCCGCACATGCCCACCCAGTCGAGTGGCAGGGCTTGGCGTGAGGCCTGCGCGGCGATATCCGGCAGAGTCAGCGCATTCATGAGCAGGTCCATCGTGGGAGTCGATGTCTTATGTTATGTTATTACATCTAAATCGACCATGCCTTTTTCATGAACAGGCTTTCATCATGCACAGACGTCACTTGCTCAACCTGATCCTGGCCAGCGCGGCCTTCGCTTTGCCGTTTGGCGTTTCGGCCACACAGATTCGCAATGCGCGGCTCTGGCGTTCGGATGACAAGTTGCGATTGGTGTTCGATCTGAGCGGGCCGGTGCAATACAAGACGTTTTCCCTGAGCGCTCCCGAACGGCTGATCATCGACCTGAGTGGTGCCAACCTCAGTGGCGATTTCAGTCAGTTGGCGCTCAGCAACACGGTGATTCGCTCGATACGCTCCGGACAATTTGGCGTTGGCGATACGCGAATCGTCCTCGACCTCAGCGGCCCGGTGCAGCTCGCCAGTTTTTTACTGCCGCCACAGGACGGTCAGGGCCATCGACTGGTACTCGATCTGAAGACGGCTGCGCCGTTACAAATGGCGGCGGCGCCCGAGGCGACCGTCGACAAGGCTCACCCCAAGCGCGACATCATCGTCGTGGTCGACCCCGGTCACGGCGGCAAAGACCCCGGCGCGATCGGCGCCAAAGGTGAGCGTGAGAAGGACGTGGTGCTGTCCATCGCCCAGCTGTTGGCCAAACGGCTGAAACGCGAGAAGGGCTTCGACGTGAAACTGGTGCGCAACGACGACTTCTTCGTCCCGCTACGCAAGCGTGTGGAGATCGCTCGCAAGCACAACGCCGACATGTTCATCTCGGTGCATGCCGATGCCGCACCGCGTCTTACCGCGTCAGGCGCTTCGGTCTACTGCCTGTCCGAGGGTGGAGCAACCTCGGCGACGGCGCGTTTCATGGCGCAACGTGAGAACGGCGCGGACCTGCTGGGCGCTACCAGCCTGCTCAACCTCAAGGATAAGGACCCGATGCTTGCCGGGGTGATTCTCGACATGTCGATGAACGCGACCCTCGCCGCCAGTTTGCAGTTGGGCAGCACGGTGCTCGGCAGTCTGGCGGGTATCACCACATTGCATCAGAAGCGCGTGGAACAAGCGGGATTTGCCGTGCTGAAATCGCCGGATGTGCCGTCGATCTTGGTGGAAACCGGCTTCATATCTAACGCTCGCGACAGTCAGAGACTGGTCACTGCGCGTTACCAGCAGGCCGTAGCCGATGGCTTGTTCGAAGGGTTACAGCGCTACTTCCAGAAAAATCCGCCGGTAAACAGTTACGTCGCTTGGCAGCAGGAGCAGAAAAAGATTCAGGCCTAACAGCCGGCGATTCGGCTACAGGTGAACTTGCCGCTGCTGCCACCGGAACTGGAAAACCGATTGATCGTGGTCCAGCCGACGCGGCGGTTGTAGCCGACCCAGGCCTCGCCATCGGAAGCGAGCCCAGTGAAAAACGTGAGTTGTCCGTAGCGACTGTTGGTCTGCGCCCAATGGCGTTTTCCGGCCGCTTCGAAGCCCCGCAGATAGATCGTGCTTCCGACGGTGTTGACGCTGTAGGCGTTGCCGTCGCCATCCACGCAGGCCAGCAGATTGGCGCTTCGGGTGCATTTGGCCAGGCTCGGGATTTGCGCCCAGGCGTCGACAGCAATCAGCAGCGAAACGCTCATCAGCGTTATTTTCAGGGCTACACGCATAGGATTTCTCACGGATCGAACGGGCTTGAGCATCGTGCCCTTTGTCATCGTGGGCAAGAGGAAAGTGGCTTAATTGTGTTGTTATACTATAACATCAAGTTAAGCCCGACACTGCGACCGGGCATCTTTGTGAGGAATACCTGATGCCCAATCGTCTCCCCGTAACCGTCCTGTCGGGCTTTCTCGGCGCTGGCAAAAGCACGCTGCTCAACTACGTGCTGCGCAATCGCGACAACCTGCGCGTCGCCGTGATCGTCAATGATATGAGCGAAATCAACATTGATGGCGGCGAAGTCCAGCGCGATGTCAGCCTGAACCGCGCGGAAGAAAAACTCGTAGAGATGAGCAATGGCTGCATCTGCTGCACTTTGCGCGAAGACTTGTTGGAAGAGGTGAGCAAACTCGCCAAGGAGGGTCGTTTTGATTATTTATTGATCGAATCCACCGGCATTTCCGAGCCACTGCCCGTGGCGGAAACCTTCACCTTTCGCGATGAGGAAGGGCAGAGCCTGGCCGACATCGCCCGGCTCGACACCATGGTCACCGTGGTCGATGGCATGAACTTCCTGATCGACTATCAGGCCGCCGAAAGCCTCGCCTCCCGTGGTGAAACCTTGGGCGAGGAGGACGAGCGCTCAATCACCGACCTGTTGATCGAGCAGATCGAATTCGCCGACGTGATACTGATCAGCAAGATCGACTTGATCAGCAGCAGCGAACGCCAGGAACTGATCGCGATCCTTGAGCGGCTTAACGCCCAGGCGGAAATCATCCCGATGGTCATGGGCGAAATTCCCTTGGCGAAGATCCTGAATACCGGTCGTTTCGACTTCGAGAAGGCCGCCCAGGCGCCGGGCTGGTTACAGGAATTGCGTGGCGAACACGTACCGGAAACCGAGGAATACGGCATCGCTTCGACAGCCTACCGAGCACGCCGACCGTTTCATCCGCAGCGTTTTTTCAGCTTCATCGACCGCCCGTGGGTGAACGGCAAACTGCTGCGCTCCAAGGGGTTCTTCTGGCTGGCCAGCAAGCACATGGACGCCGGTAGCTGGTCCCAGGCGGGCGGATTGATGCGCCATGGTTTCGCCGGACGCTGGTGGCGTTTCGTGCCGAAAACCCAGTGGCCGCAGGACGAAGAAAGCACCGCCGGGATCATGGAAAACTGGACCGCAACCACTGGCGATTGCCGCCAGGAACTGGTGTTCATCGGCCAGAACATCGACTTCGCGCAACTCACCAACGAACTCGACAGTTGCCTGCTGACCGACGATGAAATGGCGTTAGGTATCGAGGGCTGGCGGCTACTGCCAGATCCATTTGGCCCGTGGCATGACGAGGCGGCAGCCTGATGTTGGCACCCAGTCTGAAACTGCGGCCGATCATTTATCAGGTTCGAGGTGAGACGCCGCAAGCGCTGACCCGAATACTGGATGACGGCGTAAATCTCGCCGTTTGGCAGCGCCAACTGCCGGCGCACATCGCTGATTTCGGGCGTTTGTTGCTGTCCCTGAACGAGCCGTTGGCGGAGTCGCTGGTCCTGGAACTGCCCAGCGATGACACCGAACCCAATCTGCATGGATTGGCCTCAGGTTTCAGCGATCTCGAAGGTTACGAAGGTTTCATTGCCGACGTCTCCTGGCTGGTCAGTGCTTTCGCCTGTTTGCTGGGCGCCAATCGTATCGGCCTGCGCTTGCGGGTCCTGGACAAGGCCATGTGCCCGCGTTTCCACGTCGATCACGTGCCGGTGCGGCTGATCACCACGTATTGCGGGATCGGCAGCCAGTGGCTGAAGGAAGGTGCGATAGATCGCCGACAACTGGGCAACGCCGATGCCGAACCCCAGGACGATTCGCGGATAGAGCAGATCGCCAGCGGCGAAGTCGCGCTGCTTAAAGGCGAGAAATGGCATGGCAACGAAGGCTTCGGCCTGATTCACCGCTCGCCACAGCTGGCGTCCGGTGAGCGGCGGCTGATCCTGACGCTCGACTGGCTGAGCTAACGGCTCACGGCTTGAGCCAGGTTCCCTGGCTCTGGGCTTCACAAAACGGCTTCAAATACGCCGCATCCGTGGCCACGCCGTAATAGTGAATATCCTGCCGGTAAGGCATATTGGCGACTTGGGCATTGCTGCACACGCCGAACGCGCCGGTGGGGCATTGGTCGACGTACTGCACCTCGACTTTCTGGCCAGGAAGGTTCGGCTGGCAGAAACCATCGGCGAACAGTTTTTCCGGGATGTTGCGGTTCTGCTGGCAGACTTTCACGTCGAGTCGCGCAGCCGTGCTATGTACCACACAGGCTTGAGCCAGCGCTTCACCTGAAGTGAGCACCAGCAGCAACGACAATCCCATCAACCGCATCCTTACCTCCTCAGAAAACTTCGACCATGTTGCAGAACATTCCCACTCACGTCATTGCGGGTCCCTTGGGTGCCGGCAAGACCAGCCTGATCAAGCACCTGCTGGCGCAGCGGCCGGCGAATGAGCGTTGGGCGGTGCTGATCAACGAGTTCGGCCAGATCGGCCTCGACGCTGCGTTGCTGACCCAGGACGCCGATGGTATCGCACTGGGTGAAGTGGCCGGGGGCTGTTTGTGTTGCGTGAATGGTGCGCCGTTTCAGATCGGCCTCGGGCGTTTGCTGCGCAAGGCGCGGCCGGATCGGCTGTTTATCGAGCCCTCCGGGCTGGGGCATCCGGCACAATTGCTCAGGCAATTGAGTGAGGCGCCGTGGCAAGGCGTGTTGGCTGTTCAACCCTGCGTGCTGGTGCTGGACGCCCAGGCACTGGCTGCCGGTAAACCGCTGCCGGTGGCGCAACAGGAAGCGCTCAAGAGCGCTGGGTTGTTGCTGATGAATAAAGCCGAAAATATCGACGATGCTGATCGCCAGCGAATCGCCGCACAGTTGCCAGAGCGTCCGTTGTACTGGACGCAGCAAGCCGCGTTGCCATTGAGTGAGTTACCAGGGCTTGGGGTTCAGGCGGTAGCGGGTGTGGATAACTTCGTCGCGCCCAAAGGATTGGCACAGCTGCCGGCCATCTGGACCGATCCTGCGCTGCCCATTTGCTTGAGTCAGGAGCAGGAGGGCGGCTGGAGCGTTGGGTGGCGCTGGCATCCGAGTCAGGCTTTCGATACGACGCTTGTTGGCCGTTGGCTTGAAAGCCTTGCCTGGCGGCGGGCGAAGCTGGTTATCCACAGTGTCGACGGTTGGGTTTCGGCGAATGCGCTGGAAAACTCGGTGCCGGACTGGCAGCCCAGCGAATGGCGGCGTGATTCGCGTATCGAGCTGATTTTCAGTGAGCCGCAGGATGTTGATTCATTACAAAGAGAGCTAGCCGACTGCCGGTCGAGCCCGACTTGAATCAAGGACGCCATTTAGTGTGTTCTTGCCGCCACTGACTCATCTCGATCACCTCGGCGCGCGGTTTCACTACTTCGGCCACCGCAGGTGTGTCGTCGAACGGCATCGGGTAGGGCGCCAGCTCAATCTGCGCACTGTGGGCGCCGAACTGGGTGATAGTACCGTTGTGACGGCTTTCACCGGTCACGGTGAATTCGAAGTTATACACACGGGCGAGGCGCCGCCGGCCGTTGGCGTCTTTAATGAAGGCGAGCTTCTTCAAGGCCACGTTGCCGTCCAGCAGCTCGATTCCTAGCTTTGTGCAATGCAGCTTGACCCGCTCCAGCGCACGCTCGCGCAAGCCATGGTTGTGCCACAACCACGCGCCACCGGTGGCAAGCAGCATCAGGACGAAGATATTTCCAAGGGTCAGCATCAACACGTTGCTCCAACAAGATAGTGTCAGCTTAACTGCGTCGCCGGTCTGTCGTACAGGCTGCGTTTAGTCGCATACTGCGCGGCTTGAATTTCAATCGTTTGACGGAAAACCCAGCGCATGAAACGTACGCCCCATCTGCTCGCCATTCAGTCCCACGTGGTGTTCGGCCACGCTGGCAACAGCGCCGCGGTTTTCCCGATGCAGCGGGTCGGGGTGAATGTCTGGCCGCTCAATACGGTGCAGTTCTCCAACCACACCCAGTACGGCCAGTGGGCCGGTGAAGTGCTGGCGCCGCATCAGATTCCCGATCTGGTCGAAGGCATCGCGGCGATTGGCGAGCTGGGCAACTGTGATGCCGTGTTGTCCGGCTATCTTGGCAGTGCTGCTCAGGGCCGGGCGATCCTGACAGGGGTGGCGCGGATCAAGTCGATGAATCCCAAGGCTCTGTATCTGTGTGACCCGGTGATGGGCCATCCGGAGAAGGGGTGCAGCGTGCCTGCGGAAGTCAGCGATTTCCTGCTGGAGGAGGCGGCTGCCGTGGCGGACTTCATGTGCCCGAACCAGCTGGAGCTGGACAGCTTTTCGGGACGCAAGCCGCAATCGTTGTTCGATTGCCTGGCTATGGCGCGAGCGTTGCTGGCGCGCGGTCCGAAGGCTGTCCTGGTCAAGCATCTGGATTATCCCGGTAAACCGACGGATGTTTTCGAGATGTTGCTCGTGACGGCTGAAGACAGCTGGCATCTGCGCCGTCCGCTGCTGGCGTTCCCGCGTCAGCCGGTGGGCGTCGGCGACCTGACTTCCGGGTTGTTTCTGGCTCGCGTGCTGTTGGGCGATAGCCTGGTGGCTGCATTTGAATTCGCCGCGTCGGCGGTGCATGAAGTGCTGCTGGAAACCCAGGCTTGCTCCAGCTATGAGCTGGAACTGGTGCGGGCTCAGGACCGGATCGCGCACCCGCGGGTGCGGTTCGAGGCGACAGCGATCAGTTTGTAACAACATTCGCCGAAAAAAATCGCAGCCTTTGCGCAGGCTGCGACTTTGTCGATATCAGGCGTCGCCCTTGATGTCCTGATAGCGCTTTTCCAGTTCCTGACGAATCTGCCGACGTTGCTGAGCCTGCATGAAGCGGCGTTTGTCTTCGCTGTTCTGCGGTTGCAATGGCGGGACAGCAGCCGGTTTGCGGTCGTCATCCACTGCGACCATGGTGAAGAAGCAGCTGTTGGTGTGGCGCACCGAGCGCTCGCGGATGTTTTCGGTCACCACCTTGATGCCCACCTCCATGGAGGTGTTGCCGGTGTAATTGACCGAGGCCAGAAAGGTCACCAGTTCGCCGACATGAATCGGCTCGCGGAAAATCACCTGGTCCACCGACAGGGTCACCACGTAGCGGCCGGCATAACGGCTGGCGCAGGCGTAGGCCACTTCGTCGAGGTATTTGAGCAAGGTACCGCCGTGGACATTGCCAGAGAAGTTGGCCATGTCGGGGGTCATCAATACCGTCATCGACAGTTGTGCGTTTCCGGGTTCCATAGCGTACTCACGGTTCAAGGCAGAATTTCGGGAGGGCGGCACCTCTGCGGGGGCCTCGTCAGCTTTTTCAAACCAACAGTTATCGGGACGCCGGGCGGGTGACTGCCGTCACGCCCGAATCGATCTGTTTCCATATATTGCACCGCCTTTCTGCCGGAAGTCGCGGTGTTACCCTTCAAAAGCCCCTTCTCAAGGGTAATTCCCACGCGGAAAGTGGATTTTTTACCTTGCTCGAACAGGCCTTTCCTACGTCTGTCGATTGAGCAATGTCACCCAAGGAGCCCCACGCCATGCACGCCATCAGTTTCATTCAAGATCTGGCAGTGATCATGTTGATCGCGGGTGTGGTGACTGTGCTGTTTCATCGCTTCAAACAACCGGTGGTACTTGGTTACATCGTCGCAGGCTTCATCATCGGCCCGCATACCCCGCCGTTCAGCCTGATCCACGATGAAGAAACCATCAAAACCCTCGCCGAACTCGGGGTGATTTTCCTGATGTTCTGCCTGGGTCTGGAGTTCAGCCTGCGCAAGCTGTTGAAGGTCGGCGCCACAGCGTTCATCGCGGCGTTTATGGAAATCGTACTGATGATCTGGATCGGCTACGAAATTGGCCGCTGGTTCGACTGGAACACCATGGACTCGCTGTTCCTCGGCGCGATTCTGGCGATTTCGTCTACCACCATCATCGTCAAGGCGCTCAACGACCTGAAGATGAAGAACGAACGCTTTGCGCAGCTGATTTTCGGCGTGCTGATCGTCGAGGATATTCTTGGCATCGGCATCATCGCCTTGCTGTCGAGCATCGCGGTCAGCGGCACGGTCAGTTCCGGCGAAGTGTTTTCCACGGTCGGCAAGCTCTCGCTGTTCATGATCGTCGCGCTGGTCATCGGTATCCTGTTGGTGCCGCGATTGCTGGCTTACGTGGCGAAGTTCGAAAGCAATGAAATGCTGCTGATCACTGTGTTAGGCCTGTGTTTCGGCTTCTGTCTGCTAGTGGTCAAACTTGAGTACAGCATGGTGCTCGGTGCCTTCCTGATTGGCGCGATCATGGCTGAATCCCGGCAATTGCTGAAAATCGAGCGCTTGATCGAACCGGTTCGCGACCTGTTCAGTGCGATCTTCTTTGTCGCCATCGGGCTGATGCTCGATCCGATGATCCTGCTGCAATACGCGTGGCCGATTGCGGTGATCACCGTGGCCGTGGTGCTGGGCAAGATGTTTTCTTGCGGTCTTGGCGCCTTTATCGCTGGCAATGATGGACGCACCTCACTTCGAGTCGGGATGGGGCTTTCGCAGATTGGCGAATTTTCTTTCATCATCGCGGCGCTGGGCATGACGTTGCAGGTCACCAGCAACTTCCTTTACCCGGTCGCCGTTGCCGTCTCGGTGATCACCACGTTGCTGACGCCTTACTTGATCCGCGCGGCTGACCCGCTGTCGGTCAAGCTTGCCGCGGTGATGCCGAAGCGCCTGGGCAGGGTATTGGGGATGTACGGCGAATGGCTGCGCAGCATCCAGCCTCAGGGTGAGGGCGCGTTGCTGGCGTTGATGATTCGGCGGATTCTGTTGCAGGTGGGAGTCAATCTGGCGCTGGTGATTGCGATCTTCTTCTCGGGTGCTTTTTTCGCCGAGCGCATGTCTGCTTACCTGCAAGACTGGATCAGTGACCCGAGCTGGCAGAAAGCGTTGATTTGGGGTGGGGCGTTGCTGTTGTCGCTACCGTTCCTGATCGCCGCCTATCGCAAGCTCAAGGCGCTCTCGATGCTGTTGGCGGAGATGGGCGTGAAGCCGGAGATGGCCGGCCGCCACACGCAGCGAGTGCGTCGGGTGATCGCCGAAGTGATCCCGATCCTCTCGCTGCTGGTGATTTTCCTGCTGCTGGCAGCCTTGTCGGCCAGTATTCTGCCGACCAACAAGTTGCTGGTGCTGATCGTCGTCGTCGCGGCCGCTGTAGCGGCGCTGCTCTGGCGCTGGTTCATCCGCGTGCACACGCGGATGCAGGTGGCGTTGCTCGAAACATTGGACAACCACAAAGATTCGTCCGGGCACTGACCCTGTGGCGCGTCAGACGTCTCAGCTTTCCAGCCAGACGTCCCGCGCCCAGTGCCACACCGATTCCCAGGTTTCTTCGGCGATCAGCTCTTCTTCGGCCAACCACAGCACCACGGTGCCGTCTTCTTCGACCAGGTAGTAGTTGTCACCGTCCTGGCAGATCGGAATCATGCTGCGATCAACACCCGCGTCCCAGGCGTTGGCGGCAACGTCCGGCAGGTAGGTGTGGGATTGCGGGTCGGTAACGGTTACCGGCTCCAGGCTGCCGTAGACGACGTCGCTGACGGTCAGCAAAAATTCTCTGAAGACAAATGGAATGTCGATGAACAGTTGTTCTTCGATTTCCACGATCTGGTCTTCGTCGGGTAACTCCAAGGGGACCGGTACCGGTTCGTTGGCTTCACGCAGTTGTTCGATGATTTCTTCCACGTCCGGGATCCTCTTGCTTGATGGCGCGGTTTAGTTGGGGCGGTTTATACAGTAGCTCGCTATAGATGCAACTGCGAAATAGAAAACCCCGGACAAGTCCGGGGTTTTATTACAGCATGCTTAACGCGGGAGGGATCAGCCGTTCTGGCGGATACCAGCGACCAGCCAAGGCTGGTTCTCGCCCTGCGGACGTTCCATGTTCCAGCTTTCGCTGAACACTTCGCCCTGGTCGAAACGCGAGGTCTTCGACACACCGGTGAAGGTCAGGGTGGCGATGGTCTTGTCGGCACGATCATCCACGCCGTCCAGTTGAACATTGAGGTTATCAATGTAGGTGGACTGGAAACCGTCGCCCAGATCGGCACGTTCGCGCTTCAGGAACTCCAGCAGTTGCGGGGTCACGAACTCGGCGATCTTGTCCATTTCATTGGCGTCCCAGTGTTGCTGCAGGGACTGGAAGTGGTTGCGGGCCGCTTCAATGAAGTTCTTTTCATTGAACCAGGCCGGAGCGTTGATCACCGGACGAGCTGCAACCGGTGCTGCCGAACCGCCGAAGATCGAACCCATGGCCGCTGGCTTCTGCTCGAACACTTCACGCTGCATCGGTGCGCCCGCTGGAGCCATGTGCTCCTGCTGCTTGCGACGACGAGCGGCGATGAAACGGAAGACCAGGAAGGCGATGACCGCCATGATCAGGATGTCGAAGATCTGCATGCCCTGGAAGCCGCCGCCCATGAACATGGAGGCCAACAGGCCACCGGCAGCGATACCGGCCAGAGGGCCGAGCCAGCGCGAAGCACCGCCGGCCTTGGCGGCAGCGCCAGCGGCACCGGCCGCGCCCGCAGTGGCAGCAGCGCCGCCTGCAGCAGAAGAAGGAGCCATTTGGCTGGTCTGGTGAGTCGGCGCAGCGCCGGAGCTCTTGCCGCCACCAAAGCGCTTGGCGTTGGCGTCGAGGCTCATCGTCAGGCCGATGCACAACGCCATGGCGATGCTAAGAAAACGTTTCATAAAGGGAATTCCCATTTGTGGATGGCACGCGCGCCATGTTGCACAGCTGAAGTGATACTGGCTAGCGGCAGAGTGTTTCGG
Organism: Pseudomonas silensiensis; assembly: GCF_050434865.1. NCBI lineage: Bacteria > Pseudomonadati > Pseudomonadota > Gammaproteobacteria > Pseudomonadales > Pseudomonadaceae > Pseudomonas > Pseudomonas silensiensis. The sequence continues at coordinate 82,564 of NZ_JBNDJH010000007.1, forward strand.
GCTTTTGCCTGACAGGTTGCGTTCAGCTTCAGTCAGCGCAATAAGGCCTGTTAACTTTGGTCCGTAGGACGAGTGGATTAGTTCTGTAGGAAGGCTGTCTAGCGTCGCAGCGCCAGCATGACCACACCGGCCGTAATCAGGCTGATTCCGCCCCATTGGCGCACGTCGAGTTTTTCGCCCAGCAGGATCACACCGAGCACCGCCACCAGTACCACGCTGAGCTTGTCTACCGGTGCGACCAGTGAGGCCGGCCCCAGTTTCAGTGCGCGGAAGTAGCAGATCCATGAGGCACCGGTGGCAAGTCCCGACAGCAGCAGGAACAGGTAGCTCCTGGCAGAGATCGATCCTAATGACTGATATTGGCCCGTGGCGTACAAAATCAAGGCCAGGCTGGCCAAAACCACCACGGTGCGCAGTAGGGTGGCGAAATCGGAGTTGACGTTTTCTATGCCTATCTTCGCGAAGATGGCGGTCATGGCGGCAAAAGCTGCCGACATCAGGGCCCAGAACGTCCAGGAAGAAAAGAAACCTGAGCCCATGTTGTCGCGCCTTATAAGATCAACCTGTTGAAGTGTGGATCACACACAACCTTGTGGGAGTGAGCCTGCTCGCGATAGCCACACCGCGATTTAACAGATACACCGCGGCGCTTTCATTCGCGAGCAAGCTCGCTCCCACAGAAAAGCTATTAGATAGCCCTAAATCGCTTCCAGCTTTGCGTAACCCAGCATCAACCACTTGCTGCCTTCGCTGAAGTTCACCTGCACCCGAGCCTGAGCCCCGGCACCTTCGAAGTTCAGGATCACGCCGTCGCCGAACACCGAATGCCGTACGGTCTGGCCGAGGCTGAATCCGGTATCCGGGATCTCGCTACCGCCAAACAGGCTGCTGGAGCTCTGCTGCTGGCCACCGCCGAACGGACGGCTGACGCTGTTGGACAGCCGCACTTCCTGGATCAGGCCTTTCGGCACTTCACGTACGAAACGCGACACTTTGTTGTAGGTCTCGCTGCCGTACAGGCGTCGGGTTTCAGCGTAGGTCATCACCAGGTTCTGCATCGCCCGGGTGATACCGACGTAGGCCAAACGGCGCTCCTCTTCAAGACGACCCGGTTCTTCCAGGCTCATCTTGTGCGGGAACAGGCCCTCTTCCATGCCCACCAGGAACACGTAAGGGAATTCCAGGCCCTTGGCGCTGTGCAAGGTCATCAACTGAATGCTGTCTTCGTGCTCGTCGGCCTGAGTATCCCCGGCCTCCAGCGACGCGTGACCGAGGAATGCCGCCAGTGGCGACAGGTCTTCGTCTTCTTCAGCGTTTTCGAAGTTGCGGGCGGCGCTGACCAGTTCCTCAAGGTTTTCTACCCGAGCCTGGCCTTTCTCGCCTTTTTCCGCTTCGTGATAAGCGATCAGCCCGGACTGCTCGATGACGGTCTGGGTCATCAGGTGCAGCGGCATCTCCATGCACTTGGCGGCGAGGTTCTCGATCAGCTCGATAAATGCGCCCAGCGCGCCGGCGGCACGGCCGGTCAGGCCTTTATTAGCCACCAGCAGACGCATGGCTTCCCACATCGACACATCGCTGTGACGGGCATGGTCGCGGATCGCTTCAACGGTTTTCTCACCGATACCACGGGCCGGAACGTTGATCACCCGCTCCAGCGCTGCATCGTTGCCGCGACCTTCCAGCAAGCGCAGGTAGGCCATGGCGTTTTTGATTTCTGCCCGTTCAAAAAAGCGCTGCCCGCCATAGATGCGATACGGAATGCGCTCACGCAGCAGAGCTTCTTCCAAAACGCGCGATTGGGCGTTAGAGCGATACAAAATCGCGATATCGCTGCGGGCCAAGCCGGTTTTCAGCGCGCTTTCGATGGTTTCCACCACGTAGCGTGCTTCATCGTGTTCGTTGAACGCGGCGTACAGATTGATCGCTTCGCCTTCGCCGCCGTCGGTCCACAGCTCTTTACCCATGCGCCCGGTGTTATTGGCGATCAGGGCGTTGGCTGCTTTAAGGATACCGGCGGTGGAGCGGTAGTTTTGCTCCAGACGAATGGTTTCGGCATCCGGGAAATCGTCTGAGTACTGATAAATGTTTTCGATTTTCGCGCCGCGCCAGCCGTAGATCGACTGATCGTCGTCACCGACCACCATCAGGCTGTCGCCGCCCTTGGCCAGCAGACGCAACCAGGCGTACTGCACGGCGTTGGTGTCCTGGAACTCGTCCACCAGAATGTGCCGGAAGCGCTTCTGATAGTGCGCCAGCAGGCCCGGATGATCGCGCCACAGATCGAGGGCGCGCAGTAGCAATTCGGAGAAGTCGATCACGCCAGCGCGCAGGCACGCAGCCTCATAGGCTTCATAAATGCTGCGCATGGTCGCCAGGAACAGGTCACCGCTGGCTTGAATGTGTTGCGGACGCAGACCTTCGTCTTTCTGCCCGTTGATGAACCACTGGGCCTGACGGGCCGGCCAGCGTTGCTCGTCCAGGCCCAGCTCGCGGATCACCCGCTTGACCAGTCGTTGCTGATCGTCGCTGTCGAGAATCTGGAAAGTCTGGCTCAGGCCGGCTTCCTGCCAGTGCGCCCGTAGCAAGCGGTGCGCCAGGCCGTGGAAGGTGCCGACCCACATGCCGGCCGGGTTGATACCCATCAGCTGCTCGATGCGATGACGCATCTCGGCAGCGGCCTTATTGGTGAAGGTCACCGACAGGATGGAGTGGGGCGAGGCGTTTTCGACCTGGATCAACCAGGCGATACGGTGCACCAGCACTCGGGTTTTACCGGAACCAGCACCGGCCAGGACCAACTGACGACCCACGCGGGCAGCTACGGCCTGGCGTTGGGCATCGTTGAGGGAGTTCAGCAGAAGGGAGAGATCATCGCGCATCGGGGCATTCTAGGGTGCGCCGTCACACCGGGCAAACCGAGCTTTGCATTAGCCGATGAAAGAAGCACGGATGACGACCGGTCGGTCACTGGCTGCAGACGTTGGCGGGGCTCGCTCCGAGGCTTTTCAGCGGGTATGGGGGGCTGCAGTTTTTGTCGATTTAATGATCTGGGGCAGTTTGGTCCGGGCATTTGCTTGTGTATGCTCCGTCGACGTTTCGGGCTCATGCTCACCATTATAAGAACAAGAACATTGCCTATGACCCTCAGCACCGACCTGTCGGGCCCCGTCGTGGAGCCCCGGGTTATCCGTAAACAATACGCCATGGAAATGGCGGTCGAACGCACGCGTCTGCTTTATCAGGGCTCATTGCTGCCCACATTATTCATGTTGATCAACGGTCTGGTCTGCGCTGGCTTGCTTTGGAGTCCGCAGCGTTACTTCCTGGTCAGCGTCTGGCTGGTGTGGCTGTTGTCGCTGGTGGCGTTGCGGGTGATTCAAGTCGCGGCCTTCGATTCGGCGATACCCAACCGTCAGGCCCATCCGATCTGGCGCCGCATGTTTTTGCTGGGTTCGGCCATGACCGGCCTGACGCTGGCCGGCGCCGGCATTGCGCTGGTCCCCGCCGATAACTTCATGCAACAAGCCTGGGTGTTCGGCCTGATTGGCGCCGCAGCGCTTTCGGCCAGTGTTGCCTACGCGGTCAGTTTGCCGGCGTTCCTGTCCTTTACCTTGCCCTGTCTGTTGCCGGCCATCGGCTATCTGTTCTGGGGCGGCGATGAGCAAGATCAGGGATGGGGCTGGTTCGGCCTCATATTACTGGGCGCGTTGAGTGTGGTCGCCTGGCAGGTCAATCGGCTCATCGATAGCGGACTGTTGCGGCGCTTCCAGAATCAGGCACTGATCGAACACTTGCAGCAGGCCCAAAGTTGCAGCGATCAACTTAATCAAACGCTGGCCAAGGAAATCGACCAGCGCCGTCGTGCCGAAGACGAATTGCGGCAAATTCAGATCGAGCTGGAAAGCCGTGTTGCCCAGCGCAGCCTGGAGCTGGACGCCGCCAACCAGGCCCTGAGCAAGAGTGAAGCGCGTCTGGCGCTGGCGTTGAAGGCCAGTGAGCTCGGGTTGTGGGACTGGAACCTGCAAACCGACGAAGTCCATCACACCCATCTTCAGGAGCTGTTCGGCCTGGAGCCGGAATTCGTGACGGCGATGCTTCGCCACCTCAAGCCGCGCCTGCACCCCGATGACTTGCCGTCACTCAAGCGTGCGCTGGTCGAGCATTTGAAGGGCCGCAGCGAGGACTACCAGATTGAGTACCGCGTGCGCCATGGCGATGGCCATTGGGTCTGGATCGAGGACCGAGGTCGAGCGGTTGAGCGCGGCGAAAATGGCCGGGTGATCCGCATGGTCGGTACCCGTCGCGACATCAGCGCCAGCAAAGCGCTGGAAGAGCAACGGCAACTGGCTGCGACGGTGTTCGAAGCCGCCAGTGAAGGCATTGTGATTTTCGATCCGAATTACACGTTGATCGCGGTCAATCAGGCCTTTAGCCAAGTCACCGGCTATGACATAGAAGACATGATTGGATGCAACGTGGTCGATTTGCCGTGCAGCCGCGATGCCCGCCGGCACTACGTGGCGATTCGTCAGGCGCTGGAGCAGCACGGCAGTTGGCAGGGCGAGCTGGTAGAAACCCGCAAGAATGGCGAGTTGTATCCGCAATGGTTGCAACTGAACGCTGTGCGCGATACTCGGGGAAATGTAAGCCATATCGTGGGCTTCTTCGCCGATCTATCGGCTCGGCGCGAATCTGAAGAGCGCCTGCGTTACCTGACGCATTACGACGAATTGACCGGCCTGGCTAACCGTTCGCTGTTCCGCGAACGGCTAAGCGAGGCTCATCTGCGGGTGCGTCAGGGCGGCTACCGCAGTCTGGCGTTGCTGCACATCAATCTGGATCGCTTCAAGCTGCTCAACGACAGTCTTGGCCATGAAATCGCCGACCAGCTCTTGCAGAAGATGGCTCGGCGGCTGGTCAATGCGTTGCCTGAAGCAGACACCATCGCTCGCTTATCCGGCGATGAGTTTGCCGTGTTGTTCAATGCCTACGGCAACCTGTCGAGCCTGGCGCGAGTGGCGACCCGACTGTCGACCAAGCTGCGCTTGCCGATCACGGTCGAGGGCCATGAACTGGTGGTTAGCGCGTCCATGGGCATCAGTATGTTGCCGGACAACGCGCGAGAAATTTCCGCGCTGGTCCATCAGTCAAATATGGCCATGCAGCACGCCAAGCACTTGGGCGGAAATAACTTCCAGTTTTACACCGACAGCCTGCAAGCCAGCACGCTGGAGCGCTTGCAGCTGGAAAATCAGCTGCGAAAAGCTATCGAAGAGAAGCAACTGAAAGTGTTTTACCAACCGAAGCTGTGCCTCGCCACGGGTCGGTTGAATGCCGCCGAGGCGCTGGTGCGCTGGGATCACCCGACCATGGGCCGTGTGCCGCCAGGGGACTTCATCGGCCTGGCCGAGGAAACCGGGTTGATCGGCCCGATCGGCGAGTTCGTGTTGCGTCAGGCCTGCTGGCAAGCCTGTGAGTGGCAGCGTCAGGGGCTTGAACCGATACGGGTGTCGGTCAATCTGTCGGTGCATCAATTGCGTCAGGGCAAACTGGTCAGCCTGGTGCGTCAGGTGCTGGAAGAAACCGGCCTGGCGCCGCACTACCTCGAGCTGGAACTCACCGAAAGTCAGTTGCTGGACAGCGTCGAGCACATCATCGCGACCTTCCAGCAATTGCGAGATCTGGGCGTGAAACTGGCAATTGACGATTTCGGCACAGGTTATTCGTCCCTGAGCTACCTCAAGCGCATCCCTGTGGATTACGTGAAGATCGACCAGGCGTTTATCCGCGGGCTGGGGGAGGGCAGCGAGGATGCGGCGATCACCCGGGCAATTATTGCCATGGCGCACGGCTTGTCGCTCAAAGTGGTGGCTGAGGGTGTGGAGCGGGCAGAGCAGTTGGCGTTTTTGAAAGCCGAGCACTGCGATGAGGTGCAGGGCTATTTGATCAGCCGTCCGGTCGAGGCTGATGGCCTGGCGGCGCTGCTGCGTGCGGACGCAAAACCCTTATAGGGGCTACATGGAGCGCATGTGGCGTGAAATGGGGACATCGAGTTACGCATTGAGCAGGCAAAAAGCCGATTCATGTAGTATAACTACAAGCGTGCTACATCCCCGGCACCTGCCAATAACAAAGAGTCCAGCCCTTTGAATCTGCTGCAACACATCGCCCAGTCTCGCCACCTCTTACGCAAGTCGGAGCTCAAGGTCGCCGACCACGTGCTGCTTGATCCTGCGGCGGTGATGCACAGCTCCATGGCCGACCTGGCCCACAACGTGGGCATCAGCGAACCGACCATCGTGCGCTTCTGCCGCGCCATCGGTTGCTCCGGTTTCCAGGACTTGAAGCTGAAGCTGGCACAGAGCCTGGCTGCTGGCGCGAGCTTCGGACAGTTTGCGATTCATGAAGACGACTCGGTCGCTGACTACAGCCTGAAAATCTTCGACACCACCCTGCACACCCTGATGGAGGTTCGCGAGAAGCTTGATCCGGTGGAGTTGCAGCGAGCTGTGTCGCTCATGTCTCAGGCTCAGCGGGTCGAGTTCTATGGTTTTGGTGCTTCGGGCGCAGTGGCGGCCGATGCCCAGCACAAGTTCTTCCGTTTGTTGCTGACAGCGGCGGCGTATTCCGACCCGCACATGCAGGCGATGTCCGCGGTCACGTTGAAACCGACCGATGTGGCGATCTGTATTTCCCAGTCCGGCCGTTCCAAGGATTTGTTGATCACCGCCAATCTGGTGCGCGAGAGCGGCGCTTCGCTGATTACCTTGTGCCCGAGCCAGACGCCGTTGGCTGAACTGTCGACCGTCAACCTGGCGATCGATGTGCACGAAGACACCGAAATATATACGCCGCTGACCTCGCGCATCGCCCACCTGGTGGTGATCGACGTGTTGGCGATGGGCGTGGCCATGGCGCGCGGGCCGAGCCTGGTCAATCACCTCAAGAGCGTCAAGCGCAGCCTGCGCAGCTTGCGGTTGTCGCCTAAATCGGTAAAAGCGCTGGACGACTGATTCTGGCTGGAACTGTGGCGAGGGAGCTTGTCGGATCGCCGCACCGTCCCGCTCGGCTGCGCAGCAGTCGCAAAATCTTAGGGCCGCTTCGCGACCCAGCGGGAGCAAGCTCCCTCGCCACAGGTTCGCGGTCAGCCGGTGGGTTTCATCGTTCTGTAACCCGCCCGCCGCCAAACCGTCATCCCTCGCGCCTATCTTGAAACTCCCGTAATCGCCTTGGGAGACTCGAAATGGCCCAGCCCTACGAAGAACGCAACAGCGCCGTCAGAACCCGTCGTCAGCAGGAAGACCAGCGCCGCATGGAATTTCGCCGCGCTATCGAAGATCGCTGCGAGCGCCGCCAGCTTCTGGCCGAGATCGGTGATTTCCCTGAGCTGGAGCTCAACTACTGGCAGGCGGCACCGGCAACTTCGCGTCGAAGCGCTCAACCAGCGCGCTGATTTGCACCCGCTCACTGCGAATAAACGCAAGGAACGCGTGCGCCACCGGTGACAGCCGTTTCGCCTTGGCTTGCACCAGGCACCAGCTGCGGTACAGCGGCAGCTCTTCGACCGGCAGCTCGATCAATCCGCCGGTCGCCAACTCAAGGTTTAGGGCGTGACGCGTCAACAGCGCCACGCCCAGACCCGCCAGCACACATTCGCGCTGTGCTTCGGCTGACGAGACTTCCTGGGTCTGGTTGAAGTGCACGCGCTTCTCTTTGAAATATTCTTCGCAAGCCAGCCGCGTCCCGGAGCCGGATTCGCGCATCAGCAGTGTGTAGGGTTCAAGATCCTGCAAACGCAGCGGGCCCATGTGGCACAGCGGATGATCCGGTGGCGCCACGGCAACGATCGGGTTGTTGAGGAATGGCAAGAACTCCAGCCCCATGTCCTGCGGCACCATGGACATGATCACCAGGTCGTCGCGGTTGTCCGACAGTCGTCGAATGACCTGTCCACGATTGACCACCGTCAGTTGCAGGTTCACTTCAGGATGCTGGCGCTTGAACGCGGCAAACAGGTGCGGCACGAAATACTTGGCGCTGGATTCCACTGCCAGTTTCAGCTGTCCTTGCAGCGATCCCTGCATGTCCGAGAGCTGCATGTCGAGGTTTTCCAGGCGTCCGAAAATGTCCCGGCTGGCGCGTTGAAGGGCTTCGGCTGCCTCGGTCATGTAGAGTTTTTTGCCGACGTAATCGAACAAAGGCTGACCAATCAGCTCTTCAAGTTGACGAATCTGTAGGCTCACGGCAGGTTGTGTGAGAGACATTTCATCGGCTGCGCGGCTGTAGGAGCGCAAATCACAGACTTCATTGAAGATCTGTAATTGACGTAATGTCATACGCATCAAGGACTTACGCATTTTATAGGCGCTCTCACCGCAGGCTGATGCAGCAACTATAAGTCTTTACTTATGACTGACCCAATAATTAATCATTTTTGTTAATCCCTTGTGGGGGCTAGTGTGGGGCTGCGACTGAATCGAAACATTTGGTCACGCGCCGACCTGGTCTAGCAGGTCGTGGGTACCACCGGCTCAAGGGAACCTCCAAGTGATAAAAAAGATCCTGATCGCCAACCGTGGTGAGATTGCCGTACGAATCGTACGTGCCTGCGCCGAGATGGGCATTCGCTCGGTCGCGATCTATTCCGACGCCGACCGCCATGCGCTGCATGTGAAGCGTGCGGACGAGGCCCACAGCATCGGTGCCGAGCCACTGGCCGGTTACCTGAATGCTCGCAAGCTGGTGAATCTGGCGGTAGAAACCGGTTGCGATGCGCTGCACCCCGGTTACGGCTTCCTCTCGGAAAACGCCGAGCTGGCAGACATCTGCGCTGAACGCGGCATCAAATTCATCGGTCCATCGGCTGAAGTGATTCGCCGCATGGGCGACAAGACCGAAGCCCGTCGCAGCATGATCAAGGCTGGCGTACCCGTCACCCCGGGAACCGAAGGCAACGTCGCGGATATCGAGGAAGCCTTGGTCGAAGGCGACCGTATCGGTTATCCGGTGATGCTCAAGGCGACTTCCGGTGGTGGTGGCCGTGGTATCCGTCGCTGCGACAGCCGGGAAGAACTTGAACAAGCATTCCCTCGTGTCATTTCCGAAGCCACCAAGGCCTTCGGTTCCGCGGAAGTGTTCCTGGAAAAATGCATCGTCAATCCAAAACACATCGAAGCGCAGATCCTCGGCGACAGCTTCGGAAACGTGGTGCACCTGTTCGAGCGTGACTGCTCGATCCAGCGTCGCAACCAGAAGCTCATCGAGATCGCCCCGAGCCCGCAACTGACCCCTGAACAGCGCGCCTACATCGGCGACCTGTCGGTGCGCGCAGCCAAAGCCGTGGGTTACGAGAACGCTGGCACCGTGGAGTTCCTGCTCGCCGAAGGCGAGGTGTACTTCATGGAGATGAACACCCGGGTGCAGGTGGAACACACCATCACCGAAGAAATCACTGGCATCGACATCGTTCGCGAGCAGATTCGCATCGCTTCCGGTCTGCCGCTTTCGGTGAAACAGGAAGACATCCAGCACCGCGGTTTCGCGCTGCAATTCCGGATCAACGCCGAAGACCCGAAAAACAACTTCCTGCCGAGCTTCGGCAAGATCACCCGGTACTACGCCCCCGGCGGCCCCGGCGTGCGCACCGACACGGCGATCTACACCGGTTACACCATTCCGCCGTTCTACGACTCCATGTGCTTGAAACTGGTGGTCTGGGCGCTGACCTGGGAAGAGGCGATGGACCGTGGCTTGCGCGCCCTCGACGACATGCGTCTGCAAGGGGTCAAGACCACCGCCGCGTACTACCAGGAAATCCTGCGTAACCCGGAATTCCGTAGCGGCCAGTTCAACACCAGCTTCGTTGAAAGCCACCCTGAACTGACCAACTACTCGATCAAGCGCAAACCCGAAGAGCTGGCCCTGGCCATCGCCGCCGCCATCGCCGCCCACGCAGGCCTGTGAGGAATAGAACAATGAGCAAACAAATCTACGTTACCGACACAATCCTGCGCGACGCCCACCAATCGCTGCTCGCGACCCGCATGCGCACCGAAGACATGCTGCCGATCTGCGACAAGCTCGACAAAGTCGGCTACTGGTCGCTGGAAGTCTGGGGCGGCGCGACCTTCGACGCCTGCGTACGCTTCCTCAAGGAAGACCCGTGGGAGCGTCTGCGCCAACTGCGTGCGGCGCTGCCTAACACTCGCCTGCAAATGCTTCTGCGCGGCCAGAACCTGCTGGGCTACCGCCACTACAGCGACGACGTGGTCAAAGCCTTCGTCGCCAAGGCCGCGGTCAACGGCATCGACGTGTTCCGCATCTTCGATGCGATGAACGACGTGCGTAACCTGCGTGTCGCCATCGAAGCGGTGAAAGCCGCCGGCAAACATGCCCAGGGCACCATCGCCTACACCACCAGCCCGGTGCACACCATCGAGGCGTTCGTGGCGCAAGCCAAGCAGATGGAAGCCATGGGTTGCGACTCGGTGGCGATCAAGGACATGGCTGGCCTGCTGACTCCGTACGCTACCGGCGAATTGGTCAAGGCATTGAAATCCGAGCAATCGCTGCCCGTGTTCATTCACTCGCACGACACCGCTGGTCTGGCCGCGATGTGCCAACTCAAGGCCATTGAAAACGGTGCCGACCACATTGATACCGCGATCTCCAGCTTCGCCTGGGGCACCAGCCACCCGGGCACCGAGTCGATGGTTGCCGCCCTTAAAGGCAGCGAGTTCGACACCGGCCTGAACCTGGAACTGCTGCAAGAGATCGGTCTGTACTTCTACGCCGTGCGCAAAAAGTACCACCAGTTCGAAAGCGAGTTCACCGCCGTCGACACCCGCGTTCAAGTCAACCAGGTACCGGGCGGGATGATTTCCAACCTGGCCAACCAGTTGAAAGAGCAGGGCGCCCTGAACCGCATGAGCGAAGTGCTGGCCGAAATCCCGCGCGTTCGTGAAGACCTCGGCTTCCCGCCGCTGGTGACCCCGACCTCGCAGATCGTCGGTACCCAGGCGTTCTTCAACGTGCTGGCCGGTGAGCGCTACAAGACCATCACCAACGAAGTGAAGCTTTACCTGCAAGGCGGCTATGGCAAGGCGCCTGGCACCGTGAACGAAAAACTGCGTCGCCAGGCGATCGGCAGCGAAGAAGTGATCGACGTGCGTCCGGCCGACCTGCTCAAGCCGGAGATGACCAAACTGCGTGCCGAAATCGGCACCGTGGCCAAGTCTGAAGAAGACGTGCTGACCTACGCCATGTTCCCGGACATCGGTCGCAAGTTCCTCGAAGAACGCGCTGCCGGCACCCTGACTCCAGAAGTGCTGCTGCCGATTCCTGAAGCAGGCGGTGTGACCTCGGCCGGTGGCGAAGGTGTGCCGACCGAGTTCGTCATCGACGTCCACGGCGAAACCTACCGCGTCGACATCACCGGTGTCGGCGTCAAGGCTGAAGGCAAGCGTCACTTCTACCTGTCCATCGACGGCATGCCGGAAGAAGTGGTGTTCGAACCGCTCAACGAATTCGTCAGCGGCGGCAGCAGCAAGCGCAAGCAAGCCACTGCACCGGGCCACGTCAGCACCACCATGCCGGGCAACATCGTCGACGTGCTGGTCAAGGAAGGCGACACAGTGAAGGCCGGCCAGGCCGTGCTGATCACCGAAGCGATGAAGATGGAAACCGAAGTCCAATCGGCCATCGCCGGCAAAGTCACCGCCATCCACGTGGCCAAGGGCGACCGGGTGAACCCGGGCGAAATCCTGATCGAGATCGAAGGCTGAGTTAACAGCCTCGATAGACCGCTTTAAACCTCGGGGGGGCATGTGCTCCCCTTTTTTTTCGCCTCGGGTTTGTGGCTGTTAGAAACTCATTCGCCACTGACCCGTCACGCCGTGGTTGCGGCTGTCGGTGCCGATCTCGCCAGTGAGGCCGACGCCCAGGGTGTGTTTTGCTGACAATCCAAGGTCCAGCCCTGCGTCGACCAGCAGACTGTCACGATCCAGCTCCGCCCCGGAAACGGTGAAGTTTTTTCCGCCCGTAACCAATCGTTGGCGGGTATCGCTGTAGACGTCCCCGTACGTGTGTTTCCAGCCGGCACTGAACCGTGGCGTCAGTTGCATGCCGTTATCCAGCGTGTTGAGCTTCGCCAGCCGCAGGCCGAATGTGCTGTTCAAATTGTTCTGCGTTTGACCCTGTACCTTCAGCGCCGCTGCGCCACCTTTTTCCGTGTAGGTGTCGCGCTGATAGCGCTGGTAGCCCAGGCTGGCAAACGGTTCGATGCTGACGTTCGCCTGCCCCAGGTTGTAACCCAATTCCGCAAAGGCCTGCTGGGTGTTGGCATCGTAACGGCCTTCAGGACGGTCGCTGAAACCTTTGAAGGCAACCCGGCGTTTAGTGCTGCCATCGTGACTGCTGTAGGTCGCACCCAGGCGCAGGGACATTGGTCCGTTTTGACGTAGGGCATAAGCTCCCAAATGCCAGCTGTCGAGATCGCCGTCGAGTCCGCGGCTGTCCAGGCGCGTTTCGGATTTGCCGCTCATCACCCCGATGCGCCATTCCTCATCGATGCCCCAATCGGCTCCCAGTACCAGACCGTGGGTTGTGTGTTTCAGACTGTCATAGTCGCGATCCAGCGTCCCGCCGTGACCCAATGCTTGAAGCCAGACTCGGCCATTGTCTTCGCTGCCGGCGGCCAGGCGTGGTGCATTGCGCCGGGTGGATTTGCTGTAGCTACTGGCGCTGTCCAGCTGACGCATGGCCGAGAGCATGGTCGCGCTGATTGGGCTGTCACTGTTCAGGGTCGCCTTTGCAAGGTTGGCGTTGTTGCCGCCAGCCAGTTGTTCGATGGCAACAGATGCCGTTTGTTTGTCAGCTCTGAGCAGGGCCGCGACAGCAGCATTTGTGGGGCTGGATGCCTTTGGCACTGTGGCGACGGAATTGGTAGCAGGGGGTGAAGTTGCGGCTATGACGGGCTGATCGGCGGTGGATGAAGTTGCGGCTATGACGGGCAGGTCGGCGGTGGATGAAGTTGCGGCTATGACGGGCAGGTCGGTGGTGGGTGAAGTTGCGGCTATGACGAGCAGGTCGGTGGTGGGTGAAGTTGCGGCTATGACGGGCAGGTCGGTGGTGGGTGAAGTTGCGGCTGTGACGGACAGGTCTGTGGTAGGTGGCGTTGCGGCTATCGATGGTTTTTCAGCGGTAGTTGTTGGTGCGGAGACCGGAACGGATGTGTCGGCACTTGCAGGTGGATTCGGGGCTTCAGCGACGGAGGGTGCTTGAGGTATGTCCGTTGGCTCTTCAATGCTTTGGGCGACTTCCTTCCCGTTATCCGTAGTTGCGACACTCTCGATCGACACATCGTTACGGACGAGGAACAGGTTGACTCTCTTTTCTTCGTAGTCGAGCTTGGGCGTTAAAAAGGCAAGGTTGTTGATGACTTTTCCAAATTCCCCTTCGACTTTTTTGGCAGCAAGGATGTTTTTTTCGCTGATCAGCGGGTAGTCACCCGGTGCTGCAACGATGTTCAGTGTGGCGCCACCAAGGCTGGCGGTGCCGCCGACTAATATCGTTTCACTTTTGCGGTCGGCATTGACCTCGTAGGTTAGCTCGGCAGTTTTGGAGAGATTTAAGTCACCGTTAACTTTAGGTGCGCCATGCAAGCCGTCGACAGAAAGCTTTCCGCTTACCTTCAGGGAGCCGATTAAACCGTTGCCCGCCAAAGCGCCTTTTTCATGGATAACGACATTGCCTTCGATAGTTCCTGGGTTGTTCAGGAAACCTCCTGATTGCACGGTTGCGTCGCCGCCAATCTTTCCGTTGTTGACAAACGTTCCTTGGCTCAACGCTCCACCCTTTATATGCCCATTATTTATTAGCGTTGCTTTTGACCGTATCAAGACACCGGTATTGAAATCACCGGAACCATTCATGGTCCAGGTGCTTCGTTTGAGCTCCAGACCTTCAAAACGACGACTATCGCCTAACGTGCCACCGCTCGCGGTATCGAGTTGCAGGAAGTTGACACCGTCACCACCGTCAATGAATCCGGCCAGGGCTCCGCGGCCGGACACAACGACCAGGTCATTTCCATTTCCGAATGTCCGATCTACACCATCCACTGCTCTGTTGATGGGAGTCTTTAAGGTGTCGGGATCATTTATAAATGCGTCCAGCGCCGCTATGAGCTGCTCCGGTGTTGCACCTGAAGGAATGGTGGCATCGATGGATACTTGCTGGGCAAGCGAAATTTCAGTGCAACCCAACGCCAGTGCAATGGCCAGCGCCAGGTGTTTTGGTCGGTATTTGTGTTGAACGGGCATCGAATTCGGCCTCTGTTGATAAGAGGCCAAACTCTAAGAGAGAGGCTATAGGTACCGATGTCAGCTGCTTCCCGCAGGCTTGCGGGGGTTGTCAGAAGGTTGTGTAGAAAATTGCCAGCCTCCTGAGGAAGGTTGTTTTTACCCGTTCGGGTTGATGCTTTTTCTTACAACAAATCGAGACACGGTCGGCTATCGCACCTCGGAAACTCATCTTCCTTTCGCTAACTACGGCTCAAATACGCCTTCCCATAATGCCGCTCCATCCTCGCCTGAATCAGCTCCAGCCCAATCGACATCACCCAATAAATCACCGCCGCCGTTGTCAGCATCTCGATGTAGCGATAGCTCGACCGCCCATAGGATTGCGCCAAAAACATAACCTCCCAAACCCCCATCACCGAGATCAGCGACGAGTCTTTGAGCATCGAGATGAATTGGTTGGTGGTGGGCGGGATGATGGTGCGCATGGCCTGGGGCAGGGTGACGCGCCAGAAGATCACGGTTTCGCGCATGCCCAGGGCCAGGGATGCTTCGCGTTGGCCGTGAGGGACGCCAAGGATGCCGGCGCGGAAGATTTCGCTGAGGTACGCTCCGTAGTTCAGCGACAGGGCGATGATGCCGGCGGCGATGGCGCCCGGGACGATGCCTAGTTGGGGCAGGCCGAGGTAGATCAGCAGGATCTGGATCAGTAGCGGTGTGCCACGAAAGAACGAGGCGTAGAAGCTCGCGATTCCGAAGGCCACGGCGCTTTTCGACAGCCGCGCCAGGGCGGTGATGAAGCCCAGCAGCGAGGAGGTCACGATTGAACACAGGCACAAAAACAACGTCAGCGCCGCGCCCTGCAAGAAGCCGTTGGGTGCCAGGTGCAGGCCGATCAGGTTCGGCAGTTTGTCGAGGATGATCGAGAACTTCAGGTCGAAGCTCAGGAAGAAGCTGGCGAACAATCCGAACATCGCTGCCCAGGTCAGGTACAGCCGCGTGCGGAAACCGAAGATCCGTTGCAACAGCGACTCAGCCACCGGTTGCGGCGGTTGGGGAGGTTTTGGGAAAGAAGTCATTTGCTGATGTCGGCGCCGATCCATTTTTGCGACAGCTTACTCAACGTACCGTCCTGTTTCAGCTGAGCGAAGACGTCACGTACTTTGGCGTCCCACTGGGCGTCGCCTTTTTCAATGGCCACCGAGTTTGGCTCCGAGTACAGCGGCTCGCCGGCGAGCTTGAAGCGTTTGTCTTCGGTCAGGCGCGGTTGGGCGGTGACAAGGTTGGTGAGGATCGCATCCAGCCGCACGCCAGCGCCCAGCCCCAGGTCCTGGAACGCCACGTTGTCAGTGTCATACGGCGCGATCTGCACGTCCTCGAACGGGTACTGCAATTGGGTGTCTTCGGCGCCTTCGATCACCAGATTCTTGTTCAGGTAGCTTTCGTAGCTGGAGGCGCTGGTGAGGCCGACTTTCTTGCCGCTCAGGTCCTTGGCGCTGTGGATGCTGTCGTCTTTGGCGTTGACCACGATCACCGCGGGTGAGGCGTAGTACTCGACAGGGAAGTCGAAGACCTCGGCGCGGGCCTTGCTCGGGGTCATGGAGCAGATGCAGATGTCGTAGCGCCCACTCCAGCGGCCAGCTGCGATCACGTCCCAGGACGGGGTTTCAAGGCGCAGTTTGACGCCCAGTTTGTCTGCCACGGCTTTGGCCACGTCGACGTCAAATCCATCGAGCTGGTTCTGATCATTGAGGAACGAGAAGGGTGGATAGCTCTCCATCAACACGCCCACGAGCTCTTTCTTTTTTTCGACGCGATCCAGCGTGGCGCCGCCAAAGGCTTGGGTGGAGACAGCCAGAATCGTCAGGCCCAGGGCCAGGAGTGGTTGGAATTTCACAGTCGATCCCTGATAAAAAAGAGGTTGTTATTAGCCGGATGGTGCGTATTAAATAGTTATAAGAACGACTCTGATAGTGAGTTATTTTCATAAGCTTATGAGTGAAAAGCATATGGGCGCAGCAAGCACAGTAATTCTGGATGGCGGCATGGGTCGTGAGTTGCAGCGTCGAGGCGCGCCGTTCAGACAGCCCGAGTGGTCGGCGCTGGCCTTGAGCGAAGCGCCGCAAGCGGTAGAAGCGGTGCACTCGGCTTATATCGAAAGCGGTGCGAACGTGATCACCAGCAACAGTTACGCGGTGGTGCCGTTCCATATTGGCGAAGAGCGTTTTGCCGCAGAAGGGCAGGCGCTCGCGGCGTTGGCCGGTGAGCTGGCTCGGCGCGCGGTAGAGGCTTCGGGCAAAGCGGTGCGTGTGGCCGGTTCATTGCCGCCGCTGTTTGGGTCCTATCGTCCAGACCTTTTCGATGCTGCTCGGGCGACTGAATTGTTGGCGCCGCTGGTGAAGGGGCTCGCGCCTCATGTCGATCTGTGGCTGGCGGAAACCCAGAGCTCGATCGTTGAGGCGCGAGCGATCCATGCCGGTCTGCCAACAGACGGCAAACCGTTCTGGCTGTCGTTTACCCTGAAGGATGAGGACACGGACGAAGTGCCGCGCTTGCGCTCGGGTGAGCCGGTGACTGAAGCCGCCGCCGTGGCGGCTGAGCTGGGCGTCGAGACGTTGCTGTTCAACTGCAGCCAGCCGGAAGTGATCGGTGCTGCGATTGATGCCGCGCGGGAAACCTTCGAGCGCTTGGGTGTGAAGATTCACATCGGCGCGTACGCCAACGCCTTCCCGCCGCAACCGAAAGAGGCCACGGCCAATGACGGTCTGGACCCGCTGCGTGAAGACCTTGATCCGCCGGGTTACTTGCAGTGGGCGGCCGATTGGAAAGAACGCGGCGCCAGTCATTTGGGAGGTTGCTGCGGGATCGGGCCGGAGCACATCGCCGTGTTGGCCCAGAAATTAGCGTAGAAAGATCAAAAGATCGCAGCCTGCGGCAGCTCCTACATGCGATCCCATGTAGGAGCTGCCGCAGGCTGCGATCTTTTGCTGTTGGGACTTACCCGCGGCACTCCGCCAAGGTTTTCACCTGCCCCGAATCCGTCTGGTTCTCATCGGATAGCCACCGCTCAAACCCCGCCCCGATCGCTGGCCATTCCGAGTCCAGAATCGAATACCACGCCGTATCCCGGTTCTGCCCCTTGACCACCATGTGCTGGCGAAACACGCCTTCAAAGCTGAACCCCAGACGCTCGGCCGCGTATTTGGAGCGGGCGTTGCCGTTGTTGCACTTCCACTCCAGACGCCGGTAACCCAAGGAAAACGACTCTTTGGCGAGCAGATAAACCGCCTCGGTGCTTTTCGGCGAGCGCTGCATCGGCGCGCCAAAGGTGACATGGCCGATCTCGATCCGACCTTGTGAAGGAACAATCGACATCAAACTGAGGATGCCCTGCACATCGCCGCTGGCACGGTCGATCACGCTAAAGAAATAAGGGTCGCTGTTGGCCGCATGATTGTTCAGCCAATCGTTGAACGCGCTGCGCTCCGGGAAAGGTCCGTAAGGCAAATAGTCCCAGAGCTTCGGGTCGGAACCCGGGCCTTGCAGGGCTTTCCACAAACCGTCGGCATGACGCGTCGGGTCGAGTTTTTCCAGGCGGATGAAACGCCCTTCGATGGTTTGAACCGACGGTGCCGGAACGCCTTTCCAGTCGGCGAGTGAAGTCGACATGCTGTTCTCCTTGAACCTTAAATGGTTTTGCGAAACTGGATGAAACCGGGGCGTTCGGCGATGCGCTCGTAGAGCTGAATCGCGGTGGCGTTGGTTTCGTGGGTCAGCCAGTGGACCTTGCAGCAACCGTCCTCTTTGGCGGTGGCGTAAACGAATTCGATCAACTGTCGGCCGACGCCAGTGCCGCGGGTTTCAGGCGTTACCAACAGGTCTTGCAGGTAGCAGGAGTTTTCGATGCTCCAGTTCGATCGATGGTAGATGAAATGCACCATGCCCACCGCTTTGCCATCGGCCCAGGCCAACGCGGCATGGGTCGGTTCGCTCGGGTCGAGCAGACGCTGCCAAGTATTTTGAGTGACGGCCTCGGGCAGTTCGGTGTTGTAGAAACGCAGGTACGCTTGCCACAAAGGTAACCAGGCGGCGTGGTCGTCGGCGGAGACCTGGCGGATGTCGATCTGGCTCATGTTCATTCCTTAACGCATCAAGTGGGCGAGGGCCTGGTCGTGCACATCAGGGCTGGCGGCAAGCCCCTCGCGCACACAGGTGATGTCTGCGGCGTTGCGGTTCTGGCTGAGCTTGCGTTTGCCTTCCAGGCGCTGGATCGGCAAGGCAAAACCGACGATGGCCTTGAGCATCCCGTCAATGTAGTCGGCGGGGGCATCGGCGACTTTCCATGGGCTGGCGCGACCCGCTTCATGGCGATCAGTCAGCGCGCTGACCAGAGTGCGCAAGCGATCGGCGTCGGTGAACACCTCGGCCGTGCCGTACGCATGCACCGCGACGTAGTTCCAGGTTGGCACCACTTTGCCGTGCTCGGCTTTGCTCGGGTAAAACCCCGGGCTGACGTAAGCGTCGGCACCGGCAAAAATCACCAGGGCTTCGGCGCCGTTCTGCAGTTCCTTCCATTGCGGATTGGCTTTGGCGAAGTGTCCATAAAGGGTGCCATTCGGGCCCTGGTCTGAACTCAACAGCAGCGGCAAATGGCTGGCTTGCAGACCTTGTTCCCCGTGTGTGACCAACACAGCGAGGCGGGTGCCGAGTATCTGCTGGTGCAGTTCATGCAAATCATCTATGGCAAAGCTGTTTGGCGTGTACATGGAGATTTTCCTTGGCGAATGTCTGCATCCTAGGCAGGCTAATGGTCTGTTGTAAGAGCCATTAACGACCAATTTCATAGGTCCATTGCCATGACCAGCGAGCCGCTGTCCTTGTCATTCAACCCGGCCGGTATCGAACTCGACCGCCGTCAAGGTTTGAGCCGTCAGCTCTATCAAGCCTTGCGGGTGCGGGTGCTCGACGGTCGTCTGGCCAGCGGTACGCGATTACCGGCCAGTCGCGATCTGGCGGCGGCGTTGTCGATTTCCCGAAACAGTGTGGTCCGGGCCTACGATCAGCTCTACGCCGAAGGCTTTATCGAAGGGCGTGTGGGTGACGGGACGTATGTCGCGCAATTGCCTCAATCAGTGTTACCGGTGAAAAAACTATCCACAAAAGTATCCACAGGGTTGTCAACAGGGTTACCCACAGCCTTATCCACAAATTGGCTGGATTTACCTGTGATTTCATCCAGCAAAGTTATCCACAGCGGCGCATTGGGGCGGGTTGAAAGGAATCATTTGGCCCTGCCTCCCGTCGGTCCTCCCCGCGCATTTCGCGTCGGTGTTCCGGCTTTTGATCTGTTCCCGTTCGAGGTCTGGGCCAAGCTGAATGCGGCTTTCTGGCGTAAACCGGATCTCCAGCAGTTGTGTTACGGCGATCCGGCAGGCGACGCGCGCTTGCGCGGCTTGATCGCGGCGTATTTGCGCAGCTCCCGGGGGATGCAGTGTACGGCTGAGCAAATAGTGATCACCAGTGGCGCACAGCAGGGGATTAGCCTTTGTGCACAGCTGCTGGTAGAGCCGGGCGATGGCGTGGCGATCGAGAATCCGGGGTATCGGGCGGCGGGTCATGCGTTCGCTGTGGCCGGTGCGCGATTGCACGGGGTGGCGGTGGACAGCGACGGTATCGACTGCACCGAATTGAATGGGCTCAACGATTGCCGACTGGCCTATGTCACGCCGTCGCATCAGTACCCGACCGGGGTGGTGATGAGTCTGGCGCGGCGGCTGGAATTGTTGGCCTGGGCCGAGCGAACCGAAGGGTGGATCGTCGAGGATGATTACGACGGCGAGTATCGTTACAGCGGCGCGCCACTGGCGCCGCTGGCTGCGCTTGATCGTCACGGGCGGGTGCTCTACGTCGGCACGTTCGGCAAAGTGGCTTTCCCGGCATTGCGCCTGGGTTATCTGGTGCTGCCGCCGGCATTGGTAGACGCTTTCGCCCAGCGTCGCGCGGTCGATGTTCGGCATTCCGAGGTGAGCACCCAGGCCGTCATGGCCGAGTTCATGGCGGCCGGACATTTCCAGCGGCATATCCGCCGTATGCGCCGCGCTGCGTTGAGTCGCCGCAATACACTTCTGGCCAATTGGCCCTCGGATATTCCCGGGGTTGGCAGCCTGCCGAGCGTGGCGGCAGGGCTGCACCTGACAGTGGCGGTCGACACTCAGGCCCGCGAACGCGAACTGATCGAAGCCGCCGCCAGCGTCGATGTCGAGATCAATGGTCTGAGCAGTTATTGGCTACCAGATTCGAAAAACACTGTGGATCAACGCGCCGGACTGGTGCTGGGCTTTGCGGCGGTGCCCGAGGCGGCGATCAGCGCTGCGCTCGGGCGATTGCAAAAGGCTTGGCGTCCCTGAGGTCAGGAACAGGTTTCAGGTCCCGGACTTGATCTTGGTCCAGGCCCGGGTCCGCGCCCTTTCGGCGTCACGGGGCAACGGTTGCAGGGTGTAAAGCGTACTCATCGCCGTTTCGGTCGGGTACAGGTTCGGGTTGTTGCGGATCGCCGGGTCGACCATTTCGGTGGCGTCCTTGTTCGGGTTCGGGTAACCGACGAAGTCGCTGACTGGCGCGATCACCTGCGGCTGCAACAAGTAGTTGATGAACGTGTAGGCGTCTTCCGGGTTCTTCGCACCTTTCGGGATCGAAAGCATGTCGAACCAGATCGGCGCGCCTTCTTTCGGCAGGCGCATGTCGACGATCACGCCGTTCTTGGCTTCCTTGGCGCGGTTCGCTGCCTGGGAGAAGCTGCCGGAATAACCGACCGCAACGCAGATGTCACCGTTGGCGATGTCGGCCATGTACTTCGAAGAATGGAAGTAGGTGACATACGGACGGATCTTCATCAGCAGCGCTTCAGCCTTTTCGTAGTCCGCCGGCTTCTTGCTGTTGGGGTCCAGACCCAGGTGTTGCAGGGCCAGTGGCAGGATCTCCGACGGCGAGTCGAGCAGGGCGACGCCGCACTGCTTGAGCTTGCTGATGTTCTCTTCCTTGAAGATCAGGTCCCAGCTGTCCACCGGTGCGTTATCACCCAGTGCAGCCTTGATCTTGTCCGGGTTGAAGCCGATCAGGATGGTGCCGTACATGTACGGCACGGCAAATTTGTTGCCCGGGTCGTTGGCTTCGATCAGCTTCATCAGCTTGGGATCGAGGTGGTTCCAGTTCGGCAGTTTGCTGCGGTCCAGAGGCTGGAACACACCGGCCTCGATCTGCTTGGCCAGGAACACGTTGGACGGCACGACCACGTCGTAACCGGAGTTACCGGTCAGCAACTTGGCCTCCAGCGCTTCGTTGGTGTCGAAGATGTCGTAGACCAGTTTGGTCTGGGTGTTCTGGGTCTTGAAGTCTTCCAGCGCTTTGGGGGTGATGTAGTCGAACCAGTTATAGACGCGCAACGTTCGCTCTTCAGCATGAACGGCACCACTGAGCACTGTGGCGCACAGCACTGTGGGGAAGAGTGCGGGCGCGATAAAACGCTTGAGACTTTTCATTGTTCTAATTTCCTCATTGGGCGCTTTCAAAACCTTCGAGAACGTTCACGGCATTGATGCCGATTTCTTCTACCGCGTAGCCACCTTCCATCACGAACAGCGTCGGCTTGCCGAGGCCGGCGATGCGTGCGCCCATGGCCAGGTAATCCGGGCTGTCGAGCTTGAACTGGGAGATCGGATCGTCCTTGAACGTATCGACGCCCAGGGAGACGACGACGATATCGGCACCATACTTTTCGATCTCTTTGCAGGCTTGTTCCAGCGCGGCACTCCAACTGTCCCAGCCGCTGCCAGCCGGCAAAGGGTAGTTGAAGTTGAAGCCTTCGCCGGCCCCTTCACCCAGCTCATCTTCATAGCCGAGGAAG
Source organism: Pseudomonas silensiensis (assembly GCF_050434865.1). Taxonomy (NCBI): domain Bacteria; kingdom Pseudomonadati; phylum Pseudomonadota; class Gammaproteobacteria; order Pseudomonadales; family Pseudomonadaceae; genus Pseudomonas; species Pseudomonas silensiensis. The sequence goes on from NZ_JBNDJH010000007.1 coordinate 104,770, forward strand.
AACGGGAACTCGGCTTCCGGATGCCCGTGGATCGAGGTGAACAGCACGTCGCTGCGCTCGTAGAAAATCGATTGGGTGCCGTTGCCGTGGTGGTAATCGACGTCGAGGATTGCGACCTTTTTGTGGCCCTGGTCGAGAAAAGCCTGAGCGGCGATGGCGGCGTTGTTGAGGTAGCAATAACCGCCCATCAAATCGCTGGCGGCGTGGTGTCCCGGTGGCCGGCACAAGGCGAAGGCACTGCGGGCGCCGCGTTGAATGACGGCTTGGGCGGTCAGTGCGACTTGCGCCGCGCTATACGCTGCTTGCCAGGTGCCGGCGGTAATCGGTGCGCCGCCGTCGAAGCTGTAATAGCCGAGTTGGCCGTGCAGGCTGGTTGGAATGATCCGGCGCAGGGTGCGGGCCGGCCAGGTGTAGGGCAGCAAGTCGCCGTCGGTACCGAATTCGGTCCAGCGCGCCCAGGCACCTTTGAAGAAGTCGAGGTAGTCGCGGCTGTGGACGCGCGCGATCGGGTCGAGGCCGAAATCTTGCGGCGCTTCCACCGGGCCGAGGTCGCGGTACTGCACGCGCTGCAGAACATGGTCAGCCCGCGAAGGCATTTCGAAGCAGGGCATCAGTTGCCCGTCCATCAATTCACAACGGCCGTGGTGCAGGTGGTGATCGTCCGAGTAGATCGTCAGCATTTCTTGTTCTCCGCAGGCTGATTCGGTTGAACACAGTCTTGCGGCGCGCGGCGTTTGAGAGAACGGCAGGAAAGGCCAAAAGGGGATTGATATGGCCAAAACAATTGACCGGAATTCGCCCCTCTGTGGCGAGGGTCAGGGCCGGAACTGACTCGGCGCTACACCACTCCAGCGCACAAAGGCATGACGGAAACTCGCGGTCTCGCTGAAACCCAGCGCTTCGGCGATTTGATAGATCGGCAGTTCGTCCTCGCAGAGCATGCGTTTGGCCTGCTCGAACCGCAGTTCATCGAGCAACTCTTGATAGCTGCAGCCCAGGTCCTTCAAGTGCCGACGCAAGGTGCGCGCCGAGCAATTCATCTGTTCGGCCAAACCTTCGAGACCGGGCGCCGCATTCAACTGCGCGCTGAGTAGCTGGCGGATTCGTCCCAGCCACACCTGGCGACCCGTGAACTCGGTGTTTTGTTTGCGGCAGCGTTCGGCCATGGCTTGATGGGTGATGGCGTCGGCCAGAGGCAGGGGGTGTTCCAGCCAGGCTTTGTCGAAGGCAAAGGCGTTGGACGCAGCGTCGAACTGCAAGGGGCAATCGAAACGCTCGGTGTAGCGTGCCTGATAGTCCGGTGCCGGGTACTCGAAGCGGGCGCCAAGCAGCGGCAACGGTTGGCCGAGCAGGTCTTCGCAAGTGACCTTCATCGAAACCAGGCAAAACTCGACATTGAAGGGCGCCAGCGCAGGGTTTTCCCGATAGTCGCCAGCGGTGAGCCAGATGCGCTCGTTATCTTCTTCCAGGCTCAACTCGAACAGTGTTCCCAATAGCGCCGGATAGTGCAGTGCCAGCCGCAAGGCGTCACCTAAAGTGGCGCTGGTGAGTAAGGCGTACCCGAGCATGCCGTAGGACGAAACATGCATTCGCCGGCCCAGTTCCAGGCCGATGTCACGCTTGAGCGCGACGGCGTTGGCGCAGACCTGCATCTCCTGATTAGTGGTGATGCGCGTGTCCGCCCGGCTCAGATCCGCCGCGCTGATGCCGCTGCCGGCCAGCAGCGCTTCGCTGGACAAGCCCTCATCCTTGAAGGTGTTGAGCACCAGAGAGACAGCGTTGAGGGTGGTGAGGTGGGAGTGGAGCATGGGGTTTTCCAGCCTTGGGATGGCTGGAGGACAGCAAGTTGTATGCCCAATGAAGATCCTGTGGGAGCAAGCTCGCTCCCACAGGGTTTTGGGTGGTGTCAGCTGAGTTCGCCGCACAGGTCGAGTTCTACAAGGCGCCGTACTTCAGCGGCGTCGAGTCCTGCACCGAGCAAGCCGTGCAACTTGCCGAACGCGGCTTCACGGGTCATGCCGCCACCCGAAAGCACACCTGCACCGCGCAACCGACTGCCAGCCTCGTAAACATCCAGCTCGACGCCACCTTCATGGCATTGCGTAACCGCGACCACCACAACACCCTTGTCCCGCGCCCGTTCCAGGCTGGCGAGAAACTCTGGATTGTCGCTCGGTCCGGTGCCGCTGCCGTAGCACTCCAACACCAAGCCCTGAATGCCGCTGTCGAGCAGGCCGTCGAGTATCTCGGCGCCGATGCCAGGGAACAGCGGCAGCACAGCGACTTTCACCAATTGCCTGGGCTGGTTGTAGGTCAGCGATGCCGGTATTGAAGATGCCTTCGCACCACCACCCTGACGCTCAAGACGCTTGAACGGATGGCGACCGAAACTGCGCACCTTCGCGCAACGGGTCGGGTCCAGCAGTTCGCCGTGGAAGTACAGATAAACACCCGGCGCAAGGCCGTGACCCAGGGCAACCAGCGCGCCACTGAGGTTTTCCCAGGCGTCGCTGTCGGTCACGCCGGCCGGCAGCATGGAACCGGTGAACACCACTCGGGCATGCAGGCCGAGCAGCTGAAAGCTCATGGCCGCAGCGCTGTAGGCGAGGGTGTCGGTGCCGTGCAGGATCAGCACGCTGTCGCAGCCCTGGACATCGACGGCGTCGACCACCGCTTCACGCAGTTGCTGCCAGTAATCAGGGGTCATGTTGGCGCTGTCGATCAGCGGCGACATCTCGCGAAAGCGCCACTGCGGCACGACAAGGTCAGGCTGGCTGTGCAGATACTCGCGCATCCGTGCTTCGAAACCGGACGCCGGGGCCAGGCCGTGGGCGCTGGCTTGCATACCGATGGTGCCACCGGTGTAAAGCACCATGACGTGCTGGGCGGCAGGGTAGGTCGAGGAATTCATGGGGGTTCTCCGAGAACGATGACAGCATGCGGTCGAGCATGACGCTGACCGAACGCTGTGTCACGCCGGGCGCAGGGGGTGCGCCCGGTTTTTTACCGATCAGCGTTGCGCTGCGGGTACGCCTTGCGGCTCAGCTTCAGCCTTGGTGGCAGCAGCCGGCGGATTGGCTGGCCAGGCTTTCAAGTCCAGGTCCAGGTCCGGGAATTTGCTCGAATCGAACACGGGCGTCTTGATGCCGGCCGCGCGCTGGTCATCGTAGTCACGCAGGATGCGCATGCCGACTTTGAACAGCAGGAACAGCGCGATCAGGTTCACGAACGCGAGCAGGGTCATGGTGATGTCGGCGAAGGCGAACACCGTACCGAGGTTCTCGATCGCACCCCAGAAGATCAACACCAGTACCAGCGCGCGGTAGCCGATCAGCGCCCAGCGGTTTTCACCGATCAGGAAGCGCAGGTTGCTCTCGCCCAGGTAGTAGTTGTAGAGGATCGAGGTGAACACGAACAACGACAGGGCCACGGAGATGAAACTCCGGCCCCAGTCACCGACCACGGCGGCCAGGGAGTTCTGGGTCAGGGCAATGCCGTCGCCTTCAAAGCCTGGGGTGTAGAAGCCCGAGAGCAGGATCAGCAGCGCGGTGCAGGTGCAGATCACGAAGGTGTCGAGGAACACGCTGAACGCCTGAACCACACCTTGTGCCACAGGGTGCTCGACCGACGCGACCGCAGCCACGTTTGGCGCACTGCCCAGGCCTGCTTCGTTGGCGAACACGCCACGCTTCACGCCCATGATGATGGCGCTGCCGATCAAGCCGCCGAACGCTTGGTCCAGACCGAAGGCGCTCTTGACGATGGTCATCAGCATCGCCGGTACGTGGTCGATTTGCAGCACGATCACGTAAATGGTCACGCCGATGTACACCAGGGTCTTCACCGGTACCAACAGGTCAGCGACCTTGGCGATGCGCTTGATGCCACCAATGAACACCAGGCCCAGCAACACTGCCAGGGCCGCGCCGGTGTACTGGGGGTTGAGTTCAAATGCGTTCTGCAGCGAGTGGGTCACGGCGTGGGATTGCAGGCCGTTGAAGGCAAAGCCGAAGGTCACGAGCAGCAGGAACGCCATGATCATGCCCAGCCAGCGTTTCTGCAGACCGTGCTGGATGTAATAGGACGGGCCGCCACGGTACGTGCCGTCGGAGTCGCAGCGCTTGTAGAGCTGGCCGAGGGAGCATTCGAAGAAGCTGCTGGACATGCCGACCAGCGCGGTTACCCACATCCAGAACACCGCGCCGGGGCCACCCATGGTGACGGCGATGCCGACACCGGCAATGTTACCCGCACCGACGCGACCGGCGAGGCTGAGCATCAGGGCCTGGAACGAGCTGAGTTGACCGGCGCTGCTTTTGAGGCTGTCGCGGAATACCGCAAACATGTGGAAGAAGTGACGCAGTTGTACGAAACGCGAGCGGATCGTGAAGTAACCACCGAGCCCGACAATGAGCACGATCAGTACTTTCTCTGAGAGGAAGCCGTTGATGACTTCGAGCATGGATATTCCTCGCTGTTTTTTGTGTAGGCAAATGCTGGGCGGTCAGAAACATCGCGTTACACCGCTTTGCGCGCGGCAAAACAGGTGAGGCGAAGGTTCGTCCCGATTTCATATTGCGGGTTTGTTATTAGTTCGGGTTTCGCATGGGTTTGGGCCTCGTTACCGACGACCGCTCACGCGAAGAGGGGCGGCACTATACCTATGAGTGTGCCGTCCGTCTGCACGGTTGTGGTGCAAGCGACGATTCTAAGGCTTTGAAACACCTGACTTTTTGGAGTCAGGCTTTTGTAGGAGTGAGACCGGCTTGCCGGCGATGCAGACACTGCGGTATTTCAGTTACACCGCGTAATCGTTCATCGCGAGCGGGCTCACTCCTACAGAAGACGGTTGGGGTGTCCGAGAGTTAAAAAAAAGGGCTTGGGGAATAAATCCCCAAGCCCTCAAAAGGTGAGAGGTGTCTAGTCCCTCGACCTGGTGAGCGGTGCTACAAGTAACGCGTCGATTCAGGCTTTAAGCGGAACCAGACGCGGAGCAATCATGTTTTCCGGGCGCAGGATGTCGGCGAGCATTTCGTCGTCGAGCAAGCCTTCTTCGCGCACCAGTTCCAGCACGCCGCGGCCGCTTTCGAGGGCGATACGGGCGATGCGGGTAGCGTTTTCATAGCCGATGTACGGGTTCAGCGCGGTGACCAGACCGATCGAGTGCTCGACCAGTTCACGGCAACGCTCTTCGTTGGCGGTGATGCCGACGATGCAGTGCTCGCGCAGCATGTCCATGGCGCGTTGCAACAGGCGGATCGAGTCGAAGATCTTGAACGCGATCAGCGGCTCCATCACGTTCAGTTGCAGCTGGCCGCCTTCGGCCGCGATGGTCAGGGCCAGGTCGTTGCCGATGATCTGGAACGCTACCTGGTTAACCGCTTCCGGGATAACCGGGTTGACCTTGCCGGGCATGATCGAGCTGCCTGGCTGACGCGCCGGCAGGTTGATTTCGTTGATGCCGGTGCGTGGGCCGCTGGACAGCAGACGCAGGTCGTTGCAGATCTTCGACAACTTGACCGCGGTGCGCTTGAGCATGCCGGAGAACAGCACGAAGGCGCCCATGTCGGAGGTGGCTTCGATCAGGTCGGCGGCCGGAACCAGCGGTTGACCGCTGATCAGCGCCAGACGCTCAACGGCCAGGTGCTGGTAACGCGGGTCGGCGTTGATGCCGGTGCCGATCGCGGTGCCACCCAGGTTCACTTCGGTCAGCAGTTCAGGCGCCAGTGTTTTCAGGCGCGCCAGGTCTTCGCTCAGGGTTGTGGCGAAGGCACGGAATTCTTGACCCAGGGTCATCGGCACGGCGTCTTGCAGCTGGGTACGGCCCATCTTCAGGACGTGGCTGAACTCAACACCCTTGGCAGCGAACGCCTGGATCAGGCTGTCGAGGCTGGCCAACAGCGCGTCGTGACCCAGCAGCAGACCCAGGCGGATCGCGGTCGGGTAGGCGTCGTTGGTCGACTGCGCCATGTTCACGTCGTTGTTCGGGTGCAGGTATTGGTATTCGCCCTTCTGGTGACCCATGGCCTCCAGCGCGATGTTGGCGATGACTTCGTTGGCATTCATGTTGGTTGAAGTGCCAGCGCCGCCTTGAATCATGTCCACCACGAACTCTTCGTGGAAATCGCCGCGGATCAAACGTGCACAGGCTTCGCTGATGGCAGCGTGCTTGGCTTCGCTCAGGTGACCCAGTTCGCGGTTGGCGTCAGCAGCGGCCTGTTTGACCATGGCCAGCCCGACAACCAGCTTCGGGTAATGCGAAATCGGAACGCCGGAGAGACGGAAGTTGTTCACCGCTCGCAGGGTCTGGATGCCGTAATACGCTTGAGCAGGTACTTCGAGTACGCCAAGCAGGTCTTTTTCTGTGCGGAAAGATGCAGCGGAAGACATGATAGAAATCATCTCGATATGGACCCGGGCTGTGCCGGAACACTGCAAATGCTAGGCTTGTGGAGAATTTTGGGCCAATGCTGTTAAACACTAGCCTATGCACATTCGGCATAATGCCCGTGTGACGCCGTGTCTGCGGCGAGCGTGTGACCTAAATTGGTGCGTGTCCGGGAGGGCGTGATGAACCTTGAAAGTAAATGGCTTGAGGACTTTAGTGCTCTGGCCGCCACCCGCAGCTTCTCCCAGGCTGCCGAACGACGCTTCGTGACTCAGCCAGCGTTCAGTCGACGAATCCGCAGCCTTGAAGCCGCGCTGGGGCTGACCCTGGTCAATCGCTCGCGCACGCCGATCGAGCTGACAGCGGCGGGGCAGTTGTTTCTGGTCACCGCGCGAACGGTGGTCGAGCAGCTTGGTGAAGTGTTGCGTCACCTTCATCACCTGGAAGGCGGGCAGGGCGAGGTGATGCAGGTCGCCGCTGCTCACTCCTTGGCATTGGGCTTTTTCCCGCGCTGGATCGCACAGTTGCGCAACGAAGGCCTGAACATCGCGACGCGGCTGGTGGCAACCAACGTCGGTGATGCGGTGCATGCCTTGCGCGAAGGCGGTTGCGATCTGATGCTCGCGTTCTACGACCCGGATGCCGCGATGCAGATGGACCCGGAAATCTTCCCGTCGTTGCACCTTGGCGACACCGAAATGCTCCCGGTCTGCGCGGCGGACGCCGAGGGCAAGCCGCTGTTCGATCTGGAAGGCGAAGGCAGTGTGCCGTTGCTCGCTTACAGCGCCGGTGCGTTTCTTGGGCGTTCGGTGAATATGCTGCTGCGCCAACGTGCGCTGCGCTTCACCACCATCTACGAGACGGCCATGGCCGACAGCCTTAAAAGCATGGCGCTGGAAGGATTGGGCATTGCCTGGGTACCGCGGCTCAGCGTGCGCGCCGAACTGGCTCGAGGTGAGCTGGTGGTTTGCGGCGGCCCGCAATGGCATGTGCCGCTGGAGATTCGCCTGTACCGCTGCGCGCTGGTGCGCAAGGCGAATGTGCGGTTGCTGTGGCGCAAACTTGAGGGCGGCGCCGCACAAGGTACAACCGGTTCCTGATACCTGTGAATATCCAATGTGAGAGCGGGCTTGCTCGCGAATGCGGTGTGTCAGTCGACATCAATGTTGGCTGACACACCGCATTCGCGAGCAAGCCCGCTCCCACAGGGGGATTTGTGGTGTATTCCGTTGACCTTCGAGTCAATAAAACCGGCACTTTGCGTCTAATGACAGATGGTCGCTATGGGGGCTGTTTATCTGCTTCATTGAGGTATACTGCGCGGCCTTCGGCCGGTTCGTCCGGCCATAATTCGTACAATCAAGCCACGCAATTTGCGTGGCTTGTTGTTTTTTGACGCGCCTGCGGGCGCCCAGAGAGAAGAGGCACGACGATGAGTGCACTGGTTGGCGTGATCATGGGCTCCAAGTCCGATTGGTCCACCCTTAGCCACACCGCCGATATGCTGGAAAAGCTCGGCATTCCTTACGAGGTAAAAGTGGTCTCTGCCCACCGCACCCCGGACCTGCTCTTCCAGTACGCCGAAGAGGCTGAGGCGCGTGGCATCGAGGTGATTATCGCCGGTGCCGGCGGCGCGGCCCACTTGCCAGGCATGTGTGCGGCCAAGACCCACCTGCCTGTACTGGGCGTGCCGGTGCAGTCGTCGATGCTCTCGGGCGTCGATTCGCTGCTGTCTATCGTGCAGATGCCAGCGGGCATTCCGGTCGCCACCCTGGCCATCGGCAAGGCCGGCGCGATCAACGCAGCGCTGCTCTCGGCGAGTATCCTCGGCGCCAAGCACCCGCAGTTCCACGCGGTGCTGAAAAAATTCCGTGCTGAGCAGACAGACAGCGTCCTGGAAAATCCAGACCCACGCATCGCCTGAGGTTGTTGACGATGAAGATCGGTGTAATCGGTGGCGGCCAGTTGGGTCGCATGTTGGCGCTGGCGGGCACTCCGCTGGGCATGAACTTCGCTTTCCTGGACCCCGCGCCGGATGCTTGCGCAGCCGCGTTGGGCGAACACCTGCGGGCCGATTACGGCGATCAGGATCACCTGCGTCAGCTGGCCGATGAAGTCGATCTGGTGACGTTCGAGTTCGAAAGCGTCCCGGCTGAAACCGTGGCCTTCCTGTCGCAATTCGTCCCGGTCTACCCGAGCGCCGAAGCCCTGCGCATCGCCCGTGATCGCTGGTTCGAGAAGAGCATGTTCAAGGACTTGGGGATTCCCACCCCGGCGTTCGCCGACATTCAATCGCAAGCCGATCTGGACGCTGCCGTGGCTTCCATCGGTCTGCCGGCCGTGCTGAAAACCCGCACCCTGGGTTACGACGGCAAGGGCCAGAAAGTCCTGCGCAAGCCTGAAGATGTCGTCGGTACGTTCGCCGAACTCGGCAGCGTGGCGTGCCTGCTGGAAGGTTTCGTGCCGTTCACCGGTGAAGTCTCGTTGATCGCTGTGCGCGCTCGCGATGGCGAAACCAGGTTCTATCCGCTGGTTCACAACACCCACGACAGCGGCATCCTCAAACTGTCCGTGGCCAGCACCGACCACCCGCTGCAAGCCTTGGCGGAAGACTATTCCAGCCGTGTGCTCAAGCAGCTGAATTATGTCGGCGTGATGGCGTTCGAGTTCTTTGAAGTCGACGGTGGCCTCAAGGCCAACGAGATCGCCCCGCGTGTGCATAACTCGGGTCACTGGACCACTGAAGGTGCCGAGTGCAGCCAGTTCGAAAACCACCTGCGGGCCGTTGCCGGTCTGCCGCTGGGTTCGACGGCCAAGGTCGGTGAGAGCGCGATGCTCAACTTCATCGGTAAAGTGCCGGAGACCGAGAAAGTCCTGGCCATTGCTGATTGCCATCTGCATCACTATGGCAAGGCGTTCAAGGTCGGCCGTAAGGTCGGTCACGCCAACCTGCGCTGCGCCGACAAGGCCACGCTAGAGCAGCAGATCCTCAAGGTCGAAGCGCTTATCGCCGAATAGTTTCATGTGACAGCGGCGGAACCATTCAGGGGCCGCCGTTCTCTCATGGCAGGATGCAAAAGTCTGACTAGGCTTCTGCATAGCCAAACCAATCAGAGGGAAATGTCATGGGAATTATCGGAACCATCTTTATCGGCTTGATCGTCGGCCTGCTGGCTCGGTTCCTGAAACCGGGCGATGACAGCATGGGCTGGATCATGACCATCCTGCTCGGTATCGGCGGTTCGCTGGCGGCCACTTATGGCGGTCAGGCCCTGGGCTTCTATCAGGCCGGCCAAGGCGCAGGCTTCCTTGGTGCGCTGGTGGGCGCCGTGATCTTGCTGGTGATCTACGGCTTGATCAAAAAGAACTGATCCAAAGCGACAAAGCCCCCTCTGCGCCGCACGCAGAGCGGGCTAGAATGCTCGGCGTTGCACCGTCCTCTCCTTTGCCGAGCACCTCCATGCGCCGTCTTTTACTGACTTTCTTTTTATTGGGCTCGGGCCTCGCCCATGCCGGCGAACTGCCGGAAACCGACTGGCTCGAACTGATGCCCAAGTCGGACCAGAAAGCCCTCGAGGCCATGCCTGAAATCGACCACAACTCCCCCGAAGCCAATGGCACCTTTACCAAAAAGGGTGGCATGAAGCAGAGCAAGGGCTTGCCGGCGGTGATGTATTCGACCAAAACCGTGCCGTCGATGAACGACAAGAACATCCGCATCGGTGGTTATCCGGTGCCGCTGGAATCCGACGCCCAGGGCCGCAGCACACTGTTCTTCCTCGTACCGTATCCGGGCGCCTGCATCCACGTGCCGCCGCCGCCACCTAATCAATTGGTGTTGGTGCGTTATCCGAAAGGTTTGAAGCTGAATGACATCTATACACCGCTGTGGGTGACCGGCACGCTGAAGGTCGAGAAGGTCAACAACGACCTGGCTGATGCAGCGTATGCGCTGGATGCGGCGAAGGTGCGGGTGGTGAAGGAATCGGATTTGTAGCGTTTGATAGATCCATTCGCGGGCAAGCCTCGCTCCTACAGGTCCGTGTGTTCGTAGGAGCGAGGCTTGCCCGCGAAGCTTCTAAAGAGATTTGCTGGCGATGCTGACGCCGAGGGTATGACTCGCACCCGGTGCCAGCGTCACCACATCATCCATCACATTCGCCGTTTCAATGCACAGCATGCGCTGCCAACCATCGTCGGCCATGTCACTGAACGCCGCAGCGCGTTCAATCCACGGATTCCAGATCACCGCCGAGCGTGAACCGCTGCTGGTCAGCTCGATGCGCCGTTCCCAGGCCGGATCGACAATGCTCAGCTTCGCCGGGGTATTGAGATAGATACGATCGGTCTCGCCGGCAAAACGCAGATCGCCGGTCTGAGTGACGGTTTTCCAGTCGTCCAGGGTTTCGATGTAACTCAAACCATCCAGCCCTTCGACATGCACTTCGCGTACATCGCTGACCGCGAAATAGCTGTGCAGCGCCTGGCTGATGGTGACGTTGTCAGCGCCCTGGTTATGGCTGGTCAGGCTGATATGCAGTTGCTCATCCAGACGAATGCTCAGCTTTAAATCCACTTGATGCGGCCAGCCTGGCAAGCCGCCTTCGGGGTAAGGCAGAACAAACTCCACCTTCAGGCTTTCGCCCTCGGTTTCAATGCCGCCCAGTTCCCAGTCCATCGCCCTTACCAGCCCGTGGGCGGTGGGCGCTTCGTTGCTGACGCGCATGGCCTGAACGCTCTGCGGGTTGCGCGGCAGATTGCCGAACCACGGCCAGCACACCGGAACCCCGGCGCGGATGCTCTTGCCAGCCTTGAACACGGCCTCGTCGTTGAGCCAGATCAGCGGCGGTTGCCCGGCCACTTGATAACTGAGGATGTGCGCGCCCTGCTGGGCAACCAGCAGTTCGGCCTGACCGTGGCGGATGCGCCAGCAGTTCAGTTCATCCAGTTTCACGGCTTCAACGTTGGGCGTGCTCATGGGGCAACTCTCGATCAGGAACAATGACTGCAATGGACCACAGAAAGGTCGCAGTGTTTAACGCGCTCTAGGCGGAACCGAACGGGTGCGACCGCTGCCGTCGATGGCGACGAACACAAACACGGCTTCAGTCACTTTACGCCACTCGCTGGACAGCGGATCGTCGCTCCAGACTTCGACCATCATCTGAATCGAGCTGCGGCCGATTTCCAGCGCCTGGGTATAGAAGGAGAGCTGAGCGCCCACCGCTACCGGAACCAGAAACGCCATGCGGTCGATCGCAACCGTAGCCACGCGGCCACCCGCGACTTTGCTGGCCATTGCGGTGCCGGCCAAATCCATCTGCGACACCAGCCAACCGCCGAAAATATCGCCAAAACCGTTGGTTTCGCGAGGGAGAGCGGTAATTTGCAGGGCAAGGTCGCCTTGCGGGATTGGATCTTCTTGTTCGAGCTCTATCATGCCGGGGGTGCCTCTGACCCGTGACTCTTATAAGTACTTCAGGTGAATAGCCGTCTCAAAGAAAAACGATTCAGCCCCGAACATACTACGTTCGTCACGTTTTTCGTAAGGCGCCTAAAGGGAAACTCTGCGAAATCGGCTGACGGGTGCCAACGACGTTTTCGCACAGCAACCCCTTACAAGCAGATGCAGGATTGCGAGTATATCGATCGGTAGACTCCGAGACGACCGTCCGGTTCTCATTTCGACCGTCAAATACGCACCTCTATGTGCTTTTTCGAACAATTTGCTATCGTGCCGGACCTGCCCAAGCCTCAGCCAGCGTTGTTGGGGTTGCAGATCCGACTATAAGAGAAGCCTTGCCATGACCACAGCGCCTTCGAGCATCGCGCAGCCAACCCAGTCCGCACGTCCGCTGACTCGCAACGACTACAAGACGTTATCGCTGTCTGCCTTGGGTGGCGCGCTGGAGTTTTACGATTTCATCATCTTCGTGTTCTTCGCTACGGTGGTCGGCAAGCTGTTCTTCCCGGCCGACATGCCCGAGTGGCTGCGTTTGATGCAGACCTTCGGGATCTTTGCCGCTGGCTACCTGGCGCGACCATTGGGCGGCATTGTCATGGCGCACTTCGGCGATCTGCTGGGACGCAAGAAGATGTTCACCCTGAGCATTTTCATGATGGCGGTGCCGACCCTGATCATGGGTTTGCTGCCGACTTACGCGCAGATCGGCATGTGGGCACCCATCCTGTTGCTGCTGATGCGGGTGATTCAAGGCGCCGCGATTGGCGGTGAAGTGCCGGGCGCATGGGTATTCGTTTCCGAACACGTGCCGCAGCGGCACATCGGCTACGCCTGCGGCACCCTGACCTGCGGCCTGACGGCCGGTATCCTGCTGGGCTCGCTGGTCGCCACCGCGATCAACAGCATTTATACCCCGGTCGAAGTTTCGGATTACGCCTGGCGGATCCCGTTCCTGCTGGGTGGTGTGTTTGGCCTGTTCTCGGTTTACCTGCGCCGCTGGTTGCACGAGACCCCGGTGTTCGCCGAGCTGCAACTGCGCAAGGCCCTGGCAGAAGAAGTGCCGCTGCGCGCCGTGTTGCGCGACCATCGCGGGGCGATCCTGATTTCCATGCTGCTGACCTGGCTGCTGTCCGCCGGCATCATCGTGATCATCCTCATGACCCCGACCGTGCTGCAGACCGTCTACCACTTCTCGCCGACCACCGCGTTGCAGGCCAACAGCCTGGCGATCGTGTTTCTGAGCCTGGGCTGCGTCGCCTCCGGTGCACTGGCTGACCGCTTCGGCGCTGGCCGGGTGTTTGTATTTGGCAGTGCTGCGTTGCTGATCAGTTCGTGGACCTTCTACCACAGCCTGTTCAACCACCCTGACTGGCTGTTCCCGATGTACGCCTTGACCGGCTTGCTGGTCGGCACCATCGGTGCGGTGCCGTATGTGATGGTCAAAGCCTTCCCGGCGGTGGTGCGCTTCAGCGGGCTGTCGTTCTCCTACAACCTGGCTTACGCCATCTTCGGCGGCCTGACTCCGATGGTTGTCACCTTGCTGCTCAAGGAAAGCCCGATGGGGCCTGCCTACTACGTGGCGATCATTTGCGGTGTCGGGGTTCTGGTGGGTGCGTATCTCTGGAAGAAGGGGCGTTAATCGACCCCTTTCTTTGACTGTACCGGCCTCATCGCGAGCAGGCTCGCTCCCACAGGTTCAACACAAACCAATGTGGGAGCGAGCTTGCTCGCGAAGAACGATGACGCGAATCATTCTGTAAAAGATCGAATGCTGGCCTTTCATCTAATTGTCATATTTCAGCCATAGAGTGTTCACACGGCCTGCTGATACTTGGCCCCGACTTAACACACCTATCTGCTAGGAGTAAGGCATGAAACTGAAGCGTTTGATGGCGGCAATGACTTTTGTCGCTGCTGGCGTTGCGACTGCCAACGCGGTTGCCGCTGTTGACCCTGCTATCCCGAGCTACACCAAGATCACTGGTGTGTCGGGCAACCTGTCCAGCGTCGGCTCCGATACCCTGGCCAACCTCATGACCCTGTGGGCTGAGAACTACAAAAAAGAATACCCGAACGTAAACATCCAGATTCAGGCTGCCGGTTCGTCTACCGCGCCACCTGCGCTCACCGAAGGCACCGCTAACCTGGGCCCGATGAGCCGCAAGATGAAGGACACCGAGCTGCAAGCCTTCGAAACCAAGTACGGCTACAAGCCAACCGCTATCCCGGTTGCCGTGGATGCCCTGGCTGTCTTCGTTCACAAAGACAACCCGATCCAGCACCTGACCATGGAACAAGTCGACGCGATCTTCTCGTCCACTCGTCTGTGCGGCGCTAAAACCGACGTGAAAACCTGGGGCGACCTGGGTGTGACCGGCGACCTGGCCAACAAGCCGGTTCAGCTGTTCGGTCGTAACTCGGTATCCGGCACCTACGGCTACTTCAAAGAAGAAGCCCTGTGCAAAGGCGACTACAAGCCAAACGTCAACGAACAACCAGGCTCGGCTTCGGTCGTGCAGTCGATCAGCTCCTCGCTGAACGGCGTTGGTTACTCGGGCATCGGCTACAAAACCGCTAGCGTGAAGACTGTGGCCCTGGCCAAGAAAGGCACCACTGAATTCATCGAAGACACCGAAGAAAACGCCCTGAACGGCAAGTACCCGCTGTCGCGTTTCCTCTACGTTTACGTCAACAAAGCCCCGAACAAGCCTCTGGCTCCGCTGGAAGCTGAGTTCGTGAAACTGGTTCTGTCCAAACAGGGCCAGGAAGTTGTGGTGAAAGACGGTTACATCCCACTGCCGGCCAAAGTTGCTGCAAAAGCACTGGCTGACCTGGGTCTGCAGGAAGGTGGCGCTGAAGTCGCAAAAAAGTAAAACCTTGAGTCCGGGGTAATCCTCGGGCTCCTGTAGGAGCGGGTCCGCCCGCTTCTACACCCCCAAATTTTCAGTCCGCTGCCAGTTCCCACAGGCGGCGGATTTGTTGCGTCACTGCATTGTCATCTTTCTGTCATACAGGATCGCTAGGGTGTGCGAATGAATGATCTGGCCAATTCCACCATGACTACAAATCCCCCCAAGCGAATTGACTTCAATACGCCTGAGCTGCAACGCAAGCGCCGCATCCGTGCGCTCAAAGATCGCCTGACCCGCTGGTACGTCCTCGTGGGCGGCCTCGCCGTTCTCGGCGCGATCACGCTGATCTTTTTCTTCCTTGCTTACGTTGTCGCGCCCCTGTTTCAGGGCGCCGACCTGACCGCCAAGGACGCCATCACGCCCGCCTGGATGCAAGACGCCGGCAAGCCGTTGATGATCTCCCTGGAAGAACAGAACCAGGTCGCCATGCGGGTTTCCGACAAGGGCCAGGCCCTGTTCTTCGATATCGACAGCGGCGCTGAACTCAAGCGTGTCGATCTGTCGATTCCGGCCGGCACTACCGTGACCTCCATCGGCGAAGACCAGCCAGGCCATCCATTGGTGGCGGTGGGCTTGTCCAACGGCCAGGCACTGGTGTTCCGTCACACTTATAAAGTCAGCTACCCGGAAGGCAAGAAAACCATCACGCCGGCCGTCGAATACCCGTATGGCGAAACGCCGATTGCGTTGAACGAAGCGGGCGGTGCGCTGGAACACATCAGCCTGAACGCTACCGACACCACTCTGATGCTGGTGGGTTCCACCGGTGCGCAACTCAATGTTTTGTCGCTGACCAGCGAAGAAAACATGATGACCGGCGAAATCACCAACGAGCAGAAGCGCATCGATCTGCCGCAGATGACCGAGCCGGTGAAAAACATCTTTGTCGACCCCCGTCAGCAATGGCTGTACGTGATTAACGGTCGCGCCCAGGCCGACGTGTTCAGCCTGCGTGACAAGAGCCTCAACGGTCGTTACAAACTGCTGGATGACGGCGAAGCGCAAATCACCGCCAGTACTCAACTGGTGGGCGGTATCTCGCTGATCCTCGGTGATTCCAAGGGTGGTCTGGCCCAGTGGTTCATGGCCCGCGACCACGATGGCGAACTGCGTCTGAAGCAGATTCGTAACTTCCAGATGGGCACTGCGCCGATCGTTGAAATCACCGCTGAAGAACGTCGCAAAGGCTTCATCGCCCTCGATGCGTCCGGCAAGCTAGGCGTGTTCCACAGCACCGCCCACCGCACCTTGCTGGTGGATCAGGTGGTCGATGGCCAAGGCATCTTTGGCATGTCGCCACGGGCCAACCGGGTGATCGTGGAGGCGGGTGGCAAGATTCAACCGCTGTTGCTCGACAACCCGCACCCAGAGGTTTCCTGGAGCGCGTTGTGGAGCAAGGTCTGGTACGAAAACTACGACGAGCCTAAATACGTCTGGCAATCGACTGCCGCCAACACCGACTTCGAACCCAAGCTGAGCTTGTCTCCGCTGACCTTCGGTACCTTGAAAGCCGCGTTCTACGCCATGCTGCTGGCCGCTCCATTGGCCGTCGCCGCAGCAATCTACACTGCGTACTTCATGGCCCCGGGCATGCGCCGCAAGGTCAAACCGGTGATCGAACTGATGGAAGCGATGCCGACGGTAATTCTCGGCTTCTTCGCGGGTCTGTTCCTCGCACCGTATGTGGAAGGTCACTTGCCGGGCATCTTCAGCCTGCTGATGCTCTTGCCGATCGGCATTTTGGTGGCCGGTTTCGTCTTCAGCCGTCTGCCTGAGTCCATCCGCCTGAAAGTGCCGGACGGTTGGGAAAGCGCGATCCTGATTCCGGTGATCCTGTTTGTGGGCTGGCTCTCGCTGTACATGAGCCCGTACATGGAAACCTGGTTCTTCGGCGGCGACATGCGCATGTGGATCTCCCACGACCTGGGCATCACCTACGACCAGCGCAACGCACTGGTGGTCGGTCTGGCCATGGGCTTTGCGGTGATCCCGAACATCTACTCCATCGCCGAAGACGCCGTGTTCAGCGTGCCTCGCGGTTTGACCCTCGGTTCCCTGGCCCTCGGTGCCACGCCGTGGCAGACCATGACGCGGGTGGTGATCCTCACCGCCAGCCCGGGCATCTTCTCGGCACTGATGATCGGCATGGGCCGTGCGGTCGGTGAAACGATGATCGTGCTGATGGCCACCGGCAACACCCCGGTCATGGAAATGAACCTGTTCGAAGGCCTGCGCACCCTGGCGGCCAACGTTGCGGTGGAAATGCCCGAATCGGAAGTCGGCGGCAGCCACTACCGCGTGCTGTTCCTCTCGGCGCTGGTGCTGTTGCTGTTCACCTTCGTCATGAACACCCTCGCGGAACTGATTCGTCAGCGTCTGCGCAAGAAATACTCGTCGCTTTAAGAAAGGTAGAAGTCTGTGAAACAGAACTCCCTGAAAGGATGGTTCAAGAGCGGCGCCCCCGGCGTCTGGATCAGCGGTGGCGCGGTGTCCATCGCAGTCATCATGACTATTGGCTTGCTGGCAGTGATTGCCGTGCGCGGCCTGGGCCACTTCTGGCCGGCGGACCTGATCCACGCCAGCTACGACGTGCCGGGCCAGGCCAACCACCTCGTCATCGGCGAAGTGGTGCAAAAAGAAGAAGTGCCACGCGAGCGCCTGAAAAGCGCTGGCCTGCCGGTGCCCGATCAGGGCCCGGAGTTCATGACTCGCGAGCTGATCAAGGTCGGCAACCGTGACCTGAACGGCAACGACTTCACCTGGATCGTCGGCGAGTGGCTGACTAACCAGAAGACTCCACCTGAGTTGATGGCTATCGAGCGTCGCGAATGGGGCAATTTCTACGGCTATCTGGTCAACGTCAAACAGGACGGCAAGGTCATCGCTGAAGGCGAAGCCGCATGGCCTGAGTTGCAGGCCCGAGTGGCCCGCGTCAACCAGCTCGCGGCGCAGCTCAAGAGCCTGGAAAAAACCGACATCGGCTCGATCAACGCCGGTCTGGAGCGCGTCCGTCTGCATGGTCGCAAACTGGAACTGTCCGGCCAGCTCGATGCCACTGCGCAAGCCGACATGGAGTCTGAGCGCGCTGAGCTGAACGCGCGTTATCAGGACATCGAAGCCCGCCTCAACGACCTGCACGCCCAGTTCAACCGCGACAGCCTGACGGCCCGCGACGCGAACGGCAAAGAGATCGAAATCGGTATCGGCAAAGTGGTTCACGCCTATCAGCCGAACGGCATGAGCACCTTCACCAAGATTGGCTTCTACTTCAGCAAGGTCTGGGAGTTCTTGAGCGACGACCCGCGTGAAGCGAACACCGAAGGCGGGATCTTCCCGGCGATTTTCGGCACCGTGATGATGACGTTGATCATGGCGATGATCGTGACCCCGTTCGGCGTACTGGCAGCGGTTTACCTGCGTGAATATGCGAAACAGAACACCATGACGCGCTTGATCCGCATCGCGGTGAACAACCTGGCGGGCGTTCCGGCGATCGTTTACGGCGTGTTCGGTCTGGGCTTCTTCGTCTATGTACTGGGCGGTTCGGTCGACCGGTTGTTCTTTCCTGAAGCCTTGCCGGCGCCGACATTCGGCACACCGGGTCTGCTCTGGGCGTCCCTGACCCTGGCGCTGCTGGCGGTGCCGGTGGTGATCGTGGCCACCGAAGAAGGCCTGGCGCGGATTCCTCGCACCGTACGCGAAGGCTCGTTGGCCCTCGGCGCCACCAAGGCTGAAACCTTGTGGAAGATCGTACTGCCGATGGCCAGCCCGGCGATGATGACCGGCATGATCCTCGCCGTGGCTCGCGCCGCGGGTGAAGTGGCGCCGCTGATGCTGGTGGGTGTGGTGAAACTGGCGCCGTCGCTGCCGGTGGATGGCAACTACCCGTACTTGCACCTCGACCAGAAGATCATGCACTTGGGCTTCCACATCTATGACGTCGGCTTCCAGAGCCCGAACGTAGAGGCTGCGCGGCCGTTGGTGTACGCCACGGCGCTGCTGCTGGTGCTGGTGATCGCCACATTGAACCTGTCGGCCGTTTATATCCGTAACCATCTGCGCGAGAAGTACAAAGCGCTGGATAGCTGATAGCTGCCGCAAAAATTGAATGGGCTGCTGGCCTCAATGCCAGCCGCTCACTGAACCGAATTTGTTAGCACAGGGAGCCTCCCATGCAGCACGAAGCACATACCCACGGCATCAACATGTCTGCCCTGGGCCGCGACAAACAGAGCCTGAGCCTTGAGCAAGAAACCGTCGCGATTGAAGTGCCGGGCCTGAGCCTGTTCTACGGCGACAAACAAGCGCTGTACGACGTCAGCATGAACATCCCGAAACAGCGCGTGACCGCCTTCATCGGCCCGTCCGGCTGCGGCAAGTCCACGCTGCTGCGAACGTTCAACCGCATGAACGACCTGGTGGATGGCTGCCGTGTCGAAGGCGAGATCAACCTCTACGGCAACAACATCTACCGTAAGGGCGAAGACGTCGCCGAGCTGCGTCGTCGCGTCGGCATGGTGTTCCAGAAGCCGAACCCGTTCCCGAAAACCATCTATGAGAACGTGGTCTACGGCCTGCGCATCCAGGGCATCAACAAGAAGCGCATCCTCGACGAAGCCGTCGAGTGGGCGTTGAAAGGCGCGGCGCTGTGGGATGAAGTCAAAGACCGTCTGCATGAATCGGCACTCGGCCTGTCCGGTGGTCAGCAACAACGTCTGGTGATCGCTCGCACCATCGCCGTGGAGCCGGAAGTGCTGCTGCTCGACGAACCGTGCTCGGCACTCGACCCGATCTCGACGCTGAAAGTCGAAGAGCTGATCTACGAACTGAAATCGAAGTTCACCATCGTCATCGTGACCCACAACATGCAACAGGCCGCGCGGGTTTCCGATTACACGGCGTTCATGTACATGGGCAAACTGGTGGAATTCGGCGACACCGACACCCTGTTCACCAATCCGGCGAAGAAGCAGACCGAAGACTACATCACTGGTCGCTACGGCTAGGAAGCTGTTGTTGCTCACTGAACTGACGCTGCGGTCCACCGCACCTTACCGGACGCTCCAAGGACGCCAACATGATTAGTAAAGAAGGCCTTACCCATCACATCTCCGCGCAGTTCAACGCTGAGCTGGAGGAAGTTCGCAGCCACCTCCTGGCCATGGGCGGTCTGGTGGAAAAGCAGGTCAACGACGCGGTGACCGCGCTGATCGAGGCCGACTCCGGCCTGGCCCAGCAGGTGCGCGAGATCGACGACCAGATCAACCAGATGGAACGCAACATCGACGAAGAATGCCTGCGCATTCTGGCCCGTCGTCAGCCGGCGGCGTCGGACTTGCGTTTGATCATCAGCATCTCCAAGTCGGTCATCGACCTGGAACGCATCGGTGACGAAGCGACCAAGATCGCCCGTCGCGCCATCCAGTTGTGCGAAGAAGGCGAAGCCCCACGGGGTTACGTCGAGGTTCGCCACATCGGCGACCAGGTCCGCAACATGGTTCGCGATGCCCTGGACGCTTTTGCCCGCTTCGACGCCGACCTTGCGTTGTCGGTGGCCCAGTACGACAAGATTATCGACCGCGAATACAAAACCGCGCTGCGCGAGCTCGCCACCTACATGATGGAAGACCCGCGCTCTATCTCGCGGGTCTTGAGCATCATTTGGGTGCTGCGTTCGCTGGAACGGATCGGCGACCACGCGCGCAATATCTCGGAGCTGGTGATTTACCTGGTGCGCGGCACCGACGTGCGGCACCTGGGCCTCAAGCGCATGAAAGAAGAAGTTGAAGGCACAAGTGGTGAAACCGCTAATGTTCCGGGCAAAGCTGACGATAAGTAAGATTGCCTGAGAAAAGCGCCCGGCCTTTTGGCTGGGCGTTTTTGTTTGTGGTCGATGAATTCGAAAGCAGCACCCGCGAACGAAAAGTCCCGGCGTGACTGAAGGTTTTTGGCAATGTGCCATCAGCAAAGCGGTATGCTTGCCGGGATTTTTTAAAGGGGTGATGGATGAGTAAGGTCAGTGTGTTGGTCGTGGACGATGCGTCGTTCATTCGTGACCTGGTGAAGAAGTGCTTGCGCAACTACTTCCCGGGCATCCGGATCGAAGACGCGGTCAACGGCAAGAAGGCTCAGGCCTTACTGGCACGGGAAGCGTTCGACCTGGTCCTGTGCGACTGGGAAATGCCGGAAATGTCCGGCCTGGAACTGCTGACCTGGTGCCGCGAGCAGGACAACCTCAAGACCATGCCGTTCGTGATGGTGACCAGCCGGGGCGATAAAGAGAACGTCGTCCAGGCGATCCAGGCCGGCGTTTCCGGCTACGTCAGCAAGCCGTTCACCAACGAGCAACTGCTGACCAAGGTCAAGCAAGCCCTGAACAAGATCGGCAAGCTCGACACCTTGATGAACAGCGCGCCGACCAAAATGAACTCGGCGTTCGGCAACGATTCCCTGAGCGCATTGACCGGCGGCAAGGCTGCCGTGGCCGCACCCGCCGCAGCGCCGGTCAACCCGTTCGCCAAACCTGTCGCCGCCGTGCCAGCCCCGGCGGCTGCTCCGTCTCGTGGTCTGCTCAACAGCCCGCCGATCAAGCCTTCAGCGTCCTCCGCAGCGCCAACGGGCGGTCGTGGCCAGGGCCAACTGCGCCTGCCGAACGGCATTCAGCAATGTGTGATCAAGGCCTTGAGCCTCAAGGAAGCCTTGCTGGTAGTGAAACGCACCGACACCCTGCCACAAGTGCTCGACAGCGCCGTACTCGACCTGGAGCAGGGCGATAACGCCGAAACCGCCCGTCTGAACGGCTACCTGCACGCCATCGTCGCCCACGAGCAGAAACCCGACAGCGAGTGGTTGCAACTGACCTTCCGCTTTGTCGACCAGGACGCGCAGAAGCTCGACTACATCTCCCGACTGATAGCACGTGGTACGGCGCAGAAGCATTTCGTACCCGGCGCTTAAGTTCGGCATCGTCTGTTCGACTGCCATCGCGAGCAATCGAGCGTCGACCGGCTGCTCCCACATTGGAATGCGTTCCCTTGTGGGAGCGAGCTTGCTCGCGATGAGGCCTTCGAATTCACCGCACATCCGCTGAACGGCCCATTTTGAAACATCTGCCGACTACCCGGGTCCATTGCAGCTGCTAGGCTCCTACCCAGGCCTTACTCGACAGAATCTTGCCCATGCTCGCGCGCCTGCTGTTTTTCTTAGGTCTTTTCATGGCCTCCACCTCAGCGATGGCCATGACGATCTACAAGTCCACCGACGCCAATGGCGTGGTCTCCTACAGCGACCGCCCCACGACAGGCTCCAAGGTGTTCGTTTTTCGTGATCGCATGGTCGAGAATCTTGAGCGCCAGGTGTACGTCGTCATCACGAAGAAGAAGGGTGTGGACAGCGTTTACGTGCGCAATGACCTGTATGCGCCGGTAGAAATCGAGTTGAGCTTCGGCGGGCTGAAGAACGTCAGCGGGGCCCCGAGCCGACCGATTCGCCGGGTAATGCCGGCACGCAGCAGTATTCGTCTGGCGCTGCTCACGGCCACAAAAGCTGAGATGCCGCTCGCGTACACCCCCAAATTCGAATACTCCCTGGGCGACCCCTCAGGGGCCGCCATGGCCTATCGGTACCCGCTGCCGTGGCGCGGTGGACCTTTTCGGCTGAGTCAGGGGGCCAATGGTCAATACAGCCACTTTGGTCCAAAGAACCGTTACGCCATGGACATCGCCATGCCCGAAGGCACGCCGATCATCGCGGCGCGTGGCGGTGTGGTGGTGAAAACCGAGAATGCCCAGACCGGGCGTGGCAACGATCCGTCGGGCAATTTCGTGCGGATACTGCACGATGACGGGACGATGGGCGTGTATTTGCACCTTAAACAAGGTTCTGTGAGCGTCCGCGAGGGGCAACGGGTGTCGGTGGGGAGTCCACTGGCCTTGTCGGGCAATACCGGCAACAGCAGCGGGCCGCACCTGCATTTCGTGGTGCAGCGCAATACCGGGTTGGGGCTGGTGTCGATCCCGTACCAGTTCAATCAACCGGTGGGCAGCCTGCCGAACTTTGCGCTCGGCAAACAGTAGCGAAGGCTGCGAGAGCGAATTGTGGCGAGGGAGCTTGCTCCCGCTCGGCTGCGAAGCAGTCGTAAAACCAGCAAATGCGGTGTATCTGGAGAACCGCGGTGGCAGGATTCGGGGGCCGCTTCGCGACCCAGCGGGAGCAAGCTCCCTCGCCACAAAAGTCCCTGCCGACAGTTAATCCAGCATCAACACCTTGGCCAGAATGATCTTCGGCCCTTTCATCTTCTTGATGATGATCCGCAAGCCTTCGACTTCCAGCACTTCTTCCTCTTCCGGCACCCGTTTCAGGGTTTCGTAGACCAGCCCGGCGAGGGTTTCGGCTTCGATGTGGTCCAGATCGATGCCCAGCAGGCGCTCGACCTTGAACAGCGGCGTGTCGCCGCGCACCAGCAGCTTGCCCGGCTGGTACGCGAGGATCCCGCGCTCAGCCTTGCGGTGTTCGTCCTGAATGTCGCCGACCAGTACTTCCAGCACGTCTTCCATGGTCAGGTAGCCGATGATGTTGCCATCGGCTTCTTCGACCAGGGCGAAGTGCGAGCCACCTTTGCGGAACTGTTCCAGCAACTGCGACAGCGGCATATGGCGCGAAACCCGCTCCAGCGGCCGGGTCAGTTCGGCAAGGTTGAACGACTCGGGAATGTGGTCCAGGGCTGCCAGTTCCAGCAGCAAATCCTTGATGTGCAGCAGGCCGACGAACTCCTGGCGATCGCTGTCGTACACCGGATAACGGCTGAATTTGTGGCGACGGAACATCGCCAGGATTTCCTTCAGCGGCGCGTTGAACTCCAACGTCACCAGGTCCTCCCGGGAATTGGCCCAGTCGACCACTTCCAGCTCGCCCATCTCCACCGCCGAGGCCAAAACGCGCATGCCTTGGTCGCTCGGGTCCTGGCCACGGCTGGAGTGCAGGATCAGTTTCAGTTCTTCACGGCTGTAATGGTGCTCGTGATGAGGGCCGGGTTCACCCTGGCCGGCGATCCGCAGGATCGTGTTGGCGCTGGCGTTGAGCAGGTAAATGGCCGGGTACATGGCCCAGTAGAACAGGTACAGCGGCACGGCGGTCCAGAGCGACAGCAGCTCGGGTTTGCGGATGGCCCAGGATTTCGGGGCCAGTTCGCCGACCACGATGTGCAGGTACGAGATGACGAAGAACGCGGCGAAGAACGACACGCCTTTGATCACTTCGGCCGACTGCACGCCGACGGCTTCAAGGATCGGCTCGAGGATGTGCGCGAACGCCGGCTCACCGACCCAGCCAAGGCCCAGGGAGGCGAGGGTGATACCCAATTGGCACGCCGACAGGTAAGCATCGAGCTGACTGTGAACGGTGCGCAGGATATGCCCGCGCCAGCCGTTTTTATCAGCGATGGCTTCGACCCGGGTCGAGCGCAATTTGACCATGGCAAATTCGGCCGCAACGAAAAAGCCGTTGAGCAAAACCAGGATCAGAGCAAAAAGAATCATGCCGAAATCGGCGAAGAGTGTCGCGAGGGTCAAGCCAGGGGAAGGGTCCATGATGGAGTTTTGCGGGTTCCGTGTATTCGAAAGGAAAGAAAAAAGTGCGCCTGAAGGGCAGGCACAAGTCAGCCAATGTAGCGGCTGACCGTGCGATTGCCTAGTGGCGCGTGCCGGCCGGTATCAGTCGGCGGCGCTGATGACCCGGGATTTGGTGACCTGGGCCGGCGCAAAATGGCAGGTAAAGGTGCTGCCATGGCCCGGCACACTGCTGATTTCCATCCGCGCACGGTGGCGCAGCAGCACGTGTTTGACGATCGCCAGTCCGAGCCCGGTGCCGCCGGTGTTGGAGTTGCGGCTGGAATCGACGCGGTAGAAGCGTTCGGTCAGGCGCGGCAAGTGTTTGCTGTCGATGCCGATGCCGGAATCCTGCACGCTCAAGTGTGCGCCTTGCTCATCGCCCCACCAGCGGATGCGGATATTGCCTTCGGCCGGTGTGTATTTCACCGCGTTGAACACCAGATTGGAAAACGCGCTGCGCAATTCGGCTTCGCTGCCTTTGAGCAGAATCGTCGGGTCGGCTTCCAGCGTGATTTTCTGATTGCGCTGGGCGGACAGTTGCTGAGCGTCGCCCTTGATCGATTGCAGCAAGCCGTCGATGGCCACCGGCTGGTTGTCCGACGGGTAATCGGTGGCTTCCAGTTTGGCCAACAGCAGCAGGTCGTTGAGCAACGTCTGCATGCGTCCGCCTTGCTGCTGCATCTGTTGCAGGGCACGGGACCAGCGCGGGTTCACGTCCTCGACGTTGTCGAGCAGGGTTTCCAGATAACCGCAGATCACCGTCAACGGCGTGCGCAACTCATGGGAGACGTTGGCGATGAAGTCTTTGCGCATCTGTTCCAGTTGATGGATACGCGTCACGTCGCGCACCAGCATCAAGTGTTCGTTGTTGCCGTAGCGGGTGATGTACAGCTGAATGCGCAGGCGATCATTGATCGGTGACGGAATTTCCAGCGGTTCGGCGTAGCTGTCCTGCTCGAAGTACTCCTTGAAGCGCGGATGGCGCACCAGGTTGGTCACCGGCTGGCCGCTGTCTTGAGGAGTCTTGAGGCCGAGCAGGGTTTCGGCGGCGCGGTTCCACCATTCGAGGTTGCCGTCGCTGTCGAGCATGATCACCGCGTCTTTCAGCGCGGCGGTGGATTCCTGGACTCGGTCGATTACCGCTTGCAGACGCCCGCGCACACGTTGGTCGCGACGCTGCAGGTGGTAGATGCTGTCGAACACTTCGCCCCACAGGCCATAGCCATCGGGTGGTGCTTCATCGGGTTTGTGCAGACGCAGCCATTCGTGCAGGCGCAGCAGTTGCTTGAGGGTCCAGGCCAGGTAAAGGCCCAGGCCCGCGGCGAGGCTCCAGCCGTAGTAGCCGGTTATCAGGCCGATCACCAGGCAACCGGTCACCAGCAAAAGCATGTGGCGGATCAGGGTGCCATGCCAGTTTTGGTTCACTTGAACGCGCGTCCTTGTCAGCTTGTCGGGCGGGAAAGGTCCGGATCAGGCCTTGGTGGAGAACCGGTAACCGGTGCCGCGCACGGTTTGTACCAGATTTTCGTACGCATCGCCGAGGGCTTTGCGCAGGCGACGGATGTGCACGTCGACGGTGCGCTCTTCAACATAAACGTTGCCGCCCCAGACCTGATCTAGCAACTGGCCACGGGTGTAGGCACGTTCCTGGTGGGTCATGAAGAATTGCAGCAGGCGGTATTCGGTCGGGCCCATCTCGGCGGGTTTGCCGTCGATGGTCACACGGTGGCTGATCGGGTCCAACAGCAGGCCGCCGACTTCAATCGGCGTCTCGCCATCGGTTGGACCGGCACGGCGCAGCACGGCCTTCAGGCGCGCAACCAGCTCACGTGGGGAAAAAGGCTTGGTGATGTAGTCATCGGCACCGACTTCCAGGCCCTGGATCTTGTTGTCCTCTTCGCCCTTGGCGGTGAGCATGATGATCGGGATGTCCCCGGTCAGCTCATCGCGCTTGAGGCGTCGGGCCAGCTCGATGCCGGACGTGCCGGGCAGCATCCAGTCGAGCAGGATCAGGTCCGGCTTGCGGTCGACAATGATGGCGTGGGCCTGCTGCGAGTTCTCAGCCTCCAGGCAGTCATAGCCGGCCATTTCCAACGCAACGGCGATCATTTCGCGAATGGGCGCTTCGTCGTCGACGATCAGAATACTCCTGCCAACCATGCCTTTAATCCTCTTGTCATTTAACTGTCTTGCGCCGCATTAGATAACGGAATTATTGCAGTCGTGTGACAGTATTTTAGTCGCCCGGCGATTGTCATGATCCTGAACTAAGCTCTAATTCCGAATCCTGACAACCACAAAAGGAAGGTTTCCATGAAACACATTGCTCAAACCTGGAAGGCTCTGCTGGTCACGGCTGCGCTAACGCTGCCGGCTCTGGCCTTCGCCGCCGAGCCGGCGATGATGAAAGACGGGATGATGGTCGATCACAAAGGCATGACGGTGTACACATACGACAAGGACTCAGGCGGTAAGTCGATGTGCAACGGCGAGTGCGCTGAATACTGGCCGCCAATGATGGCGCCGGCGGGCGCCAAGGCCGAAGGCAAGTGGAGCACGATCAAGCGTGACGACGGGAAGATGCAGTGGGCCTATGACGGCAAGCCGCTTTACACGTTCATGAAGGACAAAAAACCTGGTGACATGGCAGGCGACAATATGAAGGAAGTCTGGCACATCATGCGCGAGCATAAATAAGCGATTCGTCTGCGCCGTAAAGAGTTCGCAGCCTGCGGTCGCTCCATCCCCCTGTCGGAGCTGGCGCAGGCTGCGATCTTTTCTAACGGTCAACGCAGCGCGTAATCCAGCACGATCCCGACAAAAATCGCCAACCCGGCCCAGTGGTTGTGCAGAAACGCCTTGAAGCAGCGCATCCGGTCCTTGCCACGGGTGTACCAGAACTCCCACGCAAAACAGCCCGCCGCTGCCAGCAATCCCAAGTGGAACCAGCCACCGAGCTCGAATTTCGACCCGGCCAGCAGCAGGCAACCCAGCGCCAGCCCTTGCAGCGTCAGGATGATCACCCGGTCCGCGTCGCCAAACAGAATCGCCGTGGATTTCACGCCGATCTTCAGGTCGTCGTCGCGGTCGGTCATCGCGTAATAAGTGTCGTAGCCCACCGTCCACAGCAGGTTGGCGATCCATAGCAACCACGCCGCTGCCGGCAGTTCACCGGTTTCGGCAGTGAACGCCATCGGCATGCCCCAGGAGAACGCCGCGCCCAGCACCACTTGCGGGTAATAGGTGTAGCGCTTCATGAACGGGTAAGTGAAGGCCAGGGCCAAACCGCCGAACGACAGCCAGACCGTTTTGGCATTGGTGCACAGCACCAGCAGGAAACTCACGCCCATCAGCAGCGCGAAGAACACCAGGGCTTCTTTGGAACTGATCTTGCCGCTCACCAATGGCCGTTGTTCGGTGCGTTTCACGTGGCCGTCGACCTTGCGGTCTGCCCAGTCATTGATCACGCAGCCGCCGGCGCGAGTGAGCACCACGCCAAGGACGAAAATCACGATATTGGCCAGTGACGGCGAACCTTTACCCGCAATCCACAGCGCCCACAGCGTCGGCCACAGCAGCAGATAAATGCCGATCGGTTTGTCCATGCGGGTCAGCTGAATGAAGTCCCAGGCCCGTGGATTCAGGCGATTCAGGGACTTGAGCAGGCTTTGGTACATCAGCATTTCTCCGGATGGGCGCGGGTGGCGTTCCACAGGGTCGGCAAGAAAATTTCGGCCACCAGCACGCTCAAGGCGCCGCGATCGAAACGCGAACGGCGGCCCCACAGCTCAGGTGCCCGGGACTCCATCGGCAGCCACTCCTGAGGATAGTGACAAACCTCGATAGCACGGCGCTGGAACGCTTGATCGCAAAACAGCAATTCGCCCAGGGAGCGGCTGCCCAATTCGTCCATGTGCAGACCGTCGCCCTGCAACGCACTGCGCGCCGCCACGCTGCGCGCAAATACCCAGGCTTCGCCGTGGCCGCGCAGATACACCTCGCGAACCCAGCCCTCGCTGCCTTCGGCCAGGTCCAGCGCGGCACATTCGTCGGCGCGCAGCGGTTGCCAGCCTTCGAAAAGTGGCGTGACGCTGAAGCCATCATTCGACAAACGGATCAGCCGTCGGGTCAAAGAGCCTTCATCGAACAACCAGTCAAGGGTAGACGTGTCGGGGAGGGGCGTCAGTTGGCTTTGAGGGAGCCAAAGCGGGGTCACGGCGGGGGATTTTGAGTGCGGCACAGTGAGTCATTATTGGCAGCAAATGAGGCGGCGAGCTTACCATGTCAGCCTGCGATTTTGATTGATCCGGCCGGCCATTGCGTCGAACAGGCTTGCATCTGCCGGGCCCCATCAGTACAAAACGCTCTGAGCCGGACGGCAGCGCTCCAACCATCGACCGTTCGCGCCGGCAAAAGCCTGAATCTTGAGGATGTACGTGAATGAAAAAGTGGCAATGTGTGGTCTGCGGCCTGATCTACAACGAGGCCGACGGCTGGCCGGATGACGGCATTGCGCCGGGCACCCGCTGGGAAGACGTACCGGCAGACTGGCTGTGCCCGGACTGCGGCGTAGGCAAGCTGGATTTTGAAATGATCGAAATCGCCGCTTAAATAACTGAGGAGTAAGGAATGAACGCACCTGTCGTGATCGTCGGCACCGGCCTGGCTGGCTACAACCTGGCCCGGGAGTTTCGCAAACTCGATGGCGAAACCCCGCTGCTGCTGATTACTGCCGATGACGGACGCTCCTACTCCAAGCCCATGCTCTCCACCGGCTTCGGCAAAAACAAAGACGCCGACGGCCTGAGCATGGCTGAACCCGGCACCATGGCCGAGCAATTGAAGGCCGAAGTGCGTACCCATACGCGCATCAGCGGCATCGATCCGGGCCACAAGCGCTTGTGGATCGGCGAGGAAGCGGTGTTTTACCGTGACCTGATCCTCGCTTGGGGCGCAGAAACCGTGCGAGTGCCGATCGAAGGCGACGCAGCTGACGCCGTTTTTCCGATCAACGACCTGGAAGATTACGCGCGCTTTCGCGCAGCGGCGGCCGGCAAGCGTCGGGTGTTGTTGCTCGGCGCCGGCCTGATCGGCTGCGAGTTCGCCAATGACCTGATCCTTGGCGGCTATGAGGTGCAACTGGTTGCACCGTGCGAGCAGGTTATGCCGACTCTGTTGCACCCGGCGGCGGCCGCGGCGGTCCAGGCCGGGCTGGAAAGCCTGGGCGCACGCTTCCACCTCGGGCCGGTGCTCAATCGCTTGCAGCGCGTCGCTGACGGACTGGAAGCGCATCTGTCCGATGGCCAGGTGATCCCTTGCGATGTGGTGGTGTCGGCCATTGGTCTGCGTCCGCGCATTGATCTGGCGGCTGCGGCCGGCGTGCAGGTCAATCGCGGCGTGGTGGTCGATCGCCACCTGAAAACCTCCCACGCCAATATTTATGCCTTGGGCGACTGCGCCGAAGTCGATGGGCTGAATCTGTTGTACGTCATGCCCCTCATGAGCTGTGCGAGAGCGCTGGCCCAGACCCTCGCCGGAAACCCGACGGCGGTGAGTTATGGCCCGATGCCCATCACCGTTAAAACGCCAGTCTGCCCTTTGGTGGTTTCACCGCCACCACGGGGTTTGGAGGGGGTCTGGACCGTCGAAGGGCAGGGCGCGGACATCAAGGTATTGTGCCGCGATGCCAGCGGCAAACTGCTGGGATATGCCCTGACAGGCGCGGCGGTGATGGAAAAACTGGCCCTGAACAAAGAGCTTCCGGCACTGCTGGCGTAAATACCGGTCGTTCTGTCGGAATCACCCCTATTTTGCCCTTACAAAGGTCGCGCCGAGACTGGCGCGGCTCTTCGCTGCGTGCCATCCTCACTCCCGTCTGCCGCAGAGTAGAGCACCTGCGGCGCTTTGGGCGCTGTTCCAACGAGAACAGCACGGACATAACAACAAAAAACCGTCAAAGGGGCTTCACTAATGCGTAAACCAGAACTCGCCGCTGCAATTGCTGAAAAAGCAGACCTCACCAAAGAGCAGGCCAACCGCGTTCTCAACGCCGTTCTCGAAGAAATCACCGGCGCTCTGCACCGCAAGGACAGCGTTACGCTGGTGGGCTTCGGTACCTTCCTGCAACGCCATCGCGGTGCCCGCACCGGCAAAAACCCGCAAACCGGTGAGCCCGTCAAAATCAAGGCCAGCAACACTGTTGCGTTCAAGCCAGGCAAGTCGTTGAAAGACAGCGTTAATCCATAATTGCGGCGAACTCCCTGAATAACGGGGAGAACCGTATTGAAAAATGGGCATGCCGATTGAATCGGGTGCCCATTTTTTATGGGCGTTGGTTTGTTCTATATACACAGTGTTTTTGGACTGATTAATACACTCCGGATACAAAGTGGTTGGTTTGAGTTACTGGAGGCTTGTCGTTCAATATCAGTGATATATAAAATGCCATCATTATAGTGGCACTTTTTTAGTTCTCTGTTGTCATCGTCGTTTTGTTCAAAGATGACCGTGACATTGAGGAAGACTCCTACATTTATTTTCTCTTATTTTTGTCATGATTCGGGCCGGGCTCATGGGGCGAGTCGGCACTCATTCCTGGAAGGATTGGCGCGCTGCTCTAGCTCAATGGTTTCGGGGCGGCTGGTCGATGGCATGAATATTAAACTGACATCAGGGTATCCCTTGCTACTTATAGGGAGATCTCCTACGAGCAATAGAGACACTTCGTCTTGTTGTTTAATCAGATGCTTGCTAGTGGCCATCATTGTGATTACGATGCGCCCACTTGAAAGAGCACGAACTCAATTGGATGAGACTCATCGCAGCTCTTTGATACTGTCCTCGCCCCCTGAAATCTTCATTGGGCGTATGACCGTAATCCTAAATAAAGGCCATGGATGTCCTACTCAAGCAAACTTTCGGCTCATTATCTCGAACTCGCAAAAGCCTCTGTTTCCAAAGAGAATTTCGCGGGCGAGGATGTTCGCTTTTCGAGCGAATATGAGGCACTGGAAAGCGAGCTGGGCAAAGCCCAATCCATGCACGAAAGCGGTCAGATCGACTGGCTGAAAATCCGCGAAAACAGCGAAAGCCTCCTGCGCACCCAGTCCAAGGATTTGCGGGTTGGCGCCTGGCTGACCTGGGCGCTGTACCAGCGCGAATCCTTTCAGGGGCTGCTGGCCGGCCTCGGTTTGCTGCACTACCTGTGCGAAAGCCACTGGGCCGAAGTCCACCCGACCAAGGCCCGCACCCGCTCCGCTGCCATCAGTTGGCTTGTACCGCGTCTTGAGCAGGTGCTGACCGAAAACGTCGCAATCAAAGAGCAGTTGCCGATGTTTCGGCGGCTGGTCGAGCACCTTGAAGGTCTCGATGCCGCTTGCACCGGGCACTTGGGCGACGATGCGCCATTGCTGCTGCCGATCTCCCGCCGCCTGAAGAACATGGTCCAGCGTGCCGCCGACAATCAGCCGGAACCTGGCGTCGTCGGCGCGGCGGTGGCTCAGGTCAAACAAGCCGCCACGCAACTGTTCACCCCCGGCGCACCGATCGACAACGAAAAAGAAGCCCATAAAGCCCTGCGCGCCCAGCAGGAAAGCGCGCGGCCGCTGTGTGCCTGGTGGCTCAAGCAGAAAGCCACCGACCTTCGCGCCTTGCGCCTCAATCGCACACTGTTATGGTTGCCCATTGACGCGGTGCCCGAGCGCAACGCCGAGCAGATCACCGTTCTGCGCGGGTTGCCAGCCGACAAGCTCAAGGCCTATCAGGACCGTTACGACCAGGCCAAATACGCCGATCTGCTGGTGGAACTGGAGGCGAGCCTGGCGAAGGCGCCGTTCTGGTTTGATGGCCAGCGAATGGTTTGGGAGTGCCTCCAGGGGCTCAACGCCGAGATGGCTATGCGCGAAGTGGAAATCCACTTCGCGCTTTTGATTCAGCGCCTGCCCGGCATCATCGAATTGCGTTTCCATGACGGCGCCCCGTTTGCCGATCCGGCCACCCGCGCCTGGGTCAGTGCCCATGTCATGCCGCACCTGCAAAGCGCCAGTGCGCCGCGCAAGGTCGAAGTCGCCGACAGCCAGCCGGCCTGGGAAGTGGCCCTGGAAGAAGTCTTGCCAATCCTGCGCAAGGATGGCCTCAAGACCGCCGTGCAGATCCTCAAGCAAGGCCTGCAAAGCGCCCAGGGCGGACGCGTCCGATTCTTCTGGCAGTTCGCCCTCGCGCGGCTGTGCTTCATGGCCAAGAAATACGAACTGGCCAAGACCCAACTCGAAACCCTCGACCAAACATTACAGGACTCAGGCCTGAACGCCTGGGAGCCCGATCTTGCGCTGGAAGTGCTGCATTTACTGCATAGCTGCTGCGAGTTGTTGCCGCAGAACCATGCCGTACGTGAACGCAAGGAAGAGATTTATCGCAGGCTGTGCCACCTCGATCTCGAAGTGGTACTCGAATAGGCCCCAGGGCCACAACCGCAAGGAGAATAGCCATGGCCAAAGAAGGCTCGGTAGCCCCCAAGGAACGCATCAACGTCACTTTCAAACCTGCCACCGGTGGTGCACAGGAAGAGATTGAACTGCCGTTGAAACTACTGGCAATCGGTGACTACACCCACCGCAAGGACGAACGCAAAGTCGAAGATCGCAAGCCGATCAGCATCGACAAGACGACTTTCGACGAAGTGCTGGCCAAGCAAGAGTTGACCCTGACGCTGAACGTGCCGAACCGTCTTCAGGAAGAGGGCAGTACTGAAGAGCTCGGCGTGCAACTGCGCGTCAACTCGATGAAGGACTTCAACCCGGCCAGCCTGGTCGAGCAAGTGCCTGAGCTGAAAAAACTGATGGAACTGCGCGACGCGCTGGTGGCCCTCAAAGGCCCGCTGGGTAACGCGCCTGCGTTCCGCAAAGCCATCGAAGGCGTTCTCGCCGACGACGAATCCCGCGGTCGCGTACTGGGTGAGCTGGGCTTGAACGCCGCAGCCCAGGATGCCTGAGTCTCCATCAGCCAAGGAAGCCAACACCATGAGCACTAGCGCAGCACAGCAAAAGAGCAAAGAGAACGGCGAATACAGCATTCTCGACAGCATCATCGCCGAAACCCGCCTGACGCCGGACGACGAAGCCTACGACATCGCCAAGCGCGGTGTGTCGGCCTTCATCGAAGAGCTGCTCAAGCCGCAAAACAACGGTGAGCCGGTCAAGAAAGCCATGGTTGACCGCATGATCGCCGAGATCGATGCCAAGCTCAGCCGCCAGATGGACGAGATTCTGCACCACCCGTCTTTCCAGTCCCTGGAATCGTCGTGGCGTGGTCTGCAGCTGCTGGTTGATCGCACCAACTTCCGCGAAAACATCAAGATTGAAATCCTCAACGTCTCCAAAGAAGACCTGCTGGACGATTTCGACGATTCGCCGGAAGTGATGCAGTCTGGCCTGTACAAGCACATCTACACCGCTGAATACGGTCAGTTCGGTGGTCAGCCTGTAGGCGCGATCATCGCCAACTACTTCATGTCCCCAAGCTCGCCGGACGTGAAACTGATGCAGTACGTGTCCAGCGTTGCCTGCATGTCCCACGCGCCGTTCATTGCCGCGGCCGGCCCGAAATTCTTCGGCCTGGAAAGCTTCACCGGCCTGCCGGACCTGAAGGATCTGAAAGATCACTTCGAAGGCCCGCAATTCGCCAAATGGCAGAGCTTCCGCCAGTCGGAAGACTCCCGTTACGTTGGCCTGACCGTGCCGCGTTTCCTGCTGCGTAACCCGTACGACCCGGAAGAAAACCCGGTCAAATCGTTCGTGTACAAAGAAACCGTCGCCAACAGCCACGAGCACTACCTGTGGGGCAACACCGCCTACGCGTTCGGCACCAAGCTGACCGACAGCTTCGCCAAATTCCGCTGGTGCCCGAACATTATCGGCCCGCAGAGCGGTGGCGCGGTTGAAGACCTGCCGTTGCACCATTTCGAAAGCATGGGCGAAATCGAAACCAAGATTCCTACCGAGGTTCTGGTTAGCGACCGCCGTGAATACGAACTGGCCGAGGAAGGCTTCATCTCCCTGACCATGCGCAAAGGCTCCGACAACGCGGCGTTCTTCTCCGCAAGCTCGGTGCAGAAGCCGAAGTTCTTCGGCATCAGCGCAGAAGGCAAGGCCGCAGAGCTGAACTACAAGCTCGGCACCCAACTGCCGTACATGATGATCGTCAACCGCCTGGCTCACTATTTGAAAGTGCTGCAGCGCGAGCAACTCGGTTCGTGGAAAGAACGTACCGACCTCGAGCTGGAACTCAACAAGTGGATCCGCCAGTACGTGGCCGACCAGGAAAACCCAAGTGCCGAAGTACGTGGCCGTCGTCCACTGCGCGCTGCCCAGATCATCGTCAGCGATGTTGAAGGCGAGCCTGGCTGGTACCGCGTCAGCCTGAACGTGCGCCCGCACTTCAAGTACATGGGGGCCGATTTCACCCTGTCGCTGGTTGGCAAGCTGGACAAAGAGTAAGCGGAGCCTAACTCATGACTGGATACGGCAGCCTTTTCGAACGCCTGGGTGGCGACGCGGACAAACGCGTCGGCTGGAGCCGCGAGGTCTCCGCCATGGCGTCCGTGGCTGCCCATCTGGCCAAGATGCTCAGCACCCGTGCGGGCAGCGTGCAAACGCTGTCCGATTACGGGCTACCCGATCTCAATGACATGCGTCTGAGCCTGCACGACTCCCTGAGTCAGGCCCGTCTGGCCATCGAAAATTTCATCGAAGCCTACGAGCCACGCCTGAGCAATGTGCGTGTCATTTCCCTGCCGCGTGACCACGATCAGCTTCGCCTGTCCTTCAGCATCGAAGGCTTGCTGGAAGTTGATGGTTTCAAGCGTCAGGTCAGTTTCGCCGCGCGCCTGGATGGCAGCGGTCAAGTGAAGGTCAACTAAGGAGACTCCGATGTCCGGTAAACCCGCAGCCCGCGTATCCGACCCCACCGCTTGCCCGCTCCCCGGCCACGGCACCAACCCGATTGTCGCCGGTTCCGGCGACGTATTTTTCGACGGCCTCCCGGCCGCCCGCCAAGGCGATGCCTCGGCGTGTGGTGGTGCGATGTCGGGCGGGTTGGCCACGACCGTATTGATCAACGGCAAACCGGCTGCGACGGTGGATTCCGTAGGGACTCATGGCAACAAGGTGACGGCGGGTTCCGGGACCGTGATTATCGGGAATTCGCATTCGGCGGCGTCGTTCTCCGGGATTGTCGCGACCGCGCTGGGTGCTGTGGTCGCGGCACTGATTCCAGAAGCCAGCGCTGATGAAAAGAAACTCGATTACCGGCTGAAGCTGAAGTCCGGCGGCAATTCGGTTCTGACGCCGCTGGAGGTCCCGGATTACGATGAAATCAAAAGCGGTGCCACGAAAAACCGTGAGCTGATCGACTTCCTCATCGACAACCGCAAGGCCGCTGCCGACACCGTGAAGCTGGAAGTGCTGGACGGCGAAAAGTTGATCTACGCCGAAACCAATACCGCAGCGTTTCTGCCGACTGGTGAGCACTCATGGCAGTGGGATGGCTACGACACCGCCGGCATTCTCGATACCCGTGTTCTGAAAAGCCCGAACTTGAAGGTGCGATTGACCGCGACTCAGGGCGGCGAACAACAGGTCACGGATCTGACGCTTGAGTGCTCCGCGCAAAAAGTGAAGTGGGTTGATGTTCGGGTTGATCGGAATGCGAAGACGGTAGATGTCGTGTTGCGGCCCAAGTTTTCCGATGGCGGTTCGACAGGTTCCGTAACGGGAGCACCGCATACGCCATATGCAACCTTGGAAGGCTTTGCCAAAGAAGGTATCGAGCGTTACTGGTCGCGCGATGGCAGTCGAGGGCAGGGCATTTCAAGCGGTATCACAACTAGCAAGGGCGTTTACAAGGTCAAGGTGAAGGCTGACGTTAATGCCCAGCCTTCGGCCGGCAACTTTCCACTCGTCGACAATTTGTCGAAAGAAGGTGGTCGCTCTACCAGTCTGGCGCTGTTTCGCAAGATTCATCACAACATGGGCATGTACTACGCGGCCGCTGTAAACAGCGGATTGAGCGGTATCGCCTCTGCCACGAGCACCGCTAACGACGACTTCAAATACACCGCCGCCCATGAGTTTGGGCATTTCATCCTGAACGAGTATGGCGGTGGCGTGATCCCGATGTATTCCTGGACGCACAAGGATTCTTCGACGCTGGGGCAAAGCATCAAGCCCGATCATCCTGAGCCGACGTCCGGTGAAATCGATGTCATGAACTACTACAGCGGTTATCGCTCCATTGACTTCTTCAGCCGCGTTGCCGCTGCCGAACAAGATGTGAAAAGCCTTCTGTGGCTGGCCCGGGTCGAATTCGATGATTAAGTTCGCCGGTTTCAGCCTGCTCTTCATCTCCCTGACCATCTGCGCGACACAACAGGTTTACAACAACCATGTTTATGTCGAAAACCGCTGCGGCCAAGCGTTGGAAATGAAGATATCCAACGGCTCCAACTTGCATACGCAGTTGCGCAATGTGAAGTCAGCAGCGGGCTCCCGGGCGCTGGTAGCGAGCTTTGCCTCTTATGGCGAAGACGTGATCGAGCAAATCCCGGCCAACTATTCGCTGAAAATCACCGATACCGTTGGAAGCAAAGTGATTGATGGCGCCCAGCTGAAACAGCGCCTGAGCGGCGTGGAGAAGATCAGCGACGGCACTCAGCGTGAGTGGACGATCAACGATACGTCGGTGTGCCCATGAAGCTGCCAAGGATGACTTTGATGATTAAGTACATCGGTTGTGCCGTGCTGCTGTTCCCGCTGACGGCTTGCACCTCGCAGCAGCTCTACCGTGACGAAATCTATCTACAGAACAGCTGCGCTAGTCCCCTGACGCTGAAGGTATCGCATTTTTCGAACTGGGGACCGGCTGTTGGCGACTATGTCGCGCCGGTCGGCGCCCGACAAATCATCGGCAGCTTTATCTCGTATGACAAAGACTCGATGGTGCGCATTGCCGATGATTACGAACTGCTGATCAACACCGCTAGTGGCTCGAAGGTCATTCATGCGCAGGCATTAAGAGCGGCCCTTGAAGGCAAAACACCGGTGAGACAAGGCGATATCAGCTCCTGGACGATCAACGATGCGTCGTTCTGCCCATGAAGCTGCCAAGGATGAATTCGATGTTTAAGTGGACCGGTCTTTTTGCTTTCTTCGTGTCATTGACGGCCTGCGCTGCGCAGCAGGTCTACCGCAACGATGTCTACCTGCTCAACACCTGCGGAGTCCCGCTGGAGCTGTCCCTGGCCCATGACTCCAACTACGACGATCAGCCCCGCAGCTTCAGGCTGAACCCGGACGAGCGTCGTTCCATCGCCAACTACACGTCGGCGGGCAAGGACGTGTCGGGCCAGATAAGCGATCAGTACAGCCTGTCGATTAAAAGCGCCAGCGCCGTCAAAACCATTGATGGGCAGGCGCTGCGCACGGCTTTGGCGCGGGTTGAGAAGGTCGAAGAAAAAGCCGTGCGTTCATGGACTGTCGATGACCGTTCTTTTTGCCCATGACGCACGCAGTTGTTGGATGTTCCAGCTCTTAAAAATTTTGCAAAAACGACAAACAGGTAACCCCCCGTGTCCTTTAACCACTACTACCAAAGCGAACTCACCGCACTTCGCCAGTTAGGTCGTCGATTCGCCGAGCGTAGCCCGGCGTTGGCGCCTTTCCTGGGTCAGGCCGGGCGGGATCCGGACGTGGAGCGGTTGCTGGAAGGCTTTGCGTTCCTGACCGGTCGCCTGCGTCAGAAGCTCGACGACGAGTTGCCGGAGCTCAGCCACTCGCTGATGCACCTGCTGTGGCCCAACTACATGCGGCCGCTGCCGGCGTTCAGCATTTTGCAGTTCGATCCGTTGAAGCGATCGGGACCTGCGTTGATGGTCGAGCGCGACACGCCGGTTGAGAGTGTGCTGATCGATGACGTGCGTTGCCGTTTCCGTACCTGCTACCCGACCGAAGTCTTGCCGTTGGATCTGGCGGCGCTGAATTACTCGGTGAAAGGCGACGGTTCGCTGTTGAGCCTGCGTCTGGAGATGAGCGCTGACGGTCACCTCGGTGAGCTAGAGCTGAGTCGTCTGCGTCTGCACTTCGCCGGCGAGCGCTACATCAGCCAGATGCTTTACCTGAGCCTGTTGCGCAACCTGGAAGGCATCGAGCTGATCCCGCTGGATGGCGCCGGCAAGCCCATCAATGGCGTCAACGGCACGCCGATGGCGTTCAAGATGCCCGGCGACCGTGTGCAGCCGGTGGGTTTTGCCGAAGAAGAGGCGTTGATCCCGTATCCGCTGAACACCTTCCGTGGCTATCGCTACTTGCAGGAATATTTCGCCTTCCAGGACAAATTCCTGTTCGTCGATATCAACGGTCTGGACCTGCTCAAGGCCCTGCCGGAAGACACGCTCAAGCAGATGCGCGGCCTGGAATTGCGCTTCGATATTCGCAAGAGCGGCATCCAGCGCCTGCGCCCGACGCTGGACAACGTAAAGCTCTACTGCACGCCGATCGTCAACCTGTTCAAGCACGATGCGCTGCCGATCCGCCTCGACGGCAAGCAGGACGAATACCTGCTGCTGCCAGCCGAATACGACCTGCAAAACTGCGGCGTGTTCTCGGTGGAAACCGTCACGGGATGGAAGCCCGGCGGCCTTGGTTATCAGGAGTACGTGCCGTTCGAATCGTTCGAGCACGACCCGAGTTTCGACGTGCCCAACAGCCGTCCGCACTACAGCATCCGCCAGCGTTCGTCCTCGTTGCACGACGGGCTCGACACTTACCTGAGCTTCGGCATCCGTCACACCGAAGCCCACGAAACCCTGTCGATCGAGTTGATGTGCACCAACCAGAATCTGCCGAAAAAACTCAAGCTCGGCGACATCTGCATGGCTTGCGAAGACACGCCGGAGTTCTTGAGCTTCCGCAACATCACTCCGGCCACGCCCAGTTATGCGCCGCCGCTGAACCGTGACTTCCTCTGGAAGCTGATCAGCAACATGTCGCTTAACTATCTGTCGCTGGCTGACGTCAATGCGTTGAAGGTGATTCTCGAAACCTACGACCTGCCGCGCTACTACGACCAACACGCTGAAAAAGTCAGCAAGCGCCTGTTGGGCGGGCTCAAGTCGATCAAACACCAACACGTCGACCGCTTGCACCGAGGGTTGCCGGTACGCGGTTTGCGCACTGAGCTGACCATCGACCCGGAAGGGTATATCGGCGAGGGCGACCTGTTCGTATTCGCTTCAGTTCTTAACGAGTTTTTCGCGCTTTACGCCAGTCTTAATTCGTACCACGAGCTGCGGGTAAAAAGCACACAGGGAGAGGTGTACCAATGGACACCACGTATGGGTCTGCAACCCCTGCTTTAAGCGGGTTGACCCGGGTAATACGCGAGTACTCGCTGTTTCAGGCCGTGCTGCTGGTGGTTGACCGGCTGCGCGAGGCGCACCCGTACCTGAGCGAAGACGATCTGTATGACCAGCTGGAATTCCAGGCCAATCCGAGCCTGGGTTTCCCCGGCAGTGACGTCGATCGCGTGGAGTTTTTCGAAGAGCACGGGCAGATGCGCGCGCGTCTGCGTTTCAACCTGATCGGCCTGGTCGGTTCCGGTTCGCCACTGCCGGCGTTCTACGGCGAACAGGCCCTGGGCGATAGCGAAGACGGCAACCCGACCCGCAACTTCCTCGACCTGTTCCACCATCGCCTGCAACGGCTGATGCTGCCGATCTGGAAAAAATACCGCTACCGCGCAAGCTTCCAGAGCGGCGCCCTCGACCCGTTTTCGTCGCAGCTGTTTGCGTTGATCGGCCTCGGTGGCGAAGAGATCCGCAGGGCCCAGGAGCTGAACTGGAAACGCCTGCTGCCGTATCTCGGCTTGCTCAGCTTGCGGGCGCACTCGGCGGCGCTGATCGAAGCGGTGCTGCGTTACTACTTCAAACACGCCGAACTGACCATCGAACAGTGCATCGAGCGCCGCGTCGAAATCCTCGACGAGCAGCGCAATCGTTTGGGGCGCGCCAACAGCCTGCTCGGCGAAGACCTGGTGCTGGGCGAACACGTGCGCGACCGCAGCGGCAAGTTCCGCATTCACATCCGCGAACTCGACTGGCAACGCTTTCACGAATTTCTGCCGATCGGTTTCGGCTACCAGCCGCTCTGCGCGCTGGTGCGGTTCACCCTGCGTGACCCGCTCGATTACGACATTCGCCTGGTGTTGCGCCAGGAAGAAATCCGCGAACTGCGCATCGGTGAGCAGAACGCCTGTCGCCTGGGATGGACCAGTTGGCTGGGCCGCGAAAAAGCGGACGGCGTGGTGACCCTGGGCAGCAAAATTCATTAAGGACAGATGACCAATGATCAACGTAGACCTGCAACAACTTATCCAGGCGCTGGACGCCGAAACCCGTCGTGATCTGGAAAGTTCTGCCGAGCGCTGCGTCGCCCGTGGCGGCAGCAAGATCCTCGTCGAAGACTTGCTGCTGGGCTTGCTGGAGCGCCCGCAAGGCTTGCTCGCACGCGCGCTGCAAGACGCCGAAGTCGATGCTGGTGAACTGAGCGCCGCGTTGCAATCGCGGGTTGAGCACAGCGCTTCGCGCAACCCGGTGTTCGCCCCGGAACTGGTGCAGTGGCTGCAAGACGCGTTGCTGGTGGCCAACCTTGAACTGGGCCAAAGCCAGGTCGAGCAAGCCGCGTTGATCCTCGCGCTGTTGCGCAACCCGATGCGCTACGCCGGCAGCCGCTACCAGTCGTTGCTGTCCAAGCTGAACATTGAGCGCCTGAAAGAATTCGCCCTGTCGCAGAAAGAACAACCGGCAACGGGCAAACCCGCTGTACCCGGCGAATCGCTGCTGCAGCGCTTCACCCACAACCTGACCCAACAGGCCCGCGACGGCAAACTCGACCCGGTGTTGTGCCGCGATGGCGCGATCCGTCAGATGGTCGACATCCTCGCCCGTCGCCGCAAAAACAACCCGATTGTGGTCGGTGAAGCCGGCGTCGGTAAAACCGCCATCGTCGAAGGCCTGGCCTCGCGCATCGCGGCCGGTGAAGTGCCGCAAGTCTTGAAAGGCGTTGAGTTACTGTCGCTGGACATGGGCCTGTTGCAGGCGGGCGCCAGCGTCAAAGGTGAGTTTGAACGTCGCCTCAAAGGCGTGATCGACGAAGTCAAAGCCTCGCCGAAACCGATCATCCTGTTCATCGACGAAGCTCACACACTGATCGGCGCGGGCGGCAATGCTGGTGGTTCCGACGCGGCCAACCTGCTGAAACCAGCCCTGGCCCGTGGCGAGTTGCGCACCATCGCCGCCACCACCTGGGCGGAGTACAAGAAGTACTTCGAAAAAGACCCGGCCCTGGCCCGTCGTTTCCAACCGGTGCAACTGCACGAACCGACCGTCAGCGAAGCGGTGACCATCCTGCGTGGCCTGGCTCAGGTCTACGAGAAGAGCCACGGCATCTACCTGCGCGACGACGCAGTGGTTGCGGCGGCCGAGTTGTCTGCTCGCTACCTCGCGGGCCGTCAGCTGCCGGACAAAGCCGTCGACGTGCTCGACACCGCGTGCGCCCGCGTACGCATCAGCCTCGCCGCCGCCCCGGAAAGCCTTGAACGCCTGCGTGGTGAACTGGCTGAAGGTGGCCGTCAGCGTCAGGCCCTGCGCCGTGATGCCGAGGCCGGTCTGCTGATCGATCACGAAGCGCTGGACGCTTTGGAAGATCGCCTGGCTGCCGCCGATGATGAAAGAGTCGCGCTGGAAACCCTCTGGACCGAGCAGAAAGAACTGGCCGAGCGCCTGCTGGACCTGCGTCAGCAACTGGCCAAGGCCCGCGAAGCTGCCGCCGTCGAGCCCACCGTTACGGTTGAAGAAGACGCTGAAGGCACCGTGATCGAAACGCTCGAAGCCCCTGTGGACGAAGCGCAAAGCGTCGCGTCCCTGGAAGCTGCACTGAACGTAACTCACAAAACCCTGACCGAGCTTCAGGTCAAAGAACGTCTGGTGAGCTTCGAAGTCTGCCCACGTCTGGTCGCCGAAGTGATCAGTGCCTGGACCGGTGTGCCATTGGCCCAACTGGCCCGCGAACACAACGCCAAGGTCGCGAGCTTCGCCACCGACTTGCGCACCCGCATCCGCGGTCAGGAACAAGCCGTTCACGCACTGGACCGCTCGATGCGCGCCACCGCTGCCGGCCTGAACAAACCTGATGCACCGGTGGGCGTGTTCCTGCTGGTCGGCCCGAGTGGCGTCGGCAAGACCGAAACTGCACTGGCCCTCGCGGACTTGCTGTACGGCGGTGATCGTTTCATCACCACCATCAACATGTCCGAGTTCCAGGAAAAGCACACCGTCTCGCGCCTGATCGGTGCGCCGCCGGGCTACGTCGGTTACGGCGAGGGCGGCATGCTCACCGAAGCCGTGCGCCAGAAACCGTACTCGGTGGTGCTGCTCGATGAAGTCGAGAAAGCCGACCCGGACGTGCTCAACCTGTTCTACCAAATCTTCGACAAAGGCGTGGCCAACGACGGCGAAGGGCGCGAGATCGATTTCCGCAACACGCTGATCCTGATGACGTCGAACCTGGGCAGCGACCGCATCGCCGAGCTCTGTGAAAACGGCGCGCGGCCGTCGGCCGAAGTCCTCGAAGAAACCATCCGCCCGGTGCTGAGCAAACACTTCAAACCGGCGCTGCTGGCGCGCATGCGCGTCGTGCCTTACTACCCGGTGGGCGGCCCGGTGCTGCGCGAGCTGATCGAAATCAAACTCGGCCGTTTGGGCGAGCGCCTGAACCGTCGTCAGCTGGATTTCACGTACTCCCAGGACCTCGTCGATCACTTGGCCGAACGCTGCACCCAGAGCGACAGCGGCGCACGCCTGATCGACCATTTGCTGGACCTGCACGTGCTGCCGCTGGTGGCCGACCGTTTGCTCGATGCGATGGCCACGGGTGAAAGCCTCAAGCGTGTCCATGCGACGCTCGACGGCAACGCCAGCGTGACGTGCGAGTTCGCCTGAGGTGGGCGTGATGTTCACTCAAGTGCCGCAACCGCTGGTCTATGCCGAAGCCTTGCTGGCGCAATTCGCCAGCCTGTCGCGCGCGGCGGACGGTGCTGCGCTGCTGGGTGACTTCGTGCGCGGCTTGGCCGAGCTCAGCGGTTGCGAGTTGACGCAGCTGTACCTGCTGGATGCGACTCACACGTGCCTGGGGATGAACGCCGAATGCCTGAACGGCATCCTGCAACCCCGGGAATCGGCGAGCCTGCCGGCGGATTACAACGGTGAACAACTGCTGCAATTCGCCCTGTGCCAGAACCGCGTGGTGTGCCTCAGCGAGCTGAGCGGCAGCCTGCACGAAACCAGTTTCCTGCCGCCTCAGGCCATGCCTTGGCAGTCGCTGTTATGTGTGCCGCTGGTCAATCAGCAGAAAGCCGTCGAAGGCTTGCTGCTGTGCGCCAGTCGCCGGCACATCGACCTGCAAGGCTTTGCCGATTCCCTCGGGCAACTGGGCTCGTTCGTGCTCGGCCAACTGCATTTGCTGCAGCGTTTGCGTCAGCCGACCGGTGATACACGGCTGCCGGCGAAAATCAGCGTCCCGAGCGCCAGCGGTTACGGTTTGATCGGCAAGAGTTCGGCCATGCGCCAGACCTATTCGCTGATCAGCAAAGTCCTGCACAGCCCGTATACCGTGCTGCTGCGCGGCGAA
Source organism: Pseudomonas silensiensis (assembly GCF_050434865.1). Classification (NCBI taxonomy): domain Bacteria; kingdom Pseudomonadati; phylum Pseudomonadota; class Gammaproteobacteria; order Pseudomonadales; family Pseudomonadaceae; genus Pseudomonas; species Pseudomonas silensiensis. The sequence continues at coordinate 148,878 of NZ_JBNDJH010000007.1, forward strand.
ACCGGCACCGGCAAGGAAGTGGTGGCGCGCGCCATTCACGACTGCGGGCCGCGCCGTTCCCAGGCGTTCATCGTGCAGAACTGCGCGGCGTTCCCCGAGAACCTGTTGGAAAGCGAACTGTTCGGCTACCGCAAAGGTGCGTTTACCGGTGCTGATCGCGACCGTGCCGGGCTGTTTGACGCGGCCAACGGCGGCACTTTGCTGCTCGATGAAATCGGCGACATGCCGTTGTCCCTGCAAGCCAAGCTGTTGCGGGTTCTGCAGGAGGGCGAGATTCGTCCGCTGGGCTCCAACGACACTCACAAGATCGACGTGCGCATCATCGCCGCGACGCACCGTGATTTGTCGGTGCTGGTCAGTGAAGGCAAATTTCGCGAGGACTTGTACTACCGCCTCGCGCAATTCCCGATCGAGTTACCGGCCCTGCGTCAGCGCGAAGGCGACATCCTCGACCTGGCCCGGCACTTCGCCGACAAGGCGTGCTCGTTCTTGCAGCGCGATGCGGTGTGCTGGTCCGATGCGGCGCTGGATCACCTGTCCGGTTACACCTTTCCCGGCAACGTGCGTGAACTCAAAGGCCTGGTCGAACGCGCGGTGCTGCTGTGCGAGGGTGGCGAGTTACTGGCCGAACATTTCTCTCTGCGCATGGAAGCCATGCCGGAAGACAGCAGCGGCCTGAACCTGCGCGAACGCCTGGAGCAAGTCGAACGCAGTCTGTTGCTCGATTGCCTGCGCAAAAACGACGGCAACCAGACCCTCGCCGCCCGCGAACTCGGGCTGCCACGCCGCACGCTGCTGTACCGCCTCGGGCGCCTGAATATCAATTTGGGTGATTTCGATGGGTAGGCAAAAGACCTTCGATTTCACCTCATCCGCTTCTAACAGCGCCGCCCAAACGGGTCGGCGCTTTGTACTTTGTCTACCCCTGGAGACCCTCTGATGCCTGTTCGTCACTGGCAAGCCGTCCTGCTGACCCTCGTCGTTCTATGCGGCCTCGGCGGCTGTAGCGGCAATTACAAATACAACGACAACACCTATCGCCCATTGGGTGATCCGCAGGCGGTCAATCGCGGCAAGTGACCGCAAGGAGTATCACCATGGAACTGGTTTTCGAAATGCTGAACACCAAGCAGTTCGTGCCCACGGATTTGTGCCAGAAGACCTTCAAACAGGCCGGTGGCGTGATCGGTCGGGGCGAGGATTGCGACTGGATCATCCCGGACCGCAAGCGTCACCTGTCCAACCACCACGCATTGATCAGCTACCGCGAAGGCACGTTTTTCCTGACCGATACCAGCAGCAATGGTATTCAGGACAGCGAAAGCGGCGCGCGCCTGCGCAAGGGCGAAGCGATGCGCATCGAGCACGGCAGTGTCTACGTGCTGGGTGACTTCGAGATCCGGGCGCGACTGGTGCGCGACCCGGCGACCTTCGACGTTGAAGTCGGCCGTCCGCAAGTGGCAGGCAGCATCATTCCGGACGATGCGTTTCTCGATCTCGACCCGCTCAATGCCCTCGATCAGCAAGAGCGCGTGTATTCGGAAATCGACGAGCTGATTTCGCCGAGCACGACCATCGAGGACACCCGTCAGCGCGCCGACTATGCGCGTATCGACATGGAAAGCCTGTTGGTGCCGGAGCTGATCAACGCCCCGGCAGAGCCAGCACCCGCGCCACCGCCGAAAGCGATCGAGCGTCAGAGTGAAGGTTTCTGGGAGCACTTCGGTACGGCGCTGGGCGTGGACCTCAAAGGCCTCGACCACGACGCCCGCGAAGCGCTGGCGTTGAACGCTGCACGCTTGCTCAAGCAAAGCGTCGGTGGTTTGCAGCAGAGCCTGCGCACCCGCAGCGAACTGAAAAACGAGCTGCGCCTGGCCCAGACCACCGTGCAAGGCACCCAAAAGAACCCGCTGAAATTTGCCGTCGATGCCGGCGAAGCACTGGGCATTTTGTTGCAGCCGAACAAGCCGGGTCAGTTGCCGGCCGAGCAGGCGATCTCCCGTGCGTTCCGCGATTTGCAGGCGCATCAGGTGGCCTTGCTGACCGCCAGCCGCGCCGCCGTTCGCGGCACGCTGGAACACTTCTCGCCACAGCAATTGACCCTGCGTTTCGAGCGCGACAACAAGCCGTTGCTCGCCACGTCCGGCAGTCGCTGGAGAGCTTACGGTCGTTATCACCAGGCCCTGCGTCAGGACGATGACTGGAGCGAGCGCCTGCTGGCCCGCGACTTCGCTCAGGCCTACGAAGAACAGATCCGCCTGATTTCCACCCTTCACACCGACCACCAAGGATGATGCGCATGTCTCGCTGCTCGACCGCTTTTTTCAAGACGCTGACGGCGTTCGCGGCCTTGGTGCTGCTGGCCGGTTGCTCGTCGCTGTCGCCGTATTCCCACGTCACCAAGCTCAACCTGAAGCTGACCGCCAGCGATCAACTGAACCCGGACCTCAACGGGCGTCCATCGCCGATCGTCGTGCGTCTGTTCGAGCTTAAGCATCCGGTGACGTTCGAGAACGCTGATTTCTTCAGCCTGTACGAGCGCGCCAAGGAATCCCTGGCCCCGGACCTGGTGGCCAGCGAAGAAATCGAACTGCGTCCAGGTGAAACCGTGGAGATGAAACTCAGCGTGGAGGAGGGCAGTCGCTACGTCGGCATCCTCGCCGCCTACCGCGATCTGCCGGAAACCAAATGGCGCTACACGGTGCAAGTCACCCCGGTGGAAGTCACCGACGCTGATCTGACCCTTGACCAGGCCGGTATTCGCAACAGCAACGAAACGCTCGCCAAGGCGGATGACTGATCATGAATTCCCATAAAGTGATTTGGCAGGAAGGCATGTTGCTGCGTCCGCAGCACTTCCAGCACAACGATCGCTACTACGACCACCAGATGAAAACCCGCACACAGTTGCTGGGCAGCTACACCTGGGGCTTCCTGAACCTGGACATCGACTTGCAGTTCCTCAACATGGGCAAACTGGTGATCAGCCAGGCCTCGGGGATTCTGCCGGACGGCAGCCTGTTCGAACTCGGCGGCAACACCGAGCCGCTGGCGCTCGACGTACCGCCGAACACCGGTCACACGCCGATCTACCTGGCGCTGCCATTGGTCACCGGCAACCACATCGAGTCGCGTCGTCCGGAGCAATCCGACGTGCTGGCGCGCTACACCGCGTACGAAGCGGAAGTCGCCGACTCCAACGCCGGTGACGACTCTGCCAGCCAGGTCAGCTGCGGCCGCCCGGACTTCAAACTGTTGCTCGGCGAGCAGCAGAGCGACCAGGCCTACGTGAAACTGAAGATCTGCGAAGTGCTCGACACCACGCCCGACGGCGTGATCAGCCTCGACCCGGACTTCGTGCCGACCTACATTCAGTCGCACTCGTCCAGCTACCTGCTGTCGTGCTTGAAAGAAGTGATCAGCATGCTCGGCCACCGGGGCGACACCATCGCCGAGCGCATCCGCTCGAACGGCAAAGTCGGTGGCGCGGAAGTCGGCGACTTCATGATGCTGCAACTGATCAACCGCACCGAACTGCTGCTGCGTCACTACCTCGGCCTGGAGCAGGTTCACCCGGAAGAGTTGTACCGCACGCTGCTGACCATGCTTGGTGATCTGGCGACCTTCTCCAGCGACAGCAAACGCCCGCGCCTGGACAGCCGTTACCAGCACAGCGATCAGGGCGCGAGCTTCCGCAAACTGATGGAAGCGATTCGTCAGGTGCTGTCGATGGTGCTCGAACAGCACGCCATCGAACTGGTCCTGCAAGCGCGCCAGTACGGGATCATCGTCTCGCCGTTGCACGACCACAAACTGCTGGGCTCGGCCTCGTTCGTGCTCGCCGCCAGTGCCAACTGCGATTCCGAAGAACTGCGCCATCGCTTGCCGGCGCACCTCAAGGTCGGCCCGGTGGAGCGCATCCGCCAACTGGTCAACCTGCATCTGCCGGGCATCAAGGTCAAACCGTTGCCGGTGGCCCCGCGGCAGATCGCGTTCCACTCCAACAAAACCTATTTCATTCTCGAACTCAGTTCCGAAGACCTGGCACAACTCGAGCGCTCCGGCGGCTTCGCGTTCCACGTGTCCGGCGAATTTGCCGAGCTTGAACTGAAATTCTGGGCCATCAGGAACTGACCGACATGATCAAGGACATGGAACACAACCAGGACGATAAAACCGTCCTGCTCGACCGCCAGGGCCACGGCCCGGCGCAGAGTCCGCTGACAGATTTCGCCGCACCGCCGCGTTTTGAACAGCTCGAAGAACGGATGATCTACGCCGCGCGTTTGCGCCCGGCGGAATCCTTCAACATCAGCCTCAACTCCTTGGTGGCCGCAGCGTCCGACCTGTTGTCGGAAGTGGTGCGACTCAAGCACAGCGACACCCGCGAAGACATGTACGCGCTCAACGAGCGACTGACCTCCGGGCTGAAACTGTTTGAAGTGCGGGCGCTGCACAACGGCGCCGAAAGCAGCCAGGTGATGGCCGCGCGTTACGTGCTCTGCACCGTGGTCGACGAAGCCGTCGTGACCACGCCGTGGGGCAACGAAAGCGAATGGTCGCAGATGAGTCTGCTCAGCAGCTTCCACAACGAAACCTTCGGCGGCGAGAAGTTCTTCCAGCTGCTGGATCGCCTGTCGAAAAACCCGGTCAAGCACCTGCCGATGCTGGAGCTGATGTACCTGTGCCTGTCGCTGGGCTTCGAAGGCAAGTACCGGGTGCAAGCCCGCGGCATGCTCGAGCTCGAAGGCATCCGCGACGCCTTGTATCGCCAGATTCGTCAGTTGCGCGGCGACGTGCCTCGCGAACTGTCGCCGCATTGGGAAGGCTTGAACGATCAGCGCCGCAGCCTGGTGCGCATCGTGCCGGCGTGGATGGTGGTGCTGTTCACCGTGGTTTGCCTGGTAGTGATGTATTCGGGCTTCGCCTGGGTACTGGGCGAGCAACGCGAAACCGTTCTGCAACCTTATCAGCAGCTAGATCCGGCCGCGGTCCAGCCGCAGTCGCAGCCGTAAACAGGGACGTGTGATGAAAAAGTTTTTCAAGAAAGTCGGCGCATTCTTGCGCAAGACCTGGGTCTGGACCTTGCTGGTGGTGCTGTTTGTCGCGCTGCTGGTGTGGTTCGTCGGGCCGCTGCTGGCGGTGGATGACTACAAGTTCTGGGAAGGTTCGACCTCCCGCCTGCTGACCATCAGTGTGCTGTTCCTGATCTGGGGCCTGACCATGGTCTTCGTCAGCTGGCGCGCTGGCGTACGCAAAAAGGCTATCGAAGACACCGAAGACGGCCAGGACCGTATCCGCCGTGAAGAGTTGATCGACGAAGAGCAGAAAGAACTTCGCGTGCGCTTCAAGGATGCGTTGAAAACCCTGAAGACCTCGAGCCTCTATCGCGGTCGCAGCGAGCGCTGGCGCAGCGATTTGCCTTGGTACTTGCTGATCGGCCCGCAGGGCAGCGGCAAGACCAGCCTGCTGGACTTCTCGGGCCTTGAGTTTCCGATCAACAAGATCGACCGCAAACTGACCCGCGACACCCTCGGCACCCGTCATTGCGACTGGTATTTCGCCGACCACGGTGTGCTGATCGACACCGCCGGGCGTTACCTGACCCAGCCGGATGCCGAAGTCGATGGCAGCGCCTGGAGCACCTTGCTCGACCTGCTGCGCAAGCGTCGCCGCAACCGTCCGTTGAACGGCGTGCTGGTGACCATTCCGGTGGAAATGCTGCTGGGCAACACCGAGCAAGACCTCGACACCCTGGCTCGCCAGGTGCGTGCCCGTCTGCAAGACGTGCATCAGAAACTGCACGTCGATGTGCCGGTTTACCTGGTGTTGAGCAAGGCAGACAAGCTGCTCGGTTTTGACGAGTTCTTCGATCAGCTGACCCGCGAAGAAAGCGATCAGGTGCTCGGCACCAGCTTCCGCAAAGCGCAGAGCGGTACCGACGTCGCCGTGCTGCGCGCCGAGTTCGAAGAGCTGCTGCGTCGCCTCAACAGCCAAGTGATCATGCGCATGCACCAGGAGCGCGACACCCAGCGCCGTGGTCGCATCCTCGACTTCCCGCATCAACTGGGGCAGATCGGCGAGCGCCTGTGCCTGTTCGTCGACATGGCGTTCACCGGCAACCGCTACCAGCGTGTCAGCCAGTTGCGCGGGTTCTACCTGACCAGCGCACCGCACCTGACTCAAGAAATGGACCAGACCACCGCCGGCATCGGCGCCAACCTGGGCATGAACGCTGGCATGCTGCCGACCTTGCGCAGCGGCCGTTCGCGCTTCATTCACCATTTGCTGAGCCGCGTTATCTTCCCGGAAGCCGATCTGGCCGGTCTGGACAAGCGCGAACGCAGCCGCATCCATTGGGGCCAACGTGCCCTGTACGTGGGTGCGCTGGCGGCACTGGCGCTGTTCGGCATGCTGTGGGCGGGCGGTTTCTCCGCCAACTACGAGCGTCTGGAAAACCTGCGCAACCTGGCCACCAGCTGGACGCAACAACGCTCGGCCCTGACCGCGCGTGATGACTCCATGGCGGTGCTCAAGCCCCTCGATAGCAGCTACGCGGCGACTCAGGTCTTCCCGAACAAAGGTGACGTGTCGTACCACGAGCGCGGCGGTTTGTATCAGGGCGAAGAGGTCAATCCGGTGGTCAAGGAGGCCTACGAGCGTGAGCTTGAAGCGCAACTGCTGCCGAAGGTCGCGACGCTGCTGGAAGGGCAGATCCGCGCCAACATGAAGGACCGCGAACGCCTGCTCAACAGCTTGCGTGCGTACCTGATGCTGAACATGAAAGACCGTCGCGACGGCCCATGGCTCAAGGATTGGGTTGCCACCGAATGGTCCCAGCGTTACGCCGGCAACACGGCGGTGCAGAACGGTTTGAACACGCACTTCGAGCGTTTGCTGAAGCAGCCGTTTATCTACCCGTTGAACGACCAACTGGTGGCTCAGGCGCGTCAGGTATTGCGCAGTGAGTCGCTCGCCAACGTGGTGTACCGGATGCTGCGCGAGCAGGCCCGCAACCTGCCGGAATACCGCTTGAGCCAACACATGGGTCCACAAGCTTCATTGTTTGTCGGCACCGAATACGTGATTCCGGGCTTCTACACCCAACAGGGTTATCAGCAGTACTTCTCGGTTCAGGGCTCTGCGCTGGTCACCGATATCCTGCGTGACAACTGGGTGCTGGGCGAGGGCTCGGGCATCAGCGGCATGGACTTGCGTCGCCTGATGGTCGAACTGGAGCAACTGTACTTCCGCGACTACGCCAACTTCTGGAGTGAAGCGGTCGGCCAGGTTGCCCTGCCACCGATCAACGACGCCGGTGAAGGCGCTGAGCAACTGGCGGGTCTGACTTCGGCCAACTCCCCAGTGCTGCAACTGCTGGTGGAAGTACGCGAAAACACCCGTTTCGCGGCGACTGCCGACACTGCCGAGGACGCCGCCGATGCGGCCGCGAAGCTGGCAGAGAAGGGCGGAAAACTCGGCAAACTGGTTGCATCGGCTGCCGACCAGGCAGCGGACATGGCCAAGAACCTGCCCGACACCGCGAAGAAATCCCTGCAACGTCGCTTCGAACCGTTGCACCGTTTGTTGGACGACAACAACGGCCCGGCCGCTGATTTGACCCCGGCACTCGCAGCGCTCAACGACCTGCAACTGCAACTGGCGAGCCTCGCTCGTGCCAGTGCGCCGGAACAGGCAGCGTTCGAAATGGCCAAGACCCGCATGAGCGGCCAGCGTGATGCGCTGAGCAACTTGCGCAATGCCTCCAACCGTCTGCCGCGTCCGGTCAGCGTGTGGTTCAACGTCCTGGCTGAAGACACTTGGCGTCTGGTGCTGAACGATTCCTACCAGTACCTGAACCAGCGTTATCAGAGCGAGCTGTACAGCTTCTATGGCAAGGCGATCAACAAGCGTTACCCGTTCAGCGCCCACAGCACCAGCGACGTTGCGATCAGCGACTTCCGCGAGTTCTTCAAGGCGCAGGGCATCAACGATCGTTTCTTCGACACTTACATGCGTCCGTTCGTGAGTGGCGATCCAGGCAACTACCGTCTGCGCAGCATCGACGGTCACAGCATGCCGATCTCCAAGGTCTACCTCGACCAGATGGCGGCGGCCCAAGTGATTCGCCAGAGCTTCTTCTCGATCAATCCGGCCGAGCCGCAAGTGCAATTCAAACTGGAGCCGTACACCCTCGACCCGGCCGTCAGCCGTTCCGAGTTCAAGTTTGGCGACAAGACCATCGAATACCGCCACGGCCCGATCGTGCCGGTGTCGTTCAAATGGCCGACCGATGCTGAAGACGGTCGCACCAGCCTGGTCCTCGACAAAATGGCCGGCCGCCCGATCGGCATCGAGAAGAACACCGGCCCATGGTCGCTGTTCCGTCTGTTCGACCTGATGCAGACCGAGTACCTGAGCGGTCGCGATGTGTTGGTACTGAAAGCTGACGTGGGCGGCCTGCGCGCCAACTACTTGCTGTCGAGCCAACGCACGCCGAACCCGTTCGACATGGGCGTGCTGCGTACCTTCCGTATGCCGGTGCAGCTCTGATGCTGGTTGCCAGTCCCTGGCGCAGCGCTGCGCGTACCGATCCGGGCAAGGTTCGGGCGCGCAACGAAGATGCTTTCCTCGACTGCCCGCAGCAGGGGCTGTGGGTGGTCGCGGACGGCATGGGCGGTCATCAGGGTGGCGACATCGCCAGCCAGTTGATCGTCGCCAGCCTGGCGGAATTGCCGGTGCAGGACGACTTCGACGAACGACTCAAAGGCATACGCCAGTGCCTGCACTGGCTCAACCGCCGCTTGGGTCAGGAGTTGACCGTCACGGCCGGGCGCCACGACAGCATCATGGGCAGCACCGTGGTGGCGCTGCTGGTGGAAGGTAGTCGCGCGGCCTGCATCTGGGCCGGCGATAGCCGTTGCTACTTGTGGCGTGGCCAGCGTTTGTATCAGCTGTCCAAGGACCATTCGCTGCAACAGCAACTCATCGACGAGCAAAACATGAGCGTCGAAGACGCCCGTGCGCATCCTTCCGCTCATGCGCTGACCCGTGCGGTCGGCGCCGCCGATGTGCTGACGCTGGACGTGCTCGAACTCGAGGTTTACCCCGGCGATGCGTTTCTGTTGTGCAGCGATGGTTTGTACCAGGGGCTGAGCACCGATGCCTTGGGCAACGCCCTGAGCCTGACCGCGCCGCACGTTGCGCTAGAGCGTCTGTTCGATGGCGCTCTGCGTGGCTCGGCCCGGGACAACTTGACTGCTGTGGTGATCCGAAAATGACTCAACTCATGCCGCCGCTCGACGACCTGCTGGTGAGCGAAGAGCAAGACAGTAACCTGACTTACTTTGCGTTCGCCAAGTCTCTAAACGACAAGCCGCATAAGGCCGAACCCGCGCTGGCGCCGACCAAGGCCAGCATCGGTGAAATGCCCGACGTGCTCGCAGGCCGTTACCGCATCGAGCGCCTGCTCGGTGCTGGTGGCATGGGCGCGGTTTACCGCGCACGGGATCTGCTGAGCGAGCAGTTCGGCGATCCCGACCCTTACATCGCGCTGAAAATCCTCAGCGAAGAATTTGCCGAATCGCCGGACGCCAGTGCCTTGCTCTACAGCGAGTTCGCCCTGACCCGACGCCTGCGCCACGACAACGTGCTGCGTTTGCACAGCTTTGAAGTGGACACCGACTGCCAGCGCGCCTTCATCACCATGGAACTCATGCGTGGGCTGACCCTGGACAAATTACTCTGCGAGCGGCCGCTGGGCCTGCCGTGGAAAGAACTGCGCGACATCGCGCTGCCGCTGCTCGACGCGCTGGCCTTCACCCACGCTCGCGGCGTGCTGCACGGTGACATGAAGCCAAGCAACGTGATGCTCAGCGAAGAAGGCGTGCGCCTGTTCGACTTCGGTCTGGGCCAGGCCGAAGAGGGCATCCTGCCCGGCCTGCCACACCTGAGCCGCCACCGCTTCAACGCCTGGACCCCCGGCTACGCCGCCCCCGAACTGCTCGAAGGCCAACCGCTGACGGCCAGTGCGGACGTGTACGGCGTGGCCTGCGTGCTCTATGAATTGGCGAGCGGCAAACACCCGTTCCGCCGCTTGCCCTCGACCGAGGCCCGCGACGGCCACCTCGAACACGAGCTGCACGCCCCCAGGAATCTCCCGAAACACTGCTGGCCAGCCCTGCGAACGGCGCTGGCTTTCGATGCGGCAAAGCGCACCATCACCGCCGCCCAATTGCGTGACGCCCTGGGCGCCACTTCGACTTTGCTGCAACGCCTGCGACTGCGGGCGTAACGGATGACTACCGAACAGGGAGCAAGCAATGTTCAACTCCGCTAACGAAACCCACTTCAGCCTGACTGTTGAAGACTATGTCGGCGACCTGCAAGTGCTGTCGTTCACCGGCACTGAAGGCATCAGCCAGCCGTATCGCTTCGACCTGGAACTGGTCAGCGAAAACCCCGATCTGGACCTGGAAAAGCTCCTGCACAAGCAGGCCTTTCTGGCGTTCGATCCGAAGGGTTCTGGCATCCACGGCCAGATCTACCGCGTTGCCCAAGGCGATGCCGGCAAACGCCTGACCCGCTACAAAATCTCCCTGGTGCCGCAACTGCAATACCTGCACCACCGCACCAACCAGCGCATCTACCAGCAGATGTCCGCGCCGAAAATCATCGCGCTGATCCTCGACGAGCACGGCATCAAAGGCAACGCCTACAAATTCCAGCTCAGCCAACCGTGCCCGGATCGCGACTACTGCGTGCAGTACGACGAAACCGACCTGCACTTCATCCAGCGCCTGTGCGAAGAAGAAGGCATTCACTACCACTTCCAGCACAGCTCCAAAGGTCATCTGTTGGTATTCGGCGACGACCAGACCGTGTTCCAGAAACTCGGGCAGCCAACGGCTTACGTGCAAGGCAGCGGCATGGTCGCCGACGAACCCGTGATCAAAGGCTTCAAACTGCGCCTCGAAACCCGCACCGGCCGCGTCACCCGCCGCGACTACGACTTCGAAAAACCGCGCCTGCAACTCGAATCCGCCTACAAACCCGAGGCGCAAAGCGACGAGCCAGACCTCGAAGACTACGACTACCCCGGCCGCTTCATCGACCGCGCACGCGGCAAGTTCCTCAGCCAACGCGCCCTCGAACGCCACCGCGCCGACTACCGCCAAGCCGAAGGCAACGGCGATCAGACCACCCTGGTCAGCGGCCACTTCCTGGAAATGTCCGACCACCCGCGCACCGAGTGGAACGACCTCTGGCTGCTCACCGAAATCTTCCACGAAGGCAAACAACCGCAAGTCCTCGAAGAGTCGGTCACCAGCGACACCACCGCCAACAAGGACGACTTCCACCAGGGCTACCGCAACCGCTTCCTCGCCACGCCGTGGGACGTGTTCTACCGCCCGGCGCTGCAACACCCGAAACCGCGTGTGCTCGGTAGCCAGACGGCCATGGTCACCGGGCCCAAAGGTGAAGAGATTCACTGCGACCAATACGGCCGCATCAAGGTGCAATTCCATTGGGACCGCGAAGGGTTGGCTGATGACAAAACCAGCTGCTGGATGCGTGTTTCTTCGAGTTGGGCCGGGGATCGGTATGGCGCCATCGCCATCCCGCGCATTGGCATGGAAGTACTGGTGACCTTTCTCGAAGGCGATCCCGACCAGCCGCTGGTGACCGGGTGCCTGTACCACAAGGAAAACCAGGTTCCCTACGATCTGCCGGCGAACAAAACCCGCAGCGTGTTCAAAACCCTCAGCTCACCGGGCGGCGGCGGGTTCAATGAACTGCGGATTGAGGACAAGAAGGGTGCGGAACAGATCTTTATCCATGCCCAGCGGGATTGGGATGAAAACATTGAGCATGATCAGAAGATTCGGGTGGGGAATGAGCGGCATGACACGGTGGAGAAGAACACCTACACCGAGCTCAAGGCGGAAGAGCATCGGACCACGATTGCGGATCGCAAGACTGAAGCGCGGATGGATGATCACCTGACGATTGGGCAGAACCAGCATGTGAAGCTGGGGACTGCGCAGCTGACTAGCGTTGGGAAAGAGATTCATCTGAAGGCTGGGGACAAGATTGTGATCGAGGCCGGGATGGAGCTCACGGTTAAGGCGGGTGGGAGCTTTATCAAGCTGGATGCGGGTGGAATTACCGTGGTTGGGCCGGTGGTGAAAATTAATGCCGGTGGATCGGCGGGGAGTGGGACGGGGATTGGGATTAAGCCGCCGGTGCTGCCGGGGGCGGCGGATAAGGATAAGGCGGGAAGTTTGATGGATCAGGCGTTGGGGAATGCGTCTGAGGAACTCAAACCGAAAACGAAATACCTGTTATCGCTGTGAAGCCAGCGTTCGATGGATCTGAAAATTTATTAAATATGGATCACACCTATGTTGATTAGCCCTCCGTTTATTCCAACTCCCAGCGCTGGAGAGGACGACGAAGCATTTCTGAATCGAGCGATGCTATGTGGAGCTCCTGGAGATGGTTTTTTCCCTATCAGTTTTGATCTGAACTGGCATGGTGGAACACACCTAAAAGCACCAACAGAAGCGGGTCACGTCCTGCCTGTACGTGCGATTGCCGACGGGACGCTAGCTTATTTTCGCGAGCCCGCCCCTGTGGATACAAATGCTGACGCCCCATTGAATTACAGTGGTTGGACAGACAATGGCTGCATTGTCTTGCGTCACGAAACCGAGATCGGTGAAGGTGCAAATTCGAAGGTGGTCTTTTTTTCGATCTATATGCATCTTTCAAAATTAACGGTGAAAGATCCGAAAAAAGGGATGCAAGTTTATCGTAAGGAAACTCTTGGAGAGGCTGGGAAAATTTATGGTGACGGCAATAAAATTCATTTTGAAATTATTGCGGACGATAGCCAAATAAAACACCTTACGGGTCGAGCAGAACGGGAGGTGGCCTTTCAGACTAGCCCTGGTCGTACCGATAGTTGCTGGGGAGATATGTATTTTTACTTGCCGTCAGAAGTTATGGGTTTTTCGGACCACCCCAGTACCTGGCCCGACTCGAATAACTTGACAAGCTGTGTGGCTCGCCCGCCCGAAGATTTGTTCATTCGTATGCGTTATGGTCAAGGTCAATGTACTTTAAGCACCTACATTCTCAATGGCGAATGCGTGGGTGAACTTAAAGAGGTTAAAGACTTCGAGTATAACCTCTATGAGACCGCTGCGACTCGTTACCCTGGCAGTGCTAGTGCAGGTTATGAATTACTTCGCTTTGGGCGTGTAATCGGCCCGGATTCACTGAAGCCTGCCAACGCAGCACACTGGCGTCAGATTGCGTTGCCCGGTGGGGTCGCTTGGTTCAATCTTAACGCTAGTACTGTTACATGTTTCAGTGACGCTGACTTTCCTCACTGGCAAGGGTGGAAATTAATTGATGACGATACTGACGAAGATAGCCACTGTCAGTCGCCTTATTTAAGGAAACTGCTGAAACTCGACGAAGATCCGCTGTACCCGCCTTCCAGAACCTTGGTCGAAATCTCCCATGCCCCCGACTTCAAGCATGTGCCTCTAAAGCCAGAAGAAGAGCACGTTTACAGTAAAAAATTCCGGATTAAGCAACATAACCAGGTCATCATTCAGAGGGAAATTTCCCAGCGCGAACTGAAGCGTTGTATTTTCAAATTCCCCAGTGAGTGGGGGGTAAGCGATTTCGATACTCGTTACGGTTGGTTGCTGGAAGAGTCAGAGCTAGGCCCGCCCATGCCAAAAGGTGATTATGAAAAGTTGAAAGCCCACCAAAATGCGATGGCTTTTTGGGAGGACGCTGGTTTGACAGGTATAGGTTGTAAGCACTGGCACTTTCCGCCAAAAGAATTTATTCAAACGTTTAGAAAATGTGGATGGCTTAGCGAGCGGGAACTTACGCAGTTACTGCCAACAAGTGCCTTGCGTATAAGCAAGAAAGAGTTTGTTTCTGAGTCGGTGGTCTTGGGTGGTGCGTCACAGTCAACAATTAGTCAGATGAAGGATGACATAAATAAGGCGTTACGAAAGTTTACAGTTACGAATAGTCCATTTCGAATGGCGGCTTTTTTTGGGAACTCAACTCAAGAGACGCAATGGTTTGGAAAGATATATGAGAGTAACTCGAGTGCCAAGTACTACCCTTGGGATGGGCGAGGCTTCTTTCAGTTAACATGGCCAGATAACTGCGTGAAATATTGGCGATTTCGTGGTCGTGTCGTTTCTAATGATGTGGCTAAGGCACTTACTGCAGCGGCGAAGTTAGCAAATAATACAGGTGAGAATCGACACTTGGCTGATGCAGCTTTAATACCGAAAGGGTTGACTACAGAAATAATTCAGTGGCGAAATGACATTGGGAAAAAAGGTTTAGACGCAGCCATGAGTGCTGGTGCTTATTGGGCTTGGACAGGAGCTGCAAGGTTTGCTGATAAAGAGCCAGTGATGAAGCGAGTTTCTATAAAAATTGGCTCGGCAGAACACATATATTATAGTTGTGAATCGTTTGGACAAGTTGCTGCAACAGTAAACTTTGGTCGTCCTGTAGCGGACCCCGCTAGTATTAACAAAGTAAATGGTATTACTGCACGTTTTCAAGCGTATACCACTGCCCTAATGGTTTTAACCGAGCAGATGAGCTATCCAGACGCCTCGGGGAAACTCCATGAAAAGCCACAAAATTACAAGCCTAGACGAGAGTGATGTTGTTGGTTTTCTTACAGGGTGTCGCAGTATGGAGGATTGGGTAGTAGTTGATTGCGGGTAGGTAAAGTAGAAAGGCGGCATGTCGGTATGCTAAGGAGAAGAAAGTCTTAGGATGATTGATTTCGGTTTTATGGAGTGATGTATTCGTATTTTAATGGTTGGAACTGATATTTTGGAGAGGGATGGTATGTTAAATATTTTGGGTTGCGTTAAAAGATGTTTATTAGTGGTAGTCGGACTTTCGTTCTCAGTAATGGCTTTTGCTCAAGGCGATTGCAAAGATGGCGGTGCAGGAGAGTCGACTATTGCTTGTTCTGAGTTTGCGAAAAAAGAGGCCGATGCAAAGCTCAATAATAGTTACAAAGAATTAATGGGGAGGGCTGAGTCCAGATATATTTTTCAGTATCAATCTCAGCCTGAAATGCAGAAGGGATTTTTAAGTAAGTTAAAAGACTCGCAGCGGGCTTGGATAAAGCTGCGTGATACAAACTGTGCGCTTGAAGGTTTTGAAAATGAGTGGGATAAGCCCGCATACACCATGGAGTTGAATAATTGTATTGCAAGAATGAGCTTGGAGCGGGTGTTGTATTTGGATGGAATTATACCTGTGCGATAAAAAATGTAATAGGCGCGGGTTTATGTAGGTGGTGGGTTTGTTTGCGATAAGTAAAGTGGTCCGCTTTTCCGCTAGTTTGTTATTGTATATTGCTCAGGTTGTTAGGGAATGAAGATTTTAAAGTTCAGCTTCGTTATTTTGTTTGCGTTGCTACCATCCATCGTCAAAGCAGAAGGCACGATGATTGCGACCGTGCTTCAAGCCGATTTTTCAAAAGATCCAGAAATACGGCTGCTTGTCAGGGTTGTAGATGTAGGTTTCGGGTCAGACTCGCCCTCTATGGCAGTTCGTAACCAATGCTTGGAGAGGGTGAAGTCGTCTGATCGTCCCGGCCCGGACCCATGTTTCTCGATTGAGATAACTGAGAGCAAGAAACAGCGGACAATTATCCGACAAGCGCTAATCAATGATCCTCAGCGCGCAACTGATCCTATCTATCTGGCGATTGTTTACCGCTCGGAAGTTAGTGCGAGCGATCCCACAAATCACCATGGGCGATCAGCATTGCTGAGAGTCGAAGAAAACGGCTTCTACAATTGGAATAATGAGACTAAGCAGGCGTTAGCGGACGTGGTATTGCCATCCTCACCCGATGGAGTGCTTAATGTGGTGCTTATCGATGCCGATGCGCTACTCAACTCCGTGTATCGGGATCGTATGACTCGCTTAAACGAAAGCGCACAGAAAGGGTTGAGAGATACCCAGAGAGCCTGGATGAAATTTCGGGATGCGGAATGCCTAATGGACGCGAAGTTGTATACAACGATATTCGGTGAGTTTCCTGATACATGTTTAATACGCGCGACGATAGAGCGAGCCCGCCAACTGGCTATGGCGCCGCACAAGAGTAAGAGCTGAGACATAAGTCTGAAATCTAGTAGGTTTATGGGGTTTGCTAAGTATGAAACGGTTGTCTTTTACCTTTTTGGCGTTATTCCCTTTCGCCGCACACAGCGAAGTCACCGCCCAGACCCTCTGCTTCGAACTCTCACAATCCAGCCCAGTAAAGTTCGAATTCCGTACCTTCTACGACCATTCCAGCAAGTGGTCGGGTGGCTTCGTCAAGTACGCCAAGTCGAACGTCCCCATTTCCCTTGTGTTGACAGATTCTCAGAGTGAAATACTCGACCCAGAGGCGCCTTGGCAGCACACCATGATCTGGTCTGAAGTCGTGGACGGTAAGGTCACGGGAACCTATGAAGGGGTGACGCAAGGGGCGCAGATCGTCTCGATGCTGTACACGAAGAAGTCCAGTGGCAAGGAGTACAGCTTCGTGATTAACACCAGTATCGACTCTTCTTTGGAAGCTGGATGTAAGTGGGAATAGGACGAGCACATGCGATTCAAATATCTAGCCCTATCATGGCTCGGCCTGCTGTGGACGGCACCAGTGTTTGCTGAAGTAATTACATTCAGCCCAACCAAAAACGTCGAAGCGACGCTCGTGTTGGAAGGTTCCATGCTAACAGTCACCGTTAAAAACGAGGCCCATAACGATTCCCGGACAATTGATTTTCAAGCTGAAAATGACCTGCATGTGCAGATCAACGATTTCAATTTCGACGGTGTGAAGGATTTCGCGGTCTCGCAAATCGATGACGGTATGGGCACTTTAGATTACTACAGGATTTTTGTTTACCAACCAAATTCCAGCAGCTTTGAGGAGTTGCAGCCAGATTGCGGCGATGGTTTTGTCAATCTTCGTATAGAGAGAAAACGTAAAGCGTTGATCAGTACTTGCTGGGAAATGAATGTTCCAAAGCAATGCGTGACTCGCTTTTAGAAGCGTAGAACCTGAACGAATCAAGGATTGAACATAGTGAAACGCTTTTTCTTAGGAGTTGTTGGTGCGCTGGCATACCAAGCCGTTCTGACAGTTCCAACCGCACTAGCCCAAGATGAATGCGGCGAAATTACTGCAAGTCAACAAATTGATAAGTGTTCGGATGTGGCCAAAAACGCTGCCGACTCACTGTTGAATACCAGTTATCACCAACTGATGGCGCGACTCGAAACTCAGTACCTGGCCGACCCCGACGCGGGGGCGGCGTATACAGCGAAGGTCAAGGAAGCGCAGCGGGTGTGGATAAAATTGCGGGACGCGAATTGTCCGCTCGAGGCGTTTGAGATAAAGCCCGGTACTTCTGCTTACTTAACGACTGTGAATAATTGCATCGCAAGAATGAGCCACGAGCGCTCGGCTTTTTTGGACAAGATCGCACCCGATATTTTAAGTGGGGGGACCGTGAGAAGCGGGTCAGATAACTCTTGCCCATCCAAAGACTTTGCTCAGTTTTTGCCAGCGTTTTCCGCCAATGCCGAGTCTCAAAAGCGTCTAACCGCATTGGCGGTGAAGATACTGGTGTTGAAGCGAACCGATGATCCTGGTCGATTTGAACCTCTCATCACTGCGGCGGTAGGCCCGAGCTTGGACTTTCCTTTGATGGCCGCAACAGGGGAGAGCAAGACGGAAGGGGTTGAGATCGAGCGTGTAGACGACAATCACATGAACGTTGTGGATAAACGGGCAGGCAACAGCAATATCAAGATTTTTAACTTTTCTAAAAAGCCGTGCTGGGCGCTTGTGGGTGTTGAAGACTGGTCGATTAGCGAGAAAGAGCTTGTCGCATCCAGTAAGCCCGGAATGAGCCGCGCGGAGAGTTTCTGTTATCAACGTGCAGAAGGGTTGGGTGGGTTAGGGGCGCTTGAACAATACCGGCTGACTAAGGAGCTGCATGAAGCGGCCCTGGAAAACTATGTATGTGCTGCAGAGTCGGGTGATCCACAGGCGAGTCTGTCGGCGGCAGGCTTGAGTCTTTCGCAGATGGCACCTCAGTTGGAAACGAGCAAGCTTGAAGCTCTGTTTAAAGCGGCGGCGACGACACTGCCGGGTGGGGCATTGGGTCTCTCTTTTTTTTACTGTAATGGCAACTCCACCGACTATGACGGCCCCTGCCAACACCCTGAGCAGGCAGAAAGGGAGATTATTCGTGCGGTTTCCATGGGGTCTACAGATGCGATGAACACTCTGGGTTCCTATTTTGAGAGTGGCGACTTAGGAACAAAGGATATGTCCCGGGCGCTGGCCTGTTATCAATTGTCAGCTGATAAAGGTAATCAGCAGGGTATCAACAACATAGGGCGCTTGGGATCGCAAGGCACAGAATCGATCAAGGCAAGTCACTGCATCTGATGCTCCAAGAGCGGATGTGACCAATGCATCTGAATGAAAGAAGGGGACGTTTAGTCCCCTTCGTGGTTTCTACTACACCTTCGCCCGATGCTCCGCCGGATCCGGCGAATCAATATGGTCCAGAGCTCGCTCCACTAACAGATGCACACCGACCGCCATTCTGCTGAGTGCCAGTGCGACGGAGCGGCGTGAGCCTTCTACGCTGTCGGCCAGGTCGGCGGCGATGGCGCTGATGGACAGCAGGTCTTCCGAGGCGTTGGCCAGGACGGTTTCGGTGTGGAGGTCGGGAGCGACGATGAAGAGGTCGCCATTGCGACGTTTAGGTTTTTTATCCGTAGGTGTGCCGAGGTGAAGATCTAGGGCGCGCTCGGCGGCTTCGTGGAGTTTTTTTGAATCTAAGGATTCGTAGGGGGATGTGTCTTCGTGTTCGGGGGGGTTAGGTGTTGGCTTGATCATAGGAGTAATACCGAGATTTAGGAGCTAACACCGTTTCGCTTGCTTCGAAGGAGGTGGCAGCTGTGCATAGGTGTGCAAGACCGACTCGGTAAACCGGCAGACCCGAAGGTCTCCCACACACAGCTGCCATAACAATTCGCGAGCATAAGAAAACGCTCGATGAATAGCCATAACCGATTGCATGCCGAGGCGGACTTGCACGTCCGTGTCACCGATTTTGCGGCGACCACCAGAGACTATCGGTGATACCTACGACTGCCTAGTTCACGGACAGCCCGGCGTGTTGAAGGAAATGTCCGAGAGGTTTGAGGGGATCAAGATCAAAAGATCGCAGCCTTCGGCAGCTCCTACAGATTGTGTTTCTTCGGGTGTAGGGAAGGTGACGCGGACGTCACGGGATGCATTCCTTTGCTGCGTGTGGGAACGATCAGGTTGGCGTGACTTGGTAGTCATTGGCGTCAAAAAGCACCGCATCTTCTTCTAACGCAACCAGACAGTGGCGTTCTCGCTTGAAGCCGCTACACTGCGCCGGCCGTTCATTTTCCTTTTGAGGCTGTGCGCATGAAATTTCGTTTTCTTCTGTGGATGCTGGGTTTGTTGATGGGTAAGGCCAGTCGGACTAATCCTGCGTTTCAGCAGCAGTTGGGTGACAAGGAATTGGTGTTTCAGCTACAGACCCTGGACGGGAAAGTGGCGCGGCATTTCTTTGTGAAGGATCAGCGAATTACCAGCAAGTCCGGCGTGTATGCCGAGCCGGCGTTTGCGATTGCCTTTAAAGACGCGGCGTATGGCTTTGCCACGATGCAGGCGAAGAACAAGCAGTTGGCGTTTATGACGGGGATTCAGGACAAGTCGATTCAGATCAAGGGCAACCCGGCGCTGGTGATCTGGTTCCAGGGGTTGACCAAGTATTTGAAGCCGCGGAAGGCTAAGGCTAAAGCCAAGGTTTGATTCGAGTGATTGAACCTGTGGCGAGGGAGCTTGCTCCCGCTGGGCTGCGAAGCGGCCCTAGAGCCTGAGACCTCGGTTGTATCTGACACACCGTGTCGGCTGGGTTGCGACTGCTGCGCAGTCGAGCGGGAGCAAGCTCCCTCGCCACAGGGGTTGTGGTGATTCAGTTGGATCGGGGTGGATTTTTCGCGAGCAGGCTCGCTCCCACAGGGTTTTGGCGATCCCTTGTGGGAGCCTGCTCGCGAATGCTTTTAGGGCTGGCTGAATTGCGAAGCCAGTTCCCGCAGCAACACCTCAGCCTCAAGCACTTTGCTGACGACATCGTTGGCTTTGTCGCGGCTCAGTCCAAGGCGCTCCAGCAATGCGTCAGGGATGTCCTCGTCGGGGCCGGAGCCGATGCCGCGACTGCGCAGCAAACGCACAGCCAGGCACACGAGGTTTGGGTACTCGGCGTAATCGCCGTCGTAGCTTGGGTCGTGTTGGAAGCGCAGTGCGGTGGCCAGTTCTTCGGGCATGTCCCAGTAGCGCATCAGCCACGAGCCGATCTGTTCACGGCTGATGCCTAGCAAGTGTTGTTCGACGTAGCTGTGGCAGAGGTGCGGGTTGACTTCGAGGTGGCGGCAGATCAGCGAGAAGTGCGGCGGGAAGACGTGGGCCAGCAGCAAGTAGCCGAAGTTGTGCAGCAGGCCGGCGAGGTAGGTCAGGCCGGCTTCCGGGCGCTGGGCGCGCGGCATGGCGCGGGTCAGGCCTTCGATGACGGCGGCGGTGTAGATCGATTGTTGCCAGTACGGCGTGGTGTGTTGCGGGTGGTCTTTTGGCAGGCTCAGGGTTTTGCCCAGGGCCAGGCCCAGCGCCAGGTTGATCACCAGGTCGAAACCCAGCACCCGGACGATGGCGTCTTCCACTGAACGAATCTTGCCCGGCGACGCGTAATACGGCGACGCCGCCCAGCTCACGACTTGTGCGGCCAGGGCCGGGTCGGTTTCGACGACGCCGGTGATGTCGTCGATGGTGGCGTTGGGGTCGACGCGCAGTTTGATGATTTTCTGCGCGGTCTCGGCCAGCGGCGGAATCTCGATGGTCTCTTCCAGGCGTTGCTGGATGCGCCGCGCGGTGAACGCTTGAACGGCCTGGGTGATTTCCTCGCGGTCATCGTGGGGGCGGTCGAGGTTCGGGCGAATGCTGGTCAGCGCTTCGCCGAAGTTGGCGGCACTGGCTTTGGTCAGCATGGTCTTGAAGTCTTCGCTGGTGATCTCCAGCAAGACGCCCGGCTCGCCCGAGTTGATCAGCAACTTCGGCTCGCGCAGCATGCATTCTTCATACAGGCACGGTGAACTGGTGAGCGCCGGCATGCCAGGCAGCAGGCTCAGGTTGTGTTTGCCGAGCATTTTTACCAGGCGTTCGGTGGACACGGCGGTGAGGCGGCGG
The DNA here is from genome assembly GCF_050434865.1 of Pseudomonas silensiensis. Taxonomy (NCBI): domain Bacteria; kingdom Pseudomonadati; phylum Pseudomonadota; class Gammaproteobacteria; order Pseudomonadales; family Pseudomonadaceae; genus Pseudomonas; species Pseudomonas silensiensis. Next base: position 170,239 of record NZ_JBNDJH010000007.1, read on the forward strand.
CCGGTCAGTTCGGCGAGGCGATTGAGGTCCAGCAATTGGCTCTGCGGGAACAGCACCATGAGCGTGCTCACGGCGTCATCAAGCAGAACAGCCTGCACTTTGCGTGCGGCGTTCAGGCCGTGATGGTCGAGGACTTCTTCGTAGGCGATACCCAGTTTGCCCAGCATCAGCCGAATAACCGACGGAGCGTGCGGGGTGGCGGGTGCGAGGGCAACTTCGGTCATGGTCTGTATCCGTTTTAAAACAATGGCAGGAGTATAACCAGCTTGCTCAGAACGGTGGTTCAGAAACTGCGACGGTGCTCACACTTGGCCGTATTGCTGCCCATGACGTAGCCAGCGGTCGAGCAGCGGGCTGACGTGATCCGGCCAGCGCTCCAGCAGCGCCTGGGCGGCGTCGCGCACAGCGGGCAGCAGATCGGCGTCGCGCATCAGGTCAGCGACCTTGAATTGCAGCAGGCCGGTCTGACGCGTGCCGAGCATTTCGCCGGGGCCGCGCAGCTCGAGGTCTTTTTCGGCGATGACAAAACCGTCGTTGGTTTCACGCATGATGCCCAGGCGCTGACGACCGATCTGTGACAGCGGCGGATGGTAAAGCAGCACGCAATGGCTGGCTGCACTGCCTCGACCCACGCGACCGCGCAACTGGTGCAATTGCGCAAGCCCGAGGCGTTCGGGGTTTTCGATGATCATCAGGCTGGCGTTGGGCACGTCGACGCCGACTTCAATCACCGTGGTGGCGACCAGCAGTTGCAGGTTGCCGGCCTTGAACTCGGCCATGACGGCGGCTTTCTCGACGGGCTTCATGCGGCCGTGGATCAGCCCGACCTTCAACTCGCCGAGGGCGGCGGTGAGGTCTTCGTAAGTGGTTTCGGCAGCCTGGCAGGTCAGCTCTTCCGACTCTTCAATCAGCGTGCACACCCAATAGGCCTGACGCCCTTCAGCGCAGGCGCCGCGCACCCGCTCGATGACTTCGACGCGCCGGGTATCGGTGATCAGCACGGTGTTCACCGGAGTCCGGCCGGGCGGCAGTTCGTCGAGGATCGAGGTGTCGAGGTCGGCGTAGGCGCTCATGGCCAGCGTCCGGGGAATCGGTGTCGCGGTCATGATCAGCTGGTGCGGACACATCCGCCCGCCGACACCTTTCTGCCGCAGGGCCAGCCGTTGCTGCACGCCGAAGCGGTGCTGTTCGTCGATGATCGCCAGTGCGAGGTTTTTGAACTGCACTTCGTCCTGGAACAGCGCGTGGGTGCCGACCACCATAGATGCGCCGTTGGCAATCTGCTCCAGTGCGGCCACGCGGTTCTTGCCTTTTAGCTTCCCGGCCAGCCACGCGACTTCGATGCCCAGCGGCTCGAGCCAGCGCTTGAAGGTGATGAAGTGCTGCTCGGCGAGAATCTCGGTGGGCGCCATCAGCGCCACTTGATAGCCGGCCTCCAAGGCCTGGAGTGCGGCGAGGGCAGCGACCACGGTTTTGCCCGCGCCGACGTCGCCCTGAATCAGCCGCAACATGGGCTCGTGCTGACTGAGGTCGTAGGCGATTTCGTTACCGACCCGTTGCTGAGCGCCGGTCGGAGTGAAACCGAGGTTGGCCAGATACTGGGCCGGCAGCCGGGTGGCTTTCGGCATCGCCGGCGCGCGCAGGGAACGCATGCTCTCGCGCAGGCGCTGCTGGGACAGTTGATGGGTCAGCAGTTCTTCAAAGGCTAGACGGTGCTGCGCCCAGTGATGACCGAGGGCGAGTTCGTCGACGTCGGCATCGGCGGGCGGGTGGTGCAGGTAGCGGATCGCATCGGCCAGCGGCGCCAGTTGATAGTCCCGCGCCAGTTCGTTCGGCAACCAGTCAGGCAGGCTGGTGGGGCCGAGCATCGTCAGGGTCTGCATGCACAACTGGCGCAAGCGCTGTTGGGTCAGGCCTTCGGTGAGCGGGTAAACCGGGGTCAGGGTTTCGTCCACTGGCGGCGGCTCGTCGCCGGTGATGGCGCGGTATTCCGGGTGGTAGATCTCCAGCCCCGACGCACCGGGCCGCGCTTCGCCGTAGCAGCGAATCCGCGTGCCGCGTTTGAGGCCTTCTTTCTGGGCGTTGCTGAAATGGTAGAAACGCAGGCTGAGCCCGCCGGTGCCGTCCTGCAGGCGTACCACCAGGCTGCGGCGGCGGCCCATGACCACATCGGCGCCGCTGACGGTGCCTTCGATCACGGCGTCTTGCCCGGGTCGCAAATGGCCGATCGGGACCACGCGAGTGCGGTCCTGATAACGCAACGGCAGGTGAAAAAGCACGTCCTGGAGATTCTCCAGGCCGACCTTGGCCAACTTCTCGGCCATGGCTTCACCGACACCCTTGAGTGCCGTCACCGACACTTGCGACAACTCGGTCATGGCAGCGACTTAGGCCGCAACGACCGGTGCTTGCGGCTTGGCCACCGAGCACAGGCGAATGGAGTCAGCAAGGATTTCAATCGCCTTTGGCCGCGGGAAGCTCGCGCGCCAGGCGATGGCCACGGTGCGGAACGGCACCGGAGGCGTCAGTGGGCGCACTTCGATCACGCCGGGAGCGTAGTGATGGCTGTCGACTGCCGACAGCGGCAGGATCGAGATGCCGAGACCGGACGCAACCATGTGGCGGATGGTTTCCAGGGAGCTGGATTCCACCGTGGTGTGCTTGGCGCCGTCGTTCCCTTTGGCCAGGGTCGGGCAGGCTTCCAGCACTTGATCGCGGAAGCAGTGGCCTTCGCCGAGCAGCAGCAGGCTCTTGTCGTTGAGCAGGGCGGCGTCGATGGATTCTTTTTGGGTCCACGGGTGCTGGGCCGGCATCAGGACGTAGAACGGCTCGTCGTAGAGTTGCAGGGTCAGCACATCGGCTTCGTTGAACGGCAGGGCGATGATGATCGCGTCGAGTTCGCCGTTGCGCAGTTTGTCGCGCAGCACGTGGGTGAAGTTTTCTTCGATGTACAACGGCATCTGCGGGGCGACCCGGTGCAGTTGTGGAATCAGGTGCGGAAACAGGTACGGGCCGACGGTGTAGATGGCGCCAACTTTCAGCGGGGCGGTCAGCTGGTTCTTGCCGGCCTGGGCCAGTTCGCGGATGCCTTGGGCCTGTTCCAGCACTTTCTGCGCCTGGGCGACAATGCCTTCGCCGACCGGGGTCAGGCGCACGGCACTCTTGCTGCGCTCGAAAATCAGCACACCGAGTTCGTCTTCAAGCTTTTTCACGCCCACCGACAGGGTCGGCTGGCTGACATGGCAACGCTCAGCCGCGTGGCCGAAGTGCTGCTCTTGGGCGAGGGTAACGATGTAGCGTAATTCTGTAAGAGTCATAGCAAGCGTCCATGAAGTTGCGAGCCAAGCATACCGGCTGCAATCGATAGACGCACGTTATCAGACTGAGTGCGTTGAGTGACACAGGGCAAAGCAGGTTTGCCGCGGGCGGATATGCAAAAGACACCTTTCGGTGCCTTTTGCAGTGTTGCGACGGGTCTCAGCGCCGGCGTTTTTCCAGCGAGTAAACAAACGGTGCAACGATTTCGATGGTCCCGTTGGTCAACATGTCGGCCGGTGGCTTTGGCAGCGGTTGGGCGCGGCGGATTATTTCCAGGGTGGCCCGGTCCAGATCGGGCTTGCCGGAGCCGCCCACCAGTTCGAATGACAACACGTTACCTTCAGCATCCACCACGAAGCGCAGGCGGTTCATGCCTTCCTTGTTCCGCATCTGTGCACTGGCGTACTTTTTGTACTTGGCCAGGTGCGCAAGCAATTCGCCTTGCCAACTGGCCTTGGCGGCTTGTTGCGCGGCAGATGGCCCGGGTGCCGGTTGTGCGGATTTCTCCGTCGGTGCCTGAGTCGGTTGGGCGTCGCTCGGCTTTTCCTCGGACGGCTTCTCTTTAGGCGGTTCCGGCTTTTTTTCCACAGGCTTGGGCGGTTGAGGCTTTGGCTTGGGTTTGACCGGCTTCGGCACCGCAATCTCGGCCTTCGGCACTTCAGCCAGCTTCGGTATCGGCAGTTCTTCCACTGGGGCGGGTGGCTGTGGCGGCGTTATAACCTTCGGCGGTGCCGGCGGTGGCGGGGCCGGAACCGGCGCCAACTCGACCATCATCGCCTGTGGCGGCAGCTCGATCGGTGGGCGCGACGTCCAGTTCAGCGCTAGCGCAATGGCCAGCGCATGGACGCCCAGCACTACGGCCAGGCTCCCGCTATAACGCGTCAGCTTTTGGCGCGTCGTGATCATTTCTTGACTGCCGTCTCGAGTCCGACCAGACCCACCTTCAGGTAACCGGCAGAGCGCAGGTTGTCCATCACGCTCATCAGGTCGCCGTAATCCACGCCTTTATCGGCCTGGAAGAAGATCGTCGTGTCTTTCTTGCCTTTGGTCCTGGCGTCGAGGGTGGCGCCGAGTGCTTCGGCCTTCACTTCGTCTTCGCCGAGGAACAGGCGTTGGTCAGCCTTGACGCTGAGGAACACCGGTTTCTCTGGCCGTGGCGCCGGTTTGGCGCTGGAAGCGGGCAGGTCGACCTTGATGTCCACGGTAGCGAGCGGGGCCGCGACCATGAAGATGATCAACAGCACCAGCATCACGTCGATGAACGGTGTGACGTTGATTTCGTGATTCTCGGCCAGATCGTCGTCTGCGCCTTCTTTCAAATGCAAGCCCATGGCTGATTACCCTACTTTGACCATGTGGGGTTGCGCAGAGCGCTCGGTGGTCGGCAGGTGATCGAGGTCACGGCTGACCAGCAGCAGGACTTCAGCCGAGGCATCGGATACTTGCGCCTTGTAACCGGCAATGGAGCGGGCAAAGACGTTGTAGATCACTACGGCTGGAATCGCTGCAACCAGACCCAGTGCGGTTGCCAGCAGGGCTTCGGCGATGCCGGGAGCCACGACGGCGAGGTTGGTGGTCTGGGTTTTGGCAATGCCGATGAAGCTGTTCATGATGCCCCACACGGTGCCGAACAAACCTACGAACGGCGCAGTGGAGCCGATGGTGGCGAGCACGCCGGTGCCGCTGCTCATGTTGCGACCGCAGGCTGCAACCAGACGCTCAAGGCGGAAGGCGACGCGTTCCTTGATGCCTTCTTTCTCGCGGCTGTTGACCGACAAACGCATCTCTTCCAGGGCGTCATGCACCAGCAGATTGGCGAGGGTGCCTTGCTTGGTGGCTGTCACACTGGCTTCTTTGAGTGTGGTGGCTTTTTTCAGGTGGACGATTTCGGTGCGCAGACGACGCTTGGCGCCCATCAGCTCGAAACCCTTGGCGATCCAGATGGTCCAGGTGATGATCGAGGCGATGGCCAGACCGATCATCACGATTTTCACGATGATGTCGGCGTTCTGGTACATGCCCCACGGCGACAGGTCGTGGGCCATGCCCAGAGTGTTGTCGGCTTCGAGGACTTCCGGAACGTCATCGGCGGTGGTGTCTACGGCTTGGGCCGGGTCGGTCGCAGCCGGGGTAACGGCCGGTGCGGCGTGATCGGCAGGAGTTGGAGCAACAGTAGTTGCCGGAGCGGCTGGCGCTTGTGCGTCAGCGAAAGCGGCGGTCGGCGCCAGCATCAGGCTGAGCAGCAGGGCGGCCACTGCGCTCCAGGCGCGAGGTCGTTTGGTTGGCGAAGCGGGGAATTGATTGCGTGTCATGCTGGCCGGACCTGAGAAAGAAAAACGGTAAATGCTCTTCCAGGCCTCGTGAGGCCGAGAACAAAAGTGGCTGGCATTATTGCAATTAATTCTTGTTAACAAAAGTAATAGCGTCTCTTTTTTTCCTCCATTACTAGCCGCTCATCCATTTCGGGCGCTAGTCTGTACCTTTCTTGAGGGAGTTTTCTGATGTCCGCGCCTTCTGTTTTGATCGCCGGCTGCGGTGATGTCGGCAGTCGTCTGGCTACGCAATTGGTCGCTTGCGGGTGGGAGGTTCATGGCCTGAGGCGTGACGTTTCTCGCCTGCCCGAGGGGGTCATTGGCGTTGCCGGTGACTTGTTCAATGAAGACTGTCCGGCGACCTGGCCAGTCGGTGCGGTGGATTACCTGGTGTATTGCGCGGCCGCCACCGATCACGATGAAGCCGGTTATCGCGCGGCTTATGTGCAGGGCTTGCAGCATGTGTTGGAGTGGCTGAACGACTACGGTCAGGTGCCCAATCGCCTGCTGTTTGTTTCCAGCAGCAGTGTGTATGGCCAGCAGGATGGCGAGTGGGTTGATGAGACTTCGCCGACCATTGCGGCAGGCTTTTCAGGTCGATTGATGCTGGAGGCTGAGCAAGTGGCACTCCAAAGCGGCATTCCGGCCAGCATCGTACGCTTGACCGGCATTTACGGACCGGGTCGCGAACGGCTGCTGACGCAGGTTCGTCAGGGTTATCGCGTGGCGATTGATCCGCCGTTGTATGGCAACCGTATTCACGCCGACGATGCGGCGGGGTTGATGGCGTTTCTGCTTGAGGCTGATCGACGCGGTGTGGCGCTGGATGACGTCTACATCGGCGTGGACGATGCGCCTGCGCCGCTGGCCGAAGTGGTGGGCTGGTTGCGTGAGTATCTGGGCGTGACCGAATGGGCCGAAGACGCGAGCGTGCGTCGCACGGGCAGTAAGCAATGCAGCAATGCTCGGGCGAAAGCCTTGGGCTGGACGCCGAAGTACCCAAGCTATCGCGAAGGTTATGCGGCGATCCTTGAAGGGCGCAGCTGACTTAATCTGCGAGCCAAAGAAAAAGGAGCCCTTGGGCTCCTTTTTTGCTGGATCACTGCTTCTCGAGCAACCACTTGCGATCACCCGGGGTGAATTGCGGCATTTCATCCGCCTGTGCGGTGTTCACTGCCTGGAGGATTTCCAGTTCCTTGCCCTTGCGCGCAAAGATCCAGGTGTTGCCCTGGCCATTCGCTTGCAGCCACATGTTGTCGTGACCGCCGCTCATCGACGCGCAATCGCCCGCCAGACACAAGGCATAACGATCCGCGCCCGGCAGGCCGGCAACCTGTCCGTCAGGCTGGAATTGCACGGTATTGCCTTCGCCGGGACCGCTGACGACTTTCCAGCTGCCGCCCATGTAGGCCGAATACAGTGCGCGTTCGAAACTGGCACCCATCGGCGCGCCGTCCGGCACCGTAACCTGCGCGCGATGGAAGACTTGCTCCGGCTCATTGTCGCTGGCGACTTGGCTCAGTTGCTTGCCATCACGCTTCAGCGCGCTGGCGGAGCTGCCATAAAAGTCGACTTTCCAGGCGCCGGACTCTTCGCCCAACAGCTTGCCGTCGACATTTTCAAAACCATTGGTGTAGCGGGCCTGACCGGCCTTGGTGTTGACGTCCCATTCCAGGTTCGGGCCATAGGCCTGGAGCGCTTCGCGCAGGGGGCCGCCTTTGGCTGCAGCATCGATCGCCACCTGATTGATCCAGGTGCCGCTGATGTCGCGATCGGCAGGGTTGCTGGCACAACCGCCCAAGAGTAGGGCGACCAGCGAGAGAGCTAGCGCATGGCGCATGGTGGAATCCTTTCAAGACAGAATCGGCGCAGCCTTTGGGGCTGCGCCGGACGCATTACTCGATGACCAGAATGGCATCCATTTCAACCTGCGAACCCTTTGGCAGGGCTGCTACGCCGATGGCGGCGCGGGCTGGGTAAGGCTGATCGAAGTACTTGCCCATGATCTCGTTGACCTTGGCGAAGTGGCTCAGGTCGGTGAGGAAGATGTTCAGTTTGACGATGTCCTTGAACGAACCGCCAGCGGCTTCAGCCACGGCTTTGAGGTTCTCGAACACCTGGACGGTCTGGGCTTCGAAGCCTTCAACCAGTTCCATGGTTTTTGGGTCCAGAGGAATTTGACCCGACATGTAAACGGTGTTGCCAGCCTTGATCGCCTGGGAGTAAGTGCCGATGGCGGCCGGGGCCTTGTCGCTGGTGATAACAGTCTTGGTCATGAATGACTCCTTGTAATAGTGGGCTTAGGCGCGCATGCGAGTGATGCGAATCACCCCGGTCAAGGCGCGGAGTTTCTTGATCACGCGGGCCAGGTGCACGCGGTCGTGCACGCTGACCACCAGTTGGACCACGCTGATGCGACCATCGCGTTCGTCCATGCTGATTTTTTCGATATTGCCGTCGGCCGCGTTGACGCTGCTGGCCAGCAGAGCGATCAGGCCGCGCTGGTGTTCCAGCTCGACGCGCAGCTCGACATTGAATTCGCCGGTGACATCCTTGGCCCACGAGAGCTGGATGCATTTTTCCGGGTTGTGGCGGATTTCGCTGATGTTGCGGCAGTTGTCCAGGTGCACGACCATGCCTTTGCCCGCGGACAAGTGGCCGACAATCGGGTCGCCCGGGATCGGTGTGCAGCACTTGGCGTAACTGAGCACCAGGCCTTCGGTACCGCGAATGGCCAGTGGACCTTCCGCACTTGGCAGCTGTTCGCCTTCGCCGAGCAGGCGGCGGGCGACCACGTAAGCCATGCGATTGCCCAGGCCGATGTCTTCAAGCAGGTCTTCGATCAGTTCGAGTCGGTACTCGGTGAGCATCGCCTTGACGCGCTCGGCTGCGACTTTCTCCAGCGAGCTGTCGAAGCCATTCAGCACTTTATTCAGCAGGCGCTCGCCGAGGCTAATGGACTCGGAGCGGCGTTGCAGTTTCAGCGCATGGCGGATGTGAGTCCGCGCCTTGCCGGTGACCACGAAGTTGAGCCACGCCGGATTCGGTCGCGCGCCTGGGGCGCTGACGATCTCGACCGTGGAGCCGCTTTGCAGCGGTTCGGACAGCGGTGCGAGACGACGATTGATCCGACAGGCAATGCAGCTGTTGCCCACATCGGTGTGCACCGCATAAGCGAAATCGACCGCCGTGGAGCCTTTGGGCAGCTCCATGATCCGGCCTTTGGGCGTGAACACGTAGACCTCGTCCGGGAACAGGTCGATCTTCACGCTCTCGATGAATTCCAGCGAGTTGCCGGCCCGTTGCTGCATCTCCAGCACGCCTTTGACCCACTGGCGGGCGCGGGCGTGAGTGCCTTTTGGCTGCTCGTCGCCGCTGGATTTGTACAGCCAATGGGCGGCGATGCCATTGTTGGCCATCTCTTCCATTTCACGGGTGCGGATCTGAATCTCGATCGGTACACCGTGCATGCCGAACAGCGTGGTGTGCAGCGACTGGTAGCCGTTGGCCTTGGGAATCGCGATGTAATCCTTGAAGCGCCCCGGCAACGGTTTGTACAAATTATGCACAGCACCCAGCACGCGGTAGCAGGTATCGACCTTGTCGACGATGATCCGGAACGCATAGACGTCCATAATCTCGTTGAAGGCCCGACGCTTGCCGCGCATTTTCTTGTAGATGCCGTAAAGGTGTTTCTGACGACCGCTGACCTCGCCCTGAATGCCGTCGATGGCCAGGCAGTGGCTGAGTGATTCTTCGATCTTGTTGACGATTTCCTTGCGGTTGCCCCGGGCGCGTTTGACCGCTTGGTTGATCCGTGCGGAACGCATCGGGTGCATCGCCTTGAAGCCGAGGTCTTCGAATTCTATGCGGATGGCGTGCATGCCCAGCCGGTTGGCGATGGGCGCATAGATTTCCAGGGTTTCCTTGGCGATCCGTCGGCGTTTTTCGCCGGACAGGACTTCCAGGGTCCGCATGTTGTGCAGGCGGTCAGCCAGTTTGACCAGGATCACGCGAATGTCGCGGGCCATGGCCATGGCCATTTTCTGGAAGTTTTCGGCCTGGGCTTCGGCTTTGGTCTCGAAGTTCATCTGGGTCAGTTTGCTGACCCCGTCGACCAGTTCGGCCACGGTTTCGCCGAATTGCGCTTGCAGCGCTTCCTTGGCAATACCGGTGTCTTCGATCACGTCATGCAGCATCGCCGCCATCAGGCTCTGATGGTCCATGTGCATGTCGGCAAGAATATTCGCAACCGCGAGTGGGTGCGTGACGTACGCCTCACCGCTACGGCGGCGTTGGCCGTCGTGGGCTTGTTCGGCGTAGAAGTACGCTCGGCGGACCAGGTTGACCTGGTCCTTGCCGAGGTAGGTCGATAAGCGATCGGCGAGGGCGTCTATGCTCGGCATGATGAAACCTGCCGTTCGCTGTGACCCCGCGCCGTGCTACGTCGACCAGGCATGGCTTAGACTGCCTCGTTGGACTCGTCCTCGAACGCTGCGAACAGCGGTTCGTCTTCGACGATTTCAGCGTTGGCGATGAACTCGTAGCTCATCAGGCCTTCAGCGATTTCACGCAAGGCTACAACGGTAGGCTTGTCGTTTTCCCACTGAACCAGTGGCTCTTTGCCGCCGGTGGCCAGTTGACGGGCACGCTTGGTAGACAGCATGACCAGCTCAAAGCGGTTTTCCACGTGGTTTAGGCAATCTTCAACGGTTACGCGGGCCATGGTATTCCTCGGAGCGAATGCAATATGCGCGCTGCCCGGTTGGGCGAGCGGACTCAACAGTTTAAAAAATCACCAGCGATTAGGGAAGCGCTGATTTTTTGACCAAGCCCTTCAACGCGCTGCAAGTGCCAATGTAAAGCCCTTGCAACGGTTTTGGGAAGAGCTGTTTAGCCGAGCAATTCGGCCAAAAGTTTTCCGTTACGCTGCTGCTGGCGCTTCTGATGCAGCTGATTGGCACGGAAAATCGCCTGCAAATCGCGCAGTGCGTGGGCGAAATCGTCGTTGATGATCAGGTAATCATAGTCGACGTAGTGACTCATCTCGCTGACGGCTTCGCGCATCCGGCCATCGATGATCTCGTCACTGTCCTGGCCGCGATTGGTCAGGCGCTGGTGCAAGGCTTGAAGGGACGGCGGCAGAATGAAGATCGAACGGGCCTGGGGCATCAACTTGCGCACTTGCTCGGCGCCCTGCCAGTCGATTTCTAGAATCAGGTCGTGGCCTTCGTCCAGGGTCTGCTGCAGGTGGCTTTGCGAAGTGCCATAGAGATTGCCGAACACTTCGGCGCGCTCGAGAAAATCCCCATGCTCGATCATCTTCACGAACTCGCTGCGTTCGACGAAGTGATAGTTCACGCCGTTCACTTCACCGGGGCGCATGGCGCGGGTGGTGTGGGAGACGGAGACGCGGATCTCCTGATCAGCGTCGGTCAGGGCCTTGACCAGGCTGCTCTTGCCCGCGCCCGAAGGTGCGGAAATGATGTACAGGGTGCCGGTGCTGTGGGTCATGTCAGGGTTGCCTTACTCAATATTCTGCACTTGTTCGCGCATCTGCTCGATCAACACTTTGAGGTTGACCGCCGCTTGGGTGCTGCGCGGGTCGAAGGCTTTGGAGCCCAGTGTGTTGGCTTCGCGGTTGAGCTCTTGCATCAGGAAGTCCAGGCGCCGACCGGCAGCGCCACCGGATTTGAGCACCCGGCGAACTTCGATGATGTGAGTGCTCAGGCGATCCAGTTCTTCGGCGACGTCGCTCTTTTGCGCGAGCATGACCATTTCCTGCTCCAGCCGCTGCGGGTCCATCTCGGCCTTCATGTCGGCAAAGCGGTCGAGCACTTTCTGGCGCTGGGTGGCGAGCATCTGCGGGACCAGCTCACGCAGGGTCACCACGTCTTCTTCAATGGAGGTCAGGCGATCGTTGATCAACCGCGCCAGCTCCGCGCCTTCGCGCTCGCGGCCGGCCTTGAGTTCTTTCAGGCCTTCGTTGAACAGCGCCAGTGCTTCTGCATTCAAGGCTTGCGGGTCGGTCGCATCGCCCACCAGCACGCCGGGCCAGGCCAGGACTTCCAGCGGGTTCAGCGCGGCCGGATTTTTAATCAGGCTGGCGATAGACTCGGCGGCGGCGACCAATTGAGCCGCGCGCTCGCGGTCCACTTGCAGTGGTTTGTCGGTATTTTCTTCGGTGAAGCGCAGGGTGCATTCGAGCTTGCCCCGGGAGATTCCCTGGCGCAGTGCTTCGCGGACCGCGCCTTCGAGGTCGCGAAAGGACTCCGGCAGACGCAGGTGCGGCTCCAGGTAGCGGCTGTTGACCGAGCGCAGTTCCCAGCTCAGGGTGCCTTGGGCGCCGGCTTTTTCGACGCGGGCAAAGGCGGTCATGCTGTGCACCATGGAGGTACCTCGCAATGCAGGTTCATGCGTTACCAAAGGTTTCGCAGGCCTGATCTATATGAATTTAAGCCCAGAGGCAGCAAAGGCGCAGGATTGTAGCGCAGTGGGGCGAATGCGCCCAAACACACGGTGTGACAAAGGGCTGCAGGTCGTCGGCAAAGCGCTGTTCAGGGCCTTCAGTCGTCGGGGGATTTTTTAGAAGTGCCCACTCGTGGCCCTGCGGCTCTATAATGCTCCGCAGATTTCCGTCCCCCGTACAGGTATTCCCTATGAAACGTCCAAGTGGTCGCGCTGCCGATCAGCTCCGCTCGATCCGCATAACCCGCAACTACACCAAACACGCCGAGGGATCTGTACTGGTCGAGTTCGGTGATACCAAAGTCATCTGCACCGTCAGCGTCGAGAACGGCGTACCGCGTTTCCTCAAAGGTCAGGGCCAAGGCTGGTTGACCGCCGAATACGGCATGCTGCCGCGCGCCACTGGCGAGCGTAACCAGCGTGAAGCGAGCCGCGGCAAACAAGGCGGCCGCACCCTGGAAATCCAGCGCCTGATCGGCCGTTCCCTGCGCGCTTCGCTGGACATGTCCAAGCTGGGCGACGTTACCCTGTACGTCGACTGCGACGTGATCCAGGCTGACGGCGGCACCCGCACCGCGTCCATCACTGGCGCCATGGTTGCACTGGTCGATGCCTTGAAAGTGATCAAGAAGCGCGGCGGCCTGAAAGGCGGCGACCCGCTGAAACAAATGATTGCTGCCGTATCGGTGGGTATGTACCAGGGCGAGCCGGTACTCGACCTCGACTACCTGGAAGACTCGGCTGCCGAGACTGACCTGAACGTGGTGATGACCAGCACTGGCGGCTTCATCGAAGTCCAGGGCACTGCCGAAGGCGCTCCGTTCCAGCCGGAAGAACTGAACGCTATGCTTGAATTGGCGAAGAAAGGCATGACTGAAATCTTCGAACTGCAAAAGGCGGCACTGGCCGACTGATCGGACTGATCCAGGCAAGGAGGGCGTTATGAGTGACGAGCAACAGCTGCTTCCCACACCGAGCAAAGAGGTTCGGCAGTGGGCAATGTTTTGTCACCTGTCCGCCTTGCTGGGGATCTGGATTCCGTTCGGCACGCTGATCGGCCCGCTGATTCTCTGGCAGATGAAGCGCGAGATGGACCCGTTCATCGATGCGCAGGGCAAGGAGGCGTTGAACTTTCAGATCACCGTCGCCATTGCCTCCGCCATCTGCTTGCTGTTGATGGTGGTGATCGTCGGGTTCTTCCTGTTCGGTCTGTTGGCGATCGGTGCGCTGGTGCTGACGATCATTGCCGGCGTGAAGGCCAATGAAGGGGTGCCTTACCGGTATCCGTTCACTTGGCGGTTGATCAAATAAGCCGTACACAAAACCCGGTAGGAGTGAGCCTGCTCGCGATGAGGCCTCCACATTCAACATCAATGTGACAGGTCTACCGCTATTGCGAGCAGGCTCACTCCTACAAAAAGCCAAAAATCATCACCCACAAAAAAGCCGACAGTTGATGTCGGCTTTTTTGTGTGTGCGAAAAGACGCTTAGATGGTCAGCGTCCAGTCGTAATCCACGATCAGTGGTGCATGTTGCGAGAACCGTGGCTGACGCGGCAAGCGTGCGCTACGTACAAAGCGACGCAGGCCCGGAGTCAGCAGCTGATAGTCGAAACGCCAACCGAGGTTGAGCATTTCAGCCTGTTCGTTATCCGGCCACCAGCTGTACTGGTCACCTTCACGGCTGACTTCGCGCAGGGCATCGACATAGCCCATGTTGCCGACAATCTCGTCCATCCAGGCACGTTCAGGTGCCAGGAAGCCCGGGGATTGCTGGCTGTCACGCCAGTTCTTGATATCCAGCTTCTGTTGCGCCACGTACAGCGAGCCACAATAAATGTACTCGCGACGTTTGCGTCGCTGTTTATCCAGATAACGGGCGAAATCGTCCATTAGCTTGAACTTCTGGTTCAAGTCTTCATCGCCGTTCTGCCCCGAAGGGAGCAGCAAGGTCGCGATGCTGACCTTATCGAAATCGGCTTGCAGGTAGCGCCCGTAGCGGTCGGCTGTCTCGAAGCCGAGACCGCTGATGACTGCCTTCGGTTGCAGCCGCGAATACAAAGCCACGCCACCTTGGGCGGGAACTTCGGCTTCGCAGGCATAAAGGAAGTAGCCATCCAGTTGGAAGGCTGGATCGTCCAGTTCAAAGGCGGAGGCGCGGGTGTCCTGCAGGCAGATGACGTCGGCATTCTGTGCTTGCAGCCAACTGAGCAACCCTCGCTCCACTGCAGCCTGAATACCATTGACGTTCACACTGATGATCCGCATAAATGGCCCCAAAAATCGCGTGCGTGTATGATACACGGCGTCAACCTAATTAGCTAAATCCGTGGTATTTGGGGTTTTTTTCATGCAAGCGTATCAGCGCGATTTCATTCGTTTTGCCATCGATCGCGGCGTTTTGCGCTTCGGCGAGTTCACCCTGAAGTCCGGGCGCACCAGTCCTTACTTCTTTAATGCCGGCCTGTTCAACTCGGGTTCGGCCCTGGCGCAGCTGGGTCGTTTCTACGCGGCAGCCATCGTCGAGAGCGGTATTTCGTTCGACGTTTTGTTCGGTCCAGCCTACAAAGGCATCCCTTTGGCGGCGACCACCGCAGTGGCCCTGGCCGAACATCATGACCGTGATTTGCCATGGTGCTTCAACCGCAAGGAAGCCAAGGCTCACGGCGAAGGCGGCAGTCTGGTCGGCGCACCGTTGACTGGCGACGTGCTGATCATCGACGACGTGATCACCGCTGGCACTGCCATCCGCGAGGTGATGCAGATCATCGCTTCCCAGGACGGTGCGAAGGCTGCGGGCGTGCTGATCGCCCTGAACCGTCAGGAGCGTGGCAACGGCGAGTTGTCGGCGATCCAGGAAGTGGAGCGTGACTTCGGTATTCCGGTGATCAGCATTGTCTCGCTGAACCAGGTGCTCGAATTCCTGGCGGACGATCCGCAGCTCAAGCAACACCTGCCAGCGGTTGAAGCTTACCGCGCACAGTTCGGCGTTTAACGAAAAGGCCCTGTGAGAACAGGGCCTTTTTGTTAGTGCTGTCTCGTCCTGAAATAGGTATCAGGGGATCTGTTACTCCCGTAGGTGTAAGGCGCGCAATAAGGCATCAATCTGCCCGAATGCGTCCTGTTGCCACTGATCCGGTGTGCGATCTCCTAGGATTTGGCTGTCTTCGACGAAACGTCTTACTGAGGTCGGGCCGTAGCCCTCGGCGATATCAAACTTTTCGCAAATGAACTGAAAACCCTGTTCGCCACTTCCCGTTTCAAGTACTGGTCGACACTCTTCTGCAAGCGCTTCTATGCCACCGGGATAATTGCGAACGCAGTAGTAGATGTCGTATGCGTCCTTCTGTTTATGCCTTCCGTTCAGGGCATATCCCTTCATCGCAAGCAGTGCGGGGATCGAGCACACAGCGACCTCGACGCGATTTTTGCCGCCCGTAGGCATGGGGCCTTCAATTGCAACCATCTGATAGAAACGCATGGCCAAGTCGGCGCCGTCGGCGCGTTGAACTGCAAAGTCGTTGAGAATGGGTGGCTTGTTTTGGATGATTTCAGCGTCGCGCGGCATCAAGAAATCCACGATCACATCTATCGCAGCGCCACCGTCCTGCACGGGAACCTGGCGAACTAGTTGGAATCTCCGAAGTTCTCCTCTTTGCTCGTACCCATTGCCCATCAGTGCTTCGATCAATGTCGCGTACTCGCCATCACCGAGTGCCTCTGCGTCCAGGCTCAAATCGACATCAAGGGTACCAACATGTTGCATATCGTCATTCGCAAGCAGAAGCCACGGCACTGCTCCACCGATCACTGCAAATTTGCCTCTGAAGGAACCAAGAATTTGACCCATTTCGATCAATACCGCCTTCACTGCTGTCGTCGTTCTGTCGTCATAATCTGAAGCGGATTGAGGCTCTTGAGGTACTAACGGGGCCATGTCAATTTTTCCTTTCGTAGATACTCGGCGGCTTCCTTTCCGCGCTCTCCTGCAACCGATAGATCCAGATATGTCTGAACTGGACTGGTGCATATGGCGCCCGGCGCGGCTTCAACGGTATCCAGTAGAAGTCCTTCGTCCTTGGGTAAAGTGATCACTACGTTTTCTCCCTTTGATGCGGGAACCAACTGTAATGCTTTGATCAATTTCTCTAGACCTTGAATGTCCGTATAAAAGTAATTCGTGCTGACTCGAGCATAGGGAGCGAGCCATTGAGCGGCAGAAAATGAGGAGAAAAGCGCGTGTCCGTTGCTACTTTCTCCGATAGCGTTTCGCGCCGCATTTTCCAATGCGCTGCCATGTAAGGTGGTGTAGAACTTTTTACGTTCCCCTGATGGAAGCTCGTATGTTTCGACCCATGCATCCAAAAGGGCTTGAGGATCGGATAGACATACCCCCTCGTTTGTTGCTCTTGCCCATTCTCGATTCAGCAGCGCTGTGCGGACATTGCTGACTTGACCAAGACTCGCTCCGGCAGCTTCGGAAAGTTCCATCACCCGCCAGGCTCGGCCCGGTTCTCGAAGCATCATACGAATGATCTGAGCTGATTTTGGTTTGAAGAGAGACTTCAGCTCCCTGTTCTCTGAAGGCGGCCTGTCAGCAACCTGGCGGTCAATGAATACACCATCGAATGAAATCCAGGAATTGCCCTCCAGGTCCAGATACCCCACACCTTTTTCCCGGCACGCTTGTCTGGCAGCGGGTGAAAGATAAGGTGCTATCACGATAGGCGTGGCCTCGGCGTTCTGCTCGTTCACGTAGTCGCGAAGCTGAAGTATGGCTGCGTTTATGAATCTGGGCTGGCCACTGGCCTTCACCTCGCAGACCAGAGAGTGCAATTTCCCGGATGTGTTTACCTCGACAATGAAGTCGGGAGTCCAGACTTTTGCAAGCGGGGCAGATGTCAGGCTTTTAATCTCGAGGATCGGTACTTTACTCAGGAGGTTTCGTAGCGCGTCTCTTGAGTGCATTTCGAGCTCTTTCATTGATTTAACCCTTTTCAACGAATGCTGAAAATAACCATTTGGGTGAAAACTGTCGAGAGTTTTCATCCAAAATGATGATTTCAGCGATTGTTGAAAGTAGGGTAAATATTGAAATATGAAAAATTGATGTGCTGCTAGCCCAGCTTCCGCCATTTATCGATGAGCCGCACAGCGAGCCATACATTGAATAGCGCAAACACCAGCAAGGCCAAGACAACGAATACATAAAGCGTGCGATCCACGTCAAAGTCCCAAAGATCCAGTGTGCTGCTGCCCATGATTTTCACAGCGGCAGGCAAGTTGACGTAAAACAGCGCCAGGAAGGCGCTGGTCAGAGGGAGGGCGCAGGCGAACAAAACGTTCATTACCTTTTTCCGGCAGCGTTTTCTGGCGAGCGGGCCAGGTTGGTTTTCATCCAGTTCCAGCGCTTCATGCAGCCTCGGCCACGCCAGGTTGAACATGAAGGTGGTCAAGGTCAGCAGCAATCCACTGACCGCCACGATGTCACTGAACGGCATTGATCCCCAGCGTTGCGCAGAGCAAGTGGTGAGAATCCTCGCTAATCTCGAACTGCCCGGCGCTGCCTTTACGTTTTGTGATGGGTTTGAAGGTCGGTTCGTTCTGTGTGATCAGCATGTTCAGCTCATCACGAATGACGTCCGAACTGATCACCACCAGATACACCGTCTGCGCATGCTCCGCAGACTCGATCACGGCTCGCATGCTGTGTTGCAGAATATCGTCCAGCTGATTGCGAAAGCGCGAAACCGTATTTTTCAGCAGGGTTTTGCTTTGGCTCTGGGTCAGCTGAAAAATCGTCGATATCTGAGACTCGGTCGGCAATGTCTGCCCGAAGTAGCTTTGAATCAGATACAGCAAGCGGTCCTGTTTCGCTTCATCGGCCCGACTCGGCATGCCGCCTTCAACCAGCATTTTCAAGTATTCGGTCAGGCTCGCCTTGGCGATACGCTGTAAGGCATGAGCGATTTCGCTGTCGGAAATCTTCAGGGTCTTTTTGACCGGCTCCTTCTGCTCCTGCTCGAAAGCCTGGGCGTCGATCGTGAACGAGATCTGCATGACTGAGTCTCCCGTGATCACTTATCGGAATTCGGATAAGGGTCGTCCGCTGCGTCTCCTTGGCCGCTGAGGATTTTCCAGCCGTTTTGCAGGTGCAATGAATCCAGGCGTTGCGGGCAGGGCGGCAAGGATTTTTTCGATTGGTTGGAATATTCGTAGCCGCAATCGGCGCATTCGTAGGTGCCTGCGGAAACGTCGCTGCCGTAAGGTGCGTAAACTTTTTGCATGGGGTCGTTCTCCTGTGGATACAGGGAAGATCCTATGCGGACTAATGCTGGCGGGATGTCGGACGTTTCGCTTAATCAGGTCAGGCATTTCCTGCGCGCATAAAAAAGATCGCAGACTTCGTCAGCTCCTACGGAATATTCGTACATCCGTAGGTGCCGCAGAAGGGTGCGATCTTTTGACGTTCTTGAATCAGTGACGCTTGCGATTGCTGATCAAGGTACCCACACCGGTGTCGGTGAAGATTTCCAGAAGAATCGCATTCGGCACCCGGCCATCGATGATCAACGAGCTGCCCACGCCACCTTGCACGGCTTCCAGCGCGCAACGGATCTTCGGCAGCATGCCGCCGTAGATGGTGCCGTCGGCGATCAACTCATCGACCTGTTGGGTGGTCAGGCCGGTGAGAACCGTGCCCGACTTGTCCATCAGGCCGGCGATGTTGGTCAGCAGCATCAGCTTTTCAGCTTTCAGCGCTTCGGCGACTTTACCGGCCACCAGGTCAGCGTTGATGTTGTACGACTCGCCGTTGGCGCCGACACCGATTGGCGCGATCACCGGGATGAAGTCACCTTTGACCAGCAGGTTCAGCAGGTCGGTGTTGATGCCGACTACTTCGCCCACTTGGCCGATGTCGATGATTTCCGGTTGAGTCATCTCCGGCGTCTGGCGGGTCACGGTGAGCTTCTTCGCACGAATCAGCTCGGCGTCTTTACCGGTCAGGCCGATGGCGCTGCCGCCATGACGGTTGATCAGGTTGACGATGTCCTTGTTCACCTGGCCGCCGAGGACCATTTCCACCACGTCCATGGTCTGCGCATCAGTCACGCGCATGCCATCGATGAAGTGGCTCTCGATCGACAGACGCTTGAGCAGGTCGCCGATTTGCGGGCCGCCGCCGTGAACCACCACCGGGTTAATGCCGACGGCTTTCATCAGCACGATGTCACGGGCGAAGCCGGTTTTCAGCTCCTCGCTTTCCATCGCGTTGCCGCCGTATTTGATCACCAGCGTCTTGCCGACATAGCGGCGAATGTAAGGCAGCGCTTCGGACAGGACCTTGGCGGTGTTGGCGGCGGCTTCGCGTTCGAGGGTCATTCAGGGCTCCGGGTGCTTCGTAAAATCAGAACGGTAATTGGAGATCAGGTGCAACACGCTTCAGCTGGACTTTGAATACGTCCTTGATGCGCTGCAATTCCGCCTCGTCATCGGCCTCGAAGCGCAACACCAGCACCGGTGTGGTGTTGGATGCGCGCACCAGGCCCCAGCCTTTGGCGTAGTCGACTCGCACGCCGTCGATGGTGGTCAGGTCGGCGCCTTCGCCCCACTTCGCGTCGTGCAATGCATCAATGATGCTGAATTTGCTCTCTTCGGTCACATGGATATTGATTTCCGGCGTAGAAATATCGTTCGGGAAGGTCGCAAACAGCTCTTCCGCGGTGGATTTTTCTTTGCTGAGGATCTCCAGCAGGCGCGCGGCGCTGTAAATGCCGTCGTCGAAACCGAACCAGCGTTCCTTGAAGAAGATGTGCCCACTCATTTCGCCGGCCAACAGGGCGCCGGTTTGTTTCATTTTCTTTTTGATCAACGAGTGACCGGTCTTCCACATGAGCGGACGGCCGCCGTATTCCTTGATCAGCGGCGTCAGGCGACGGGTGCATTTGACATCGAAGATGATTTCCGCGTCAGCGTTGCGCGCCAGTACGTCACGGGCGAACAGCATCAGCAGGCGGTCCGGGTAGACGATGCTGCCGGTGTTGGTCACCACGCCGACGCGGTCGCCGTCGCCATCGAAGGCCAGGCCGAGGTCAGCGTTGGTTTCCTTGACCTTGGCGATCAGGTCCACGAGGTTTTCAGGCTTGCCCGGATCCGGATGGTGGTTCGGGAAGTTGCCATCGACGTCGCAGAACAGCGGGATGACTTCGCAGTTCAGGGCTTCGATCAGTTGCGGGGCGATCACACCGGCCGCGCCGTTGCCGCAGTCGACGACGACTTTGAGGCGACGGGCCAGTTTGATGTCCTGAACGATTTCGGTGTTGTAGCGGTCGAGGATTTCGACTTGGGTGACGCTGCCCTTGCCGCTGCTCAGGTTGTTGGTCTTGAGGCGTTCGTGCAGGGCCTGGATCTGTTCGTTGGCCAGGGTGTCACCAGCGATGACGATCTTGAAGCCGTTGTAGTTCGACGGGTTGTGGCTGCCGGTGAGCATTACACCGGATTTGCCGGCCAGGACGTTGGCGGCGTAGTACAGCGCAGGCGTTGGCACCAGGCCAACGTCGCTGACGTGGCAACCGCTGTCGGCAAGGCCTTTGATCAGTTGTTCGACCAGTTCCGGACCGGACAGGCGACCGTCACGGCCGACGGAAACGTTCGGTTCATCCTGGGCCAGGCTCTGGGAGCCGATGGCGCGACCGAGCCAATAAGCGGTTTCAGCGTTCAAGAATTCCGGGACGGTGCCGCGAATATCGTAGGCGCGGAAGATGCTGTCGGGGAACTTGGGTGCGACTTGGGCTGGGGTGCTCATTACTGGAAATGCTCCATCTCGAAGGGTGGCAGGACCTGCTGCGAATAACTCGTCGGCAGGTTCAAACTGAAGGGTATGACGGCTTTTTCCACTGAGAGTTCGTGGTGTGAAAAGGCCATGACCCCGACATCAGCGTGTAATGGAACGCCCGATGCCTTGATTTTCAGTGATAAACCTTCCAGATGACGTCTGTGCAATTTGTGGTGAGAGAGCTTGCTCCCTCATCACAAGGTCGTCAGTTTTTCGATCAATGGCTACCGGAATGCCCGAAACCGCCAGTGCCGCGTTCGGTTTCAACGAACTCTTCTACCATCTCGAAGTGCGCTTGAACCACCGGCACCAAAACCAGCTGGGCCAAACGCTCGCCAACGACCATGTTGAAATCGGTCTGGCCGCGGTTCCAGCAGGAAACCATCAGCGGACCCTGGTAATCGGAGTCAATCAAACCGACCAGGTTGCCGAGCACGATGCCGTGCTTATGGCCCAGGCCCGAGCGCGGCAGAATCAGCGCCGCGAGGCCCGGATCACCAATGTAAACGGACAGGCCCGTTGGGATCAGCACGGTTTCGCCCGGCTTGATGACGGTGTCTTTTTCCAGCATGGCGCGCAGGTCGAGGCCGGCGGAGCCTGGCGTGGCGTACTGCGGCAGCGGGAAATCGGTACCGATGCGAGGGTCGAGGATCTTGGCTTGCAAAGTGTGCATGTAAATTAAACCTGGTTCAGACGTTCGGCGATAAAAGTGATCAGCTGGCGAGCAATCTTGCTCTTGCTGGTCTGAGCGAAAAGTGTGGCGTGTAGCTGGCGGTCGATCACGCTGCAGGCGTTTTCTTCGCTGTTGAAGCCAATGCTCGGGTTGGCGACGTCGTTGGCGACGATCAAATCGAGGTTCTTGTCTTTCAACTTGCGGGCAGCGTAATCGAGCAAGTGTTCGGTTTCGGCGGCGAAACCGACACTGAACGGACGGTCAGGGCGCGTGGCGATGGTGGCCAGGATGTCCGGGTTACGCACCATCTGTAGCAACAAGCCGTCGCCGTTCGTAGGGTCTTTCTTGAGTTTCTGTGGGGCGACGACTTCCGGACGGTAATCCGCGACCGCTGCCGAGGCGATGAACAGGTCGCAAGGGATCGCGGCTTCACAAGCGGCGAGCATGTCACGGGCGCTGACCACGTCGATGCGGGTGACGCGATCCGGGGTCGGCAGGTGCACCGGGCCGGTGATCAGGGTTACACGGGCGCCGGCTTCCACCGCGGCTTCGGCCAGGGCAAAGCCCATTTTCCCGGAACTGTGGTTGGTGATGTAACGCACCGGGTCGATGTTTTCCTGGGTCGGGCCTGCGGTGATCAGCACGTGTTTGCCGGTCAGCGCCTGACGCTGGAAGCAGTCTGCCGCGCACTGGGCGAGATCGGTGGCTTCGAGCATGCGACCCATG
The DNA here is from genome assembly GCF_050434865.1 of Pseudomonas silensiensis. Classification (NCBI taxonomy): domain Bacteria; kingdom Pseudomonadati; phylum Pseudomonadota; class Gammaproteobacteria; order Pseudomonadales; family Pseudomonadaceae; genus Pseudomonas; species Pseudomonas silensiensis. Next base: position 192,572 of record NZ_JBNDJH010000007.1, read on the forward strand.
CCGACGTCGCCGCAAGCCTGACTGCCGGAGGCCGGGCCGAAGGCTTTGATGCCGCGACTTTCGAGGGTTTGCAGGTTGGCCTGGGTCGCCGGGTCGCGCCACATGGCCTGGTTCATCGCCGGGGCTACGGCGACCACGGCGTCGGTGGCCAGCACCAGCGTGGTCAGCAGGTCATCGGCAATGCCTTGGGCCAGGCGGGCAATGAGGTCCGCGGTGGCGGGGGCGATCAGCACCAGGTCGGCCCATTTGGCCAGTTCGATGTGGCCCATGGCGGCTTCGGCCGCGGGGTCCAGCAGGTCGAGGTGGACCGGGTGGCCGGACAAGGCCTGCATGGTCAACGGCGTGATGAACTCGCTGCCGCCACGGGTCATGACCACGCGCACTTCGGCGCCCTGGTCGATCAGGCGGCGAACCAGGTCGGCGCTCTTGTAGGCAGCAATGCCGCCGCCGACGCCCAGAACGATGCGTTTCCGATACAGCCGCTGCATAGGTCTGCCTTTCATTTCGTTGATGACTGCATGGCGATACCCCCTCCCCAGGGATGAAATCGCCCGCAAAAAAGATGGGCTAAGATATCACAGCGACCGCTACGGAACAGCGGCGCCCACAGACCAGGGAGGTGCTATGAGTATTCGCGATTGGCCAGCGGCGGAACGGCCGCGGGAGAGGTTGCTTGAGTTGGGCTCGGGGAGCCTTTCAGACGCCGAACTGCTGGCGATTTTTTTACGAACGGGCGTGTCGGGTAAAAGCGCGGTAGATCTGGCGCGACACCTGTTGAGTCAGTTTGGCAGCCTGCGCTCACTGCTCGAGGCCGATCAAGCAGACTTCAGCAGGCAGTTGGGGCTCGGGCCGGCGAAATTCGCTCAGTTGCAAGCGGTCCAGGAAATGAGCCGGCGGCATTTGGCCGAACGTGCGCGCCAAAAATCGGCACTGGAAAATCCGCAGGCGGTTCGTGATTACCTGAAGTCAATGTTGCGCCACGAGCCTCACGAGGTGTTCGGCTGTCTGTTTTTGGATTCCAAGCATCAAGTGCTGACCTTTGAAGTGCTGTTTCGCGGCTCCATCGACAGCACCAGTGTCTATCCGAGACAAGTGGTTAAGCGCGCGTTGGCCCACAACGCCGCAGCGCTGATCCTCTGCCATAACCATCCGTCGGGTAATACCAACCCCAGTCAAGCCGACCGAACACTGACCAAGCGCCTGCAGGAGGCGCTGGATCTGATTGATGTGCGGGTACTCGACCATTTCATCATCGGTGATGGCGATCCGCTGTCCATGGCCGAGTATGGATGGATGTGAACCCCTGTAGGAGTGAGCCTGCTCGCGATGGCGTCGTGTCAGTCAACCTAACCGGTGACTGAAAGAATGCCATCGCGAGCAGGCTCACTCCCACAGGGTTTTATGCTGAGGCTGATTACTTCAGGTTGACCTTGGAGTAGTCCTGACGGCCGAACGGGCTGACGGCATAGCCCTCAACGTCCTTGCGCGTCAGCGCGAAGGCGGTCGGGTGGGCCAGCGGCAGCCACAGCGCCTGTTGCTGGATCTGCGCCTGAGCCTGCTCGTAGAGCTTGGTGCGCACACCTTGCTCCCCGGTGGTCTTGCCGGCACTGATCAGTTTGTCCAGGTCCTGGTTGCAGTAGCGGGCGAAGTTGGTGCCGGATTTCACCGCGGCGCAGGAAAACTGCGGCGTGAGGAAGTTGTCCGGGTCGCCGTTGTCACCGGCCCAGCCCATGAACAACAGGTCGTGTTCACCAGCCTTGGCGCGGCGAATCAGTTCGCCCCATTCGATCACCCGAATCTCGGCCTGAATGCCGATTTCCGCGAGGTCCGATTGCAGCATTTGAGCGCTGAGGCTCGGGTTCGGGTTGAGCAGGCTACCAGAAGGTCGGGTCCAGATAGTGGTCTGGAAACCGTCCTTGAGCCCGGCCTTCGCCATGAGTGCTTTGGCTTTTTCGACGTCATGCGGATAGCCCGGCAGGCCTTTGGCATAGCTCCAGGTGTTCGGCGGATATGGACCGTTGGCAGGTTCGGCGGTGTCTTCGAACACGGCTTTGACGTAGCTGGCCTTGTCGAACGCGAGGTTGATCGCCTGGCGCACTTCAGGCTTGTCCAGCGGCGGATGCTGGCTGTTGATGCCGACGAACGCGGTCATGAAGGCGTCAGTCTTTTCCACTTTCAGGGTCGGTTCTTTCAGCGCCGCCTGTACGTCCAGAGGCTTGGGCGACAGGGCGATCTGGCACTCGTTGCGACGCAACTTCTGCAAACGCACGTTGGCGTCTGGGGTGATGGCGAAAATCAGCGGATCCACCGAAGGCTTGCCGCGGAAGTAGTCCGGGTTGGCCTTGTAGCGGATCGAAGCGTCTTTCTGGAACCGAGTGAAAACGAACGGTCCGGTGCCGATCGGTTGGTTGTTGAGTTTCTCCGGAGTACCGGCCTTCAGCAGTTTGTCGGCGTATTCAGCCGAATAGATCGAGGCGAAACCCATGCTCAAGGTCGCGAGGAAGGTCGAGTCCGGGTGGTCGAGGGTGAAGCGAATGGTCAGCGGGTCCAATGCATCGATCTTCTTGATCAGCGCCGGTAACTGCATCGATTGCGCATGTGGGAAACCGCTCTGGGCCACTTTGTGCCAAGGGTGTGCCGGGTCGAGCATACGGTCGAAACTGAACTTAACGTCTTCGGCGGTCAGTTCGCGCGTCGGGCTGAAAAATTCAGTGCGGTGGAATTTCACCTGTGGGTGAAGCTTGAACACGTACGTCAGGCCATCGGGCGTGACTTCCCAGCTGTCCGCGAGGCTGGCGACCACTTTGCCGCTGGCCGTGTCGAAGTCCACCAGGCGGTTCATCAGCACGTCGGCCGAGGCGTTGGTGGTGGTCAGCGAGTTGTATTGCACCACGTCGAACCCTTCCGGGCTGGCCTCGGTGCAGACGCTCAGGGCGGCGGCATGGGCCAATGGGCTCAGCAGAAGCGGGGCAAGCAGCAGCGGTAGGGCAGCGAGGCGCATGGTCGGATTCCTTTACAGATCGAAGGCCCATCTGCAAGTGCAGTCTGGAAAAGGCTTACCCTAGTGGGCTCTTTTGTAAATGACTATCCCCTTTTTCATTTTAAGGGGACTATGTGCGATCGATTTCCGCGTAGGGCGGTTGGCAAAACCCTGGATTGATGGCTCGGCCGATTTTCTGCGACGAGCGGTCTTCATCGACGACAGCCTTTGTCTTAGGCGCTCGGAGCCTGAAAAATGGGGTTTTTATCAACTCAGCGCACACGGAATGTTGTTGCTCTTCAGTCTTTCTGGTATAAAGCAGCGCTCTTTTCTAGGGGCCCGGTTCCTTCACTGTAGGTGTAGCCGGTAAGACCTCTAAAGAAACGCGGCGCCTGGCGCCAAATGACTGAGAGATTAAGCGGCCAACCCATGCCGGGTTGGGCATGTGGTTTTAGAGGGCTGAGGCATGTCGAGAGTATGTCAAGTTACCGGTAAGGGTCCGGTGACTGGGAATAACATTTCCCACGCAAACAACAAAACCCGTCGTCGTTTCCTGCCGAACCTGCAGCATCACCGCTTCTGGGTTGAAGAAGAGAAACGTTTCGTGCGTCTGCGCGTATCTGCCAAAGGCATGCGTATCATCGACAAGCGTGGCATCACTGTCGTGCTGGCCGAAATCCGCAAAGCTGGCAAGATCTAAGGGAGCTAATCATGCGTGAATTGATTCGTTTGATTTCGAGCGCCGGTACTGGTCACTTCTACACTACCGACAAGAACAAGCGCACTACTCCGGACAAAATCGAGATCAAGAAATTTGATCCGGTTGTTCGCAAGCACGTGATCTACAAAGAAGGCAAAATCAAGTAATTGATTTTTCCCTCTTACGAAAAAGGCCCGTATCGCGAGATACGGGCCTTTTTTGTGGCCTCGAGAAAGGTTTCAAGCTTTCTGTTCAAACACCACATAGATCTTGCGGCACGGCTCCAGCACCTCCCAGGTGCCTCTGAACCCGGCCGGGATCACGAAGCGATCACCTACGCGCAAGGTCTTGCCGTTGCCATCGTTGTCGCGCAGCACTGAAACCCCCTGAAGGATTTCGCAGTATTCGTGCTCGGTGTAGTTCACATGCCACTGGCCGACTTCGCCTTCCCACACACCTGCGCTCATCTGGCCGCAAGGACTGTTGTAGTGGTTGTACACTGCTTGTTCAGGGTCGCCCTTGAGGACTTTCGCCGGGTCTGGCCGGTAACGATCGGGCTGGGTGGTGGCCTGGCTGAAGTCGACGATGTCCTGGATGCTCATTCTTGTAATCCCCCGTGATTGCGGCGCGATGGCTGGAAAGTCCAAAGTCTATGTTTATTAAAATGAACACCGCAAGGCCGTTTGCCGACCTTGTGTCAAATATATTGAAACAACCCCGGCCACTGGTTTAGGGTGACGGTTGCCTTGGGCCGAATAATCAGGCCGGCTGGGCAGAATTCCTGACAGCGCCCGCGAAGACCGTGGAGCGTTCGTATTCAACAAGAGGAGGACACTCGTATGACCACCCTGACTCGTGCCGATTGGGAACAACGGGCTCTCGATCTGAAGATCGAAGGCCGCGCCTACATCAATGGCGAATACACCGATGCTGTCTCCGCCGAGACCTTTGAGTGCATCAGCCCGGTCGATGGCCGTCTGCTGGGCAAGATTGCCAGCTGTGACGCCGCCGACGCCCAGCGCGCTGTTGAAAACGCCCGCGCCACTTTCAATTCCGGCGTCTGGTCGCGTCTGGCACCGACCAAGCGCAAAGCCACCATGATCCGTTTCGCCGGCCTGCTGAAACAGCACGCCGAAGAGCTGGCCCTGCTTGAAACCCTGGACATGGGCAAGCCGATCAGCGACTCCCTGTACATCGACGTTCCAGGCGCGGCGCAAGCCCTGAGCTGGAGCGGTGAAGCCATCGACAAGATCTACGACGAAGTGGCCGCGACTCCCCATGACCAGTTGGGTCTGGTGACCCGCGAACCCGTCGGCGTAGTCGGCGCCATCGTGCCGTGGAACTTCCCGCTGATGATGGCCTGCTGGAAACTCGGCCCGGCGCTGTCCACCGGTAACTCGGTCATCCTCAAGCCATCCGAAAAATCCCCGCTGACCGCCATCCGCATCGCTGCGCTGGCCGTTGAGGCCGGCATTCCGAAAGGCGTGTTGAACGTCCTGCCAGGTTACGGTCACACCGTCGGCAAGGCCCTGGCCCTGCACAATGATGTGGACACCCTGGTGTTCACCGGTTCGACCAAAATCGCCAAGCAACTGCTGATCTACTCCGGCGAATCGAACATGAAGCGCGTCTGGCTTGAAGCCGGCGGCAAGAGCCCGAACATCGTGTTCGCCGATGCACCGGACCTGCAAGCTGCCGCGGAATCGGCTGCCGGTGCCATCGCCTTCAACCAGGGCGAAGTCTGCACCGCCGGCTCGCGCCTGCTGGTGGAGCGTTCGATCAAGGATAAATTCCTGCCGCTGGTGATCGAGGCCCTCAAAACCTGGAAACCGGGCAACCCGCTGGACCCGGCGACCAACGTCGGCGCACTGGTGGATACCCAGCAGATGAACACCGTGCTGTCCTACATCGAATCCGGCCACACCGACGGCGCCAAGCTGGTGGCGGGCGGCAAACGCATTCTTCAGGAAACCGGTGGCACCTACGTTGAGCCGACGATTTTCGACGGCGTCAGCAACGCGATGAAAATCGCCCAGGAAGAAATCTTCGGCCCGGTGTTGTCGGTGCTCACTTTCGATACCGCCGAAGAAGCCATTGCGATTGCCAACGACACCCCTTACGGCTTGGCCGCAGCGGTGTGGACCAAGGACATTTCCAAGGCCCACCTGACTGCCAAGGCACTGCGCGCGGGTAGCGTATGGGTCAACCAGTATGACGGCGGCGACATGACGGCCCCGTTCGGTGGCTTCAAGCAGTCCGGCAACGGTCGCGACAAGTCGCTGCATGCGTTCGACAAGTACACCGAGCTGAAGGCGACCTGGATCAAGTTGTAATTTGTAGCGGGCCCCGGTCAAAAAACCGGGGCTAAACACAACGAAGATCCCCTGTGGGAGCGAGCTTGCTCGCGATAGCGGTATGACAGTCGACGTCAATGTTGAATGTTGCTCCGTCATCGCGAGCAAGCTCGCTCCCACATTGTTTTGTGCTGTACATAAAAATATCCACAGGAGCGTGGGAAATGCGTTGGGCGACTTATTTCGCCGTGTTGGCGTCTGTCTTGAGTGTCGGCCTGGCGCTGGGCGTCAGCATGCCGTTGGTGTCGTTTCGCCTGGAAGGCTGGGGTTACGGCTCGTTCGCCATCGGCGTGATGGCCGCGATGCCCGCAATTGGCGTATTGCTGGGGGCAAAGATCTCCAGCCATCTGGCCGCGCGTCTGGGCACGGCCAATCTGATGCGTTTGTGCCTGTGGGCCGGGGCGTTGTCCATCGGTTTGCTGGCGCTGTTGCCGAGCTATCCGATTTGGCTGGCATTACGGCTGATGATCGGGGTGATCCTGACCCTCGTCTTCATCCTCGGCGAAAGCTGGATCAACCAGCTTGTGCTGGAAGAGTGGCGCGGGCGATTGGTGGCGCTGTATGGCAGCAGTTATGCGCTGAGTCAGCTGGCCGGGCCGTTGCTGCTTGGCGTTCTGGGCACTGAGCACGATTACGGATTCTGGGTCGGCGTCGGTTTGTTGATGGCGGCACCGTTCCTGTTACTGGGCCGCAGCGGCGCGCCGACCAGTGAGGCCTGCAGCGTGACCTTCAGCGACTTGCTGGGTTTCTGCCGTGGCCTGCCGGCGATTGCCTGGGCGGTGTCGCTGTTCGCAGCGTTCGAAGCGATGATCCTGACGTTGTTGCCGGTTTATTGCCTGCGTCAGGGCTTTACGACGGATATTGCGTTGGCGATGGTCAGCACGGTGGTGGTGGGTGATGCCTTGCTGCAATTGCCGATTGGCGCACTGGCTGATCGCTTGTCGCGACGTACGTTGTTCACCGGGTGTGCGGTGGTCCTGTTGATATCGAGCCTGGCCATTCCGTTGTTGATCGATACGTTGCTGATCTGGCCGTTGTGGGTGTTGTTCGGTGCCAGTGCCGGTGGCCTGTTCACCTTGTCACTGATCCTGATCGGCGAGCGCTATCGCGACGATGCACTGGTGCGCGCCAATGCGCATATCGCGCAGTTGTGGGGTATCGGTTGCCTGGTCGGACCGTTGGCGGCCGGTGCCGGCAGCCAGTGGATCAGCGGGCATGCGTTGCCACTGCTGATGGCGGCCGGTGCGCTGGGGTTGGTGATCCTGCTGTCACGGCAAGGGGCATTTGGTGCGATTACCGAGCCGGCTTGAGCACGGTACAAAACCTGTGGCGAGGGAGCTTGCTCCCGCTGGGGCGCGAAGCGGCCCTAAACTCAGGCGCCGCGTTTGTTCAGGCAGAACGCATATGCCGATTTGCGACTGCTGCGCAGTCGAGCGGGAGCAAGCTCCCTCGCCACAATTGATCGCGACCTCCTGACTACAACATCCGCTCCAGGCCGACCGTGGTGCTCATCCATGCACTGAAGCGCCGCCACCAGCTTGCCGGCTCCCGGGTCAGGGTGTGCAGCTTGCCGTCGTCTTCTGTCACCCAGACAACCTGGCCATTTTCCAGTTTCGCCTGATAACTCAACGGCGGCGCCATGCCCTGCATCGCCAGTTCGCGGACGTGCGCGGCGAGTTCCGGGCTGTCCACCAGCACCCCGACTTCAGTGTTCCACAGCACCGAGCGCGGGTCGAAATTGAACGAGCCAATGAACGACTTTTGCTGGTCGAAGATCATCGCCTTGCTGTGCAGGCTGGAGTCGTAACCGCGGTGGGACTTGCTGTAGAACAGATGGGGTCCGCTTCCGCCGCCTAAACCAGGCTGGCGACGCAATTCGAACAGCTGCACGCCATGTTCCAGCAGTGCCTTGCGATACGGCGCGTAACCGCCATGCACCGCCGGCACGTCAGTGGCTTCCAGTGAGTTGGTCAGCAGGCTCACTGACACCCCGGCATCGGCGCGCCCGGTCAGGTACACCAGCCCCGGCTGGCCGGGTACGAAGTAAGCCGAAATCATGATCAGCTCTTTGCTGACGCCATTGAGTTCGGGCGCCAGCTGCGTGGTCAGCAGCAACTGCGGGTCGGGCTCGCCGTCGGCCAGCACCTTGCTCGGCGCGTCCCACAGTGCCTGGTTCCAGGCCCAGATCAACTCCCGACGCCAGATGTCCAGGCGCGGGTGAGTGGTGTAGGTCATCAACTGCTGGTAGAGCGCGTGATTCTGTTTGCGCGTTTCCTCAAGCGATTCTTCCAGTCGGGTCCGGGTGTTTTCCAGATCCCTGACCGTCGGTTTGCTCGAGAGGAACTGGTCGATCGGCTTGCTCAGCGCACTGTTCCAGTATTGGTCGAAACTGTGCCCCAGCTGTTCGGCGACCGGGCCGACGCTGAGCATGTCGATGTCAGTGAAATTCAGGTTGGGTTCGGCATCGAAGTACTCATCCCCCAGATTGCGTCCACCGACGATGGCCATGCTGTTGTCGGCCAGCCACAGCTTGTTGTGCATGCGCCGGTGTTGCTGCGACAGGTTGAGCAACCGTCCCGCCGTTCGTGTCACGCCGGTGCTGCGACCCAGGTGCAGTGGGTTGAACACACGGATCTGGATCTGCGGATGCGCCGCCAGCGTGGCGATGAGCCGGTCCAGGCCATCGCTGGTGGTGTCGTCGAGCAGAATGCGTACGCGCACGCCGCGGTCGGCAGCCTTGAGAAGCTCGTCCACCAGCATCCGTGTGCTGATGCCGTCGTGAACGATGTAGTACTGCAAATCCAGGCTGCTTTGGGCGTTGCGGATCAGTTCGGCGCGGGCCGTGAAGGCTTCGGTGCTGTCGGACAGCAGGCGAAAGCCGGATTGCCCCTCGTGGGGGGCAGCCTGGGCCTGAATCGAGCGACCGAACGCCGAGTCACTGGCGGGCAGTGCCTGGCTGGGAGTCCTGGGCACATCAAGGGTGGCACAACCGCTCATTAATACACTGAGCAATATCACCAGAGCGATGGTTTGTCTGGAACTCAAGTTGGTTATCTCGATTCGCGGCAAAGCCGGAGTATGGCACGGCCTGCGACGAGCAGGTGTGAACGCTGTGCTGGCGAGTGTTATATGGCAAATGGCGTGCAAGTTTTTACGCATTGAATAAAGACGAAACGAAAATGTATTTAAAGAGTTGAAAGTACGGGTTGCAATTTTAGATCTCGATTTTTAGTTTGATGATTCTCATTGCGCTTTTGCTGTTTGATTTGTTTTGAATGAAAGTTTAATGCGTATTCGTGACGCTAGAGAGGAGTGGTGCGCGAAAAAAAACCGGAGCTCCAGTGTTGTCGGGGGGGTGGGAAGTCACACGTTTGGTGGTTGGAATGCTACAAGTTTTTTCATTCAAAACTTTCAAGAAAGCTCTCGAAAAGCTACGCCAGCGTGAGCCTTGTCCTATTAGTAGTAGAGATGCGTCCTACAGATAAATCCCACGTAAACGGCAATCATCGCCGGGCAAGTGAGGGCGAATTAAAACGTGTCTGTTTTTTTGGAAGTTATGGATTTACAAAAGTTACATATCGATATTTAACAAGGATGGTAAAAATGAAAAATCTTTTTTTGATGGCCGCTATAGCAGTTGCTGCTTCCCCGATGTTGGCGTCGGCAGCAAGTACCAGTTTGACGGTGACCGGTGCTGTTACGCCAACTTCGTGTGTCCCGACGTTTGCCGGTGGTACGACTGTGGACCTGGGTAAGTTGTCTGCAAAAGAACTGAATGTTGTTGCTCAAACCAATTTTCCCGAGAAGGACATCACGCTGAAAATCGCGTGCACCGCGCCTGCTGCCGTGGAGTTCGCCGTGACGGATGGTCGTGGCGATACCAAGGCGCCAGGTTTGGTTTTTAGCCCTACCGGTTTTACCGGTGAAAATTTGTATTACGGTCTAGGGACCGTAAACGGCGTTGCGATTGGCGGTTTCGGCTTGCGAGTTGGTACCCCAAGTGCAGATCAGCAGGCACAGAAGTTTCTGGTTCGCACCCCCGATAATCTTAACTGGCGTACCCCGCGCAGCCTGATGGTGTCGAATGCACCAACCAGCTATTCCTGGGGCGAAGACGAGGTCAAAGGGCCGATTGCCGCCACTTTCCACGCCTTTCCCATGAAAGTGGCAGCGGCAATTCGCCCGGCCAGGGATCTTCCCGTCACCACCGATGAGTACAAGGTCGATGGGTTTGTGACCTTCGACGTTTACTACCTGTAACTCAGGTCCCCGGGACGGCTACGGCCAAGCTCCCGGGCATCTATCTGGCGACACGAAGGCGACTGCTCGCGCAGTCGTCCCGGGTCACGTCTGCCTACCGTCAGGTCTCTTTGATAAAAGCTGCGCTTCAGCGCACGTGCTGCCTCGCGGTGCTGCGTTGGCACGCCTGGAAATCATTATGTTTTCATTAAAAAAGCAGGTCGCGCTGGGCGCGTTCATCGCTATCGGTATGGCCGTTTCCAGTACGAGCGCGTTCGCCGTTGGCATGGTGCCGGAGGTTCCGGCGCTGCTGGTGGATGAGGCCATCGGCGAAGCAACAATCAACGTTCGCAACACTGATGACCAGCCTGCGTTGTTGTACACCGTGATTGAGGATATTCCCCAGGACAGTGAGCATCTGCTGGTCGTCACCCAGCCAGTGGCGCGTGTCGAGGCGGGTGCAACCCAGCAGCTCAGGTTTATTCTACAAAGTGCCAAGCCCCTCGAAACCGAACGCCTGAAGCGCGTCATCTTCGAGGGCATTCTGCCTGCCGAAACGGGAGGGCAGGCTCAAGTGAAACTGGGTGTGCGCCAGAATATTCCAGTGATCCTGCGACCGGCCCATCTACCGGTCGAACGTGAGCCCTGGAAGCGTCTGACCTGGTCGTTACAGGGCGGCAAGGTTCAGGTCAAAAACGCCAGTCCGTATGTAGTCCGGCTGGCGAAGTCGGTCAGCATCATGCCCCTCGGCATACCGCTGGATTTACCGCGTACTTACGTGCTGCCCGGCGAAGAGTTGGTGCTTACGGGCGTTGTAGTGGTGGGTGCGACTGTGCGCTTGTCGCCGGCGAGCACTTACGGATTCGCAGTGGGCAGCTACGATGCGCCTTTGGTCGTCAGGTAATGCGTGGCACCTGCGCAGGGATAGCCGCAGGGATAAGAGGGGTGGTTGGCATCACTCTCATGGCAGCTGCGCTCGGAAAAGTTGTGGCGGATGAGGGCGTTGACTTTGATGCCCAGGTTCTCAAGGCGCGCGGGATCGATCCACAACTCGCGCAGTACTTTCGCCTTGCACCCCGGTTCGAGCAAGGCCCACGGCGGGTGACCCTCGAGGTTAACGGCGTGACGAAGGGGCGCATCCATGCAACGTTCAATGAACACGGTGAGCTGTGCGTGGACTCCTCGCTGCTGGCCAGTGCAGACATTCACGCACCCGAGCGCGCACTGGACGCTCAGGACATTGGCGCCTGCCTGCCCTTCAACCAAGCCTTTCCCGAGGCTGTGGTGCGCCTCCTTCCGGGTAAAGAAGAAGTGGCCTTGCGGGTTCCAACCCATGCCTTGCTATCGCCGGTACTGATGCAACGCAGCTTCTCCAATGGCGGAAGTGCCGGACTGCTGAATTACGACGCATTGCTGGTCAGCCGGCAATTCAATGGCCAGTCCAGTCAGTACCGCAACTTCAACACCGAAGTCGGTCTGAATAGCAGGGACTGGCTTGTACGCAGCCGACAATCCTATAGCGCGTTCGAGGGTGTCAGGCGCGCCGAACATCTGTATGCGTATGCCGAACACACGTGGGAAAAACAACAGACCCGGATACAGTTCGGGCAACTCACCTTGGCCGTACCGCTACTGGCGGGTGGCGCGTTTACCGGGGTTCAGTTACTGCCGGAAACCGTACTCAGCACCCTGACCAACGAGGGGATTGGCAGCAACACAGTTGTCGAAGGGGTGGCGTACTCCCCTGCTCGCGTCGAGGTGCGACAAAGTGGTGTGGTGATTTACGCGACCCTGGTGCCGAGTGGTCCTTTTACCTTAAGTGGTTTACCGCTGCTGAGTCTCAACCTCGATCTGGACGTGACGGTGCACGAGGACGGTGGTTCACAGCATCAATTTACGGTGCCGTCGGCAACCTTGCGCCGTGGCAGCAACGCAGGACCTACCGGCTACACCTTGGCGGCAGGTCAGGTTCGCCGGTTCGGTAGCGATGATCGTGAAACACCCTTGTTTGCTGCCACGACCCGCAGCTGGCAGTGGGGGGCAAGCACGAATCTGAGTGCTGCTCTGATGGGAGCCGGTCAGTATCAGGCAGTCGGCTGGGGCCTCCAGCAGGCGCTGACTGATCGCACCACGATCAGCGCTCAACATGTCTTCTCCAGCACTCCTGCGGTGCAATTGCGTGGCTCACAACTTCAAGCCTCAATTAGCACAACCATCAACCGCCGCTTGTCCGCAGGCCTTACTGCTTCGCAGCAGACCGAGGGCTTCAGGACGCTGACCGATACGGCCTGGAACGAAAAACGCAAAGCCCCCGAATCACGTGCCAGCCAGCAGTTGAGCGCGTCGGTGAACGGTTCGCTGGATAAGCTGGGGACGTTGGGTGCCATGGTCTCGCGCAACGCCACGGTCAACGGGCGAGCGCAATCTCGCTTGGGACTTTCCTGGTCGTCCAGCGTCTTCAAGGACACTCACTTTTCGCTGAGGCTGGAAGAAAGGTTAGGTGCCTCGGTGCAACACAGTCCCGGAACCGCGGCGTTCGCCTCACTGAGTTTCACCTTGGGCCCGCGACGTAGCCTCAGCAATTACGCCCGCCACGACCGGGTAAATGGGCTGCGCACGGGGGCGCAATTGAGCGAGCAGGTCGATGACACGCTGGGCTACACCCTCGGTGTGGATCGAGCGGCAGAAGGACAATCGGATATGAATGGACGCCTCAGTCTGTTGCCGCGCTATACCAGCGTCGACCTCGGCTATTCCCATAGCGGTGCTGGAGCGACGGGTTATGACGCGGCCATGCGCGGTGGTTTGGCCATTCACTCCAATGGCATCACACCGTCGCCCTATCCGTTGCGCGACACGTTCGGGCTGGTGAAGATCGGTGACGATGCCGGCATCAAACTGCACACGCCGCAGGGGCCGGTATGGACTGACAGTGCCGGCCGTGCGGTCGCGGCCAGTCTGCCGGCCTATCGCACAGGCCGGATCGAGATCGATACCGCCAGCCTGCCGCGCAGCGTCGATGTGCTCAATGGCTATCAGGAGGTCGAGGCCGGGCGTGGCTCGGTTCAGGCGTTCGACTTTTCAGTGATCAGCGCCCGCCGCGTGCTGTTAATGGCGCGCCGGGCGGATGGTCAGCCGGTGACTCAAGGCGTGGGCGTTTATGACGACGATCAGCGCTACCTGACGACGGTCGTCGACACAGGGAAAATCTTTCTTATCGACGCCCGTCCCGAGATGCAGCTGCGGTTGACGCTGCCCGACGGGGCATCGTGCAGGCTCAATGTCAGCCTCGGTCAAAAACCTGAGTCTTCGGCGTTGTTCGAGACCGCCGAAAGCGTCTGCGAGGAGGCTTGAAGTGTTCATTTTGATCAAGGGCTACCGATGAAAAATCCACCTGATGTTTCGTTTGCTCCTCGCACGTTGCGAGCAATATTCGTCCGCTTGCTGTTCAGTGTTTTTCTGCCTGTTTGCGCTATTCCTGCGATGGCTGCGGAGCGCTGCACGTTGACCCTTGCGCCGTCCTTGATCGATTTTGGTTCGGCCACTCGCGGGGAGTTACTCGGGCGTTCGCCAGCCGGGGAGCTATTGAACCTGGGCAAGCGGCACACCCGGTTGCAGGTGCAATGTGATGCGCCAACGCCGATGAGAATCTGGCTGGACGGCGCAAGGGTGGATACGCAGCACTTCCCGTTTGGCGATGGAGTGTTGCAGGTCAGCGTACTGTCTGCCCGGCTGGATGGTGCTGCAATGGCGTGGCGGCGAGAAGGCGAGGAGAGCCCCGTTGATTCGGGTCTGTTGCGTCCGGGTGAGCGGATCATGCCGTGGCATAACGGGGCCGCTGCGCTGGGCACGCGTTGGGATCTGGAATTGGAACTCGACGCCCGGATCAATGAGGAGGCGACCCGGGTGCGTGATATTAAAACCCTCGAAAACCGAATCCGCATTGAGCTGGAGTAATCGCGCCAAGGCATCGCCTGTCAGTGATCAACCTCTGCCAGGAGTCTGATCGCTGCGGCGCCGACCTTGCGCACCGCGTCTTCGATCTGCGGTGTTGGCTTGGCAGCGTAGTTCATCCGCAGGCAATTGCGGTATTTGCCGGAGGCGGAAAAGATACTGCCGACGGCAATCTGTACGCCTTGATCATGCAGCGCACGATTCAGTTTCAGCGTGTCGAAGCCTTCCGGTAGTTCAACCCACAACATGAAGCTGCCTTGTGGGCGACTGGCGCGGGTGCCGGCCGGGAAGTAACGCGTGACCCAATCGATCATCAAGTCGCGATTGCGCTGGTACTGCGTCCGCATCCGTCGCAAATGCGGCTCGAAGTGCCCCGCTTTGAGGAATTCGGCGATGGCAATCTGCGGCTGCGGCGCCGTGGAACCGGTGCTGATGTATTTCATGTGCAGCACCCGTTCCAGATAACGCCCCGGCGCCACCCAGCCGATGCGCAGTCCCGGGGCCAAGGTCTTGGAAAACGAGCTGCAGAGCAGGACCCGGCCGTCTTCGTCGAAGGATTTGATCGTGCGCGGTCGCGGGTAGGTATAAGCCAGTTCGCCATACACATCGTCTTCGATGATCGCGACGTCGAAACGCTGTGCGAGCGTCAACAACGCGCGTTTGCGCGACTCCGGCATGATGTAGCCCAGCGGGTTGTTGCAGTTGGGCGTCAACTGTATGGCGTTGATCGGCCATTGTTCCAAGGCCAGTTCGAGGGCATCGAGGCTGATCCCGGTGAGCGGGTCGGTAGGGATTTCCAGGGCTTTCATGCCCAGGCCCTTGAGGGTTTGCATGGCGCCGTGAAAGCTCGGCGAGTCCACGGCCACAATATCCCCTGGCTCGCAAATGGCGCGAATGCTGGTGGACAGCGCTTCGTGGCAACCGGTAGTGATCACCAGGTCGTGGGCCGTCAATTGGCAACCGGAATCCAGCAACAGACGGGCGATCTGTTCGCGCAGTTCGAGGGTGCCGTAGATGTTGTCGTAATACAGGCCGGGCATGTCCTGCCGACGGCTGATCCGCGCCAGGTTGCGCAGCAGCGGTTTCATGGTCGGCGTGGTGATGTCCGGCATGCCGCGGCCCAGTTGCACGACGTCCTTGCGTGGCACGGCGCGAATCAACTCCAGCACCTGATCCCACTGGGAAATATCCACCGGACGCTGGGCCGGGCGCCCAATGGCCGGCAGCTCCGGCAGTTCGCGACCCACCGGAACGAAGTAGCCGGATTTGGGTTTCGGTGTCGCCAACCCGCTGTCTTCCAACACGCGATAGGCCTGCTGCACGGTGCTCAGGCTGACGCCGTGTTCAACACTCAACGCCCGCACCGACGGCAGCCGGTCACCGGGGCGATAGAAGCCCTGTTCGATCCGCGTGCCAAGTAGTTCGGCGAGGTTGACGTAAAGGGTCATGGCGCAGTCTCTGTGTGGGTGGTTCGGTCAACCAGTACAGATGGGTCGAAAATATAGGATTCAGACGCTGAAATGCAAAATCTGTATGGAGTTAATACAGTCTCGTTGAATCTGTAATGCTTTTTGCCGTCGACGCATCATGAAAGCTCTGGCTACCCAAGTAAACAGGAGCAAACAAAATGAACGGCTTGAGCGATGTGCGGCTGACGTTACACAGTCAGGAACTGGCGGCAGGGCAAATCAACGGTGCGCGCGAGGCGGTCATGCGCAATGCGCCGTCCGGCCTGGGTCGCTGGGGTCTGTTCTGGCATCGTCTGCACACGCGCAAGGCATTGCTGGAGCTCACGACTGAGCAGCTTAAGGACATCGGGTTGAGTCGGGAGCAGGCGCGGGAGGAGGGGCTCAAGCCTTTCTGGTGTCTGTGAGATGAAATGCGATCCCTTGTAGCAGCTGCCGAAGGCTGCGTCCGACTGCGCAGCAGTCGTAAATCAGACACCGCGGTTTGCCTGAAAGAGCGCGGTTGCAGGATTTGCGACGGCTTCGCCGCCGAACGCTGTCTCGCGGTGCTCGTCAGCTGCTACAAGGGCGGGCATGTCGCTTAATCAGGCTCAGACCAACTCTTTAAGCCGATGCCACAACATTCCCAACGCCAACAACGGCGAGCGCAAATGCTTACCACCCGGAAAGGTCATGTGCGGCACCTTGGCAAACAGATCGAACCCTCCGCTCTGCTGACCACTGATAGCTTCAGCCAACAACTTCCCCGCCAGGTGCGTGGCATTCACGCCATGACCGGAATAAGCCTGGGCGTAATACACATTCGGCTGATCCTTGAGCCGGCCGATCTGCGGCAGACGGTTGGCGCCGATGCCGATCATCCCGCCCCATTGGAAGTCGATCTTCACGCCGGCCAGTTGCGGGAAAACCTCCAGCATCTTCGGCCGCATGTACGCGGCGATGTCCTTCGGGTCGCGACCTGAATAGTGACAGGCACCGCCAAACAGCAAGCGTCGATCTGCCGAGAGCCGATAGTAATCCAGCGCCACCCGTTGATCGCAGACCGCCATGTTCTGTGGCAGTAGCGAGTGTGCCAGCGCTTCACTCAAGGGTTCGGTGGCGATGATGTAGCTGCCGGCGGGCAGCACCTTGCCGCCGAGTTCGGGATTGAGTTCATTGAGGTAGGCGTTGCAGCCCAACACCAGCGTCTTGGCGCGAACCGAGCCCTGGGCGGTGTGAACCTTGACCTCGGGGCCATAATCGATGCGGGAGACTGCCGATTGTTCGAACAGCTTCACCCCGAGCTGCTGGGCCGCAGCCGCTTCGCCCAGTGCAAGATTCAGCGGGTGCAGATGCCCCGAGCCCATATCGATCAAACCGCCGACGTAGCGGTCGGAACCCACAACGGAATGCATTTCACTGGCTTGCAGCAGCCGGGTTTCGTAACGGTAGCCGAGGCTGCGCAGCTCTTCGGCGTCTTCGGCAAAACCTTCAAGGTCGCGAGGCTTGTTAGCGAGGTCGCAATAACCCCAGGTCAGGTCGCAAGGGATCTGAAAACGCTCGACGCGCTGTCGGACGACTTCCACCGCTTCCAGTCCCATGAGTTTCATCTGACGCACGCCGTCCGCACCGATTACGTTGGCGAACTGATCAAGGCCATGGCCGACGCCCCGAATCAACTGCCCGCCATTGCGCCCGCTCGCGCCCCAGCCGATCTTGTGCGCTTCGAGCAGGACCACGCTGAAGCCGCGCTCGGCCAGTTCGAGCGCCGTGTTCAACCCGGAGAACCCGCCACCGACCACGCACACGTCCGCCACCAGGTCGCCTGTGAGCACCGGATGATCGGGCTGCGGCAGGCTGCTGGCGGCGTAATAAGAGGCAGTGTGCTGGTGGTTCGGGGCAGGTTGCTGAGCACCGGCATTCATGCGCGTGATCCTGATTCGTATGTTTAGAAAATTTGACGGAGCATAAGCCGGACCTTCGGACACCGGCAACACTGGTCGGTTGGTGCTGTCTGGATCAGGGCTTTTACGTCAGAATCCCGCTCTATTCCGCTATTGGTTACCGCTTCGATGAGCTGCAACAGTCAGAAAATTCGCACGTTACGGCAGCAGATCCCCTCGTTCGAGTGCGTGCCCGGCTGCCATGACTGCTGTGGGCCGGTAACCACCTCACCGGAAGAAATGTCCCGCCTGCCGCGCAAGACCCGCGCCGAGCAGGACGCGGCGATGGATGAGCTCAATTGCGTTCACCTCGGACCCAACGGCTGCACCGTGTATGACGAACGGCCGCTGATTTGCCGGTTGTTTGGTACCACCAAGACCTTGCCGTGCCCCAATGGGCGGGGGCCGGTGGAGCTGATTCATCCGCGGGTTGAAAAGCAGATTCATGAGTACATGGCTTCGACCCGCCAGGTGTTGGTTTAAGCTGCGGCGCTGGTTCAGTTGTTCCGAGTCGACCCCATCGCGGGCAAGCCCGCTCCCACAGGTACGGCGCTGTCCTTGTGGGAGCGGGCTTGCCCGCGATGGGGTCAGTGCAGTCACCACAAATCTTCAATCCGGAATCGGCAAACTCAAGCTCTCTTTCACTTCTTCCATCACGATGTAGCTCTTGGATTCGCGTACATGCGGCAATTTCAGCAGGATGTCGCCCAGCAACTTGCGGTACGAGGCCATCTCGGAAATCCGTGCCTTCACCAGATAATCGAAATCCCCTGACACCAAATGGCACTCCAGCACGTGGGGCAGCTTCAGGACCGCGCGTCGGAACTCTTCGAAAGTATCGCCGGATTTGTAGTCGAGGCTGATCTCGACGAACACCAGAAGACTGCCCTTGAGGTGCTGCGGATTGAGCCGGGCGTTGTAGCCCATGATGATCCCTTCGCGCTCCAGCCGCCGGACCCGCTCGGTACAGGGCGTGGTCGAGAGCCCGACCTTTTCCCCCAGCTCGGTGAAGGAGATACGTCCGTCCGCTTGCAGGATCCGCAGGATGTTGCGGTCGATCTTGTCCAGCTCACGTTTGGTCTGAGTGTTGGTACGCATAGGGGATGCGCCTCCGTGAAAAGCGTTTTTGCCGAGAATTCTCGCCAAATATAGGCAGTTATATAGTGAAAAGCACTGCCTAATCTTTTTTACACTGCGCACATCATTGCTTTACAACTACGAACGTCAGCGGCGAGCCGCGATGAGGATATGAAAATGCGCGTTATGGTCTTGGGTAGCGGCGTCATCGGTACCACCAGTGCTTACTATCTGGCGCGTGCCGGGTTTGAAGTGGTGGTGGTGGACCGTCAGCCGGCCGCTGCCATGGAGACCAGTTTCGCCAACGCCGGGCAGGTTTCGCCGGGTTATGCCTCGCCGTGGGCCGCGCCGGGCGTGCCGCTCAAGGCCATCAAGTGGCTGCTGCAACGCCACGCACCGCTGGCGATCAAGGCCACCGCCGACATCGACCAATACCTGTGGATGGCGCAGATGCTGCGCAACTGCACCGCCAGCCGTTATGCGGTGAACAAGGAACGCATGGTCCGCCTGTCCGAGTACAGCCGTGACTGCCTCGACGAATTGCGCGCCGAAACCGGCATTGCCTACGAAGGCCGTAGCCTCGGTACGACCCAATTGTTCCGCACCCAGGCTCAACTTGACGGCGCCTGGAAAGACATCGCCGTGCTGAAAGAGTCCGGCGTGCCGTTCGAACTGCTCGACCGCGCCGGCATTGCCCGCGTTGAGCCCGCGTTGGCCAGCGTCACCGACATCCTCGCCGGTGCCTTGCGCCTGCCGAACGACCAGACCGGCGATTGCCAGATGTTCACCACCCGCCTGGTCGAAATGGCTACCAAACTGGGTGTGGAATTCCGCTTCGACCAGGACATTCAACGCCTCGACTACGCCGGTGATCGCGTCAATGGTGTCTGGATCGACGGCAAGCTGGAAACCGCTGATCGCTACGTGTTGGCCCTGGGCAGCTACTCGCCGCAACTGCTCAAGCCGCTGGGCATCAAGGCCCCGGTGTATCCGCTCAAGGGTTACTCCCTGACCGTGCCGATCACCAACCCGGCAATGGCCCCGACATCGACTATCCTCGATGAGACCTACAAGGTCGCGATCACCCGTTTCGACAATCGCATCCGCGTCGGCGGCATGGCTGAAATAGCTGGTTTTGACCTGTCGCTGAACCCGCGTCGGCGCGAAACCCTGGAGATGATCGTCAACGACCTCTATCCTCAGGGCGGCGATCTGGCCCAGGCGAGTTTCTGGACCGGTCTGCGTCCGACTACGCCGGACGGCACGCCGATCGTGGGTGCTACGCCGTTCAGCAATCTGTTTTTGAACACGGGTCACGGCACGCTTGGTTGGACCATGGCGTGCGGTTCCGGTCGCTTGCTGGCCGATCTGATGGCGAAGAAAACGCCGCAAATCAGCGCCGAAGGCCTCGATATTTCCCGTTATGGAAAAAAACTTCAGGAGTCTGCAAAACATGTCAATCCAGCGCCAGCTCACCAATGAGCGCATGAGCCAGATCGTAGTCCACAGCGGTACCGTGTATCTGGCAGGGCAGGTCGGCGACGATATGAACGCCGGGATTGAACAGCAGACCCGTGAAACGCTTGCCAACATCGAGCGTTTGCTGGATCTGGCCGGGACCGACAAGAATCGCCTGCTGTCGGTGACGATTTACTTGAAAGACATTGATGCACACTTTGAAGGCATGAACTCGGTCTGGGACAAGTGGCTGCCAAAAGGCGTCGCACCGGCCCGTGCCACCGTTGAATCGAAACTGTGCGAACCGGAAATCCTGGTCGAGCTGTCGGTTGTCGCCGCTCTGCCATAAACCCGTCAGAAAGATCCCTCTCCCGGTGCTACGGGCGGTCCACGCCGTCAGCCAGCGCCGGTTTTTATTCCCATGACCGCCTAGAAGTCTGCCGCCATGCGTCCAGCCCGTGCCCTGATCGACCTTCAAGCCCTGCGTCACAACTACCAAATTGCCCGTGAAGTCACGGGGGCCAAGGCCCTCGCGGTGATCAAGGCCGATGCCTACGGTCATGGCGCGGTGCGTTGCGCCCAGGCGCTGGAAGCCGAAGCAGATGGTTTCGCCGTAGCCTGTATCGAAGAAGCGTTGGAGCTGCGAGCCGCGGGCATTCGTGCGCCGGTGTTGTTGTTGGAAGGTTTTTTCGAAGCCGATGAGCTGTCGCTGATCGTCGAGCATGACTTCTGGTGCGTGGTGCATTCGCTGTGGCAGCTCGAAGCCATCGAGAACGCTGCACTGAGCAAGCCGATCACGGTCTGGCTCAAGCTCGATTCGGGCATGCATCGGGTGGGCTTGCATCCAAATGATTATCAGGCGGCCTATCAACGGCTGCTGGCCAGCGGCAAGGTGGCGAAGATTGTTCTGATGAGCCACTTCGCCCGGGCCGATGAGCTGCACAGTCAGGCCAGTGTCGACCAGGTTGTCGTGTTCGAAGCGGCGCGTCAGGGTTTGTCGGCCGAGGTCAGCCTGCGTAACTCGCCGGCAGTGCTCGGTTGGCCGCAGATTCCAAGTGATTGGGTTCGCCCGGGCATCATGCTCTACGGCGCGACTCCGTTTGAAGAAGCCAACGCCGTGGCGTCCCGACTGCAACCGGTGATGACCCTCGAATCGAAAGTGATTTGCGTGCGTGAACTGCCGGCCGGCGAGCCGATCGGTTACGGCGCCACATTCATCACCCAGAAACCGATGCGCGTCGGCGTGGTGGCCATGGGTTACGCCGATGGCTACCCACGTCAGGCACCGACCGGTACGCCGGTGATGGTTGCCGGGCAGCGCAGCCAGTTGATTGGTCGGGTATCGATGGACATGCTCTGCATCGACCTGACCGATGTGCCGCAAGCCGGCCTCGGTTCGACCGTCGAGTTGTGGGGCAAAAACATTCTCGCCAGTGACGTGGCCGCGGCGGCGGGCACGATTCCTTACCAGATCTTCTGCAACCTGCGCCGGGTGCCAATGCTCTATTCCGGGGTTTAGGCCAAAGCGTCCCGACCGAAAGTCGCTTCACCGAACAGGATTCAGGTCCAAGTGTTGTAAATACTGAACGCTGTCGCCATGATAACGCTCAATATTCCAACAACCTGAATCCCTGGAGGCTCCAGCATTGGACGTCGGTGAACGACTGCAATCCATCCGTAAGCTCAAAGGACTTTCCCAGCGTGAACTCGCCAAGCGCGCGGGCGTCACCAACAGCACCATTTCGATGATCGAGAAGAACAGCGTCAGCCCCTCGATCAGTTCGCTGAGGAAGGTACTGGGCGGGATTCCCATGTCGATGGTCGAGTTCTTTTCCGAAGAGATCCTGCAGGAAAAACCGACTCAGATCGTCTACAAAGCCAACGAGCTGATCGATATTTCCGATGGTGCAGTGACCATGAAGCTGGTCGGCAGGGCTCATCCGAGCCGGGCCATCGCGTTCCTCAACGAAATCTACCCGCCAGGCGCCGACACCGGTGACGAGATGCTCACCCATGAGGGCGAGGAAACCGGGATTTTGCTCGAAGGTCGACTTGAACTGGTGGTAGGGCTTGAAACTTTTGTGCTCGAAGCCGGCGACAGCTACTACTTTGAGAGTACTAAACCGCACCGTTTCCGTAATCCGTTCGATGCGCCAGCGCGACTAATCAGCGCAGCGACTCCAGCGAATTTCTAAGAAAAGAGGCGTCCCGCCAGTATTGCGGAGGTGCCCGAGTTGTTTTTCCGCCACGCATAAGACCCCTCCGACTTTAGGGTTGTTTCAGTGTGGCGGGCTTACCGTTATACTTGCGCCCGCCTGCGAACCGTGGCCGTGGGCGTGACTAGCCACCATTGAGGGTGAACGCGTGAATCTAATTATGAAAATGCTGGCCGTACCAGCAACCGTATTGGCCCTTTGGGCAGTCAGCGCTCAAGCTGCGACCAACGACGAAATTGCTAAACGCCTTGAGCCCGTCGGCCAGGTTTGTGTGACGGGTAAAGAATGCAAGGGGATGGAAGTTGCCGCTTCTGCTGGCGGCGGTGGTGCCAAAACGCCTGACGAAGTGATTGCCAAACACTGCAACGCTTGCCACGGCACCGGCCTGTTGGGCGCGCCGAAAATCGGTGATGCTGCCGCTTGGGGCGAGCGCGCCAAGAAGGAAGGCGGTGTTGACGGTTTGCTCGCCAAGGCGATCTCCGGCATCAACTCGATGCCGCCAAAAGGGACCTGCGCCGATTGCGCAGACGCCGAGCTCAAAGGCGCCATCCAGAAGATGTCCGGCCTGAAATAAGCCTTCATCTTCATCAAAAAGCCGCTTTCGAGCGGCTTTTTTGTGCCTGCGATTTACACCCGAGGCTATTCATTGCAGCAAAGACCCGGCAAGCTCGGTCCAACCCCAATTCACGGAATGTAAGGGAGGATCAGATGGTGCAGCTGTGTTCTATCGAGCAAGCGGTCGATGATGTCTTGGCACGGTTGCCGGCGCATATCCACATGGGCCTGCCTCTCGGTCTGGGCAAACCCAACCATTTCGTCAACGCGCTGTTTCAACGCATCGCGCAGTTGCCCGAACGGCAGCTGACGATCTACACCGCCCTGTGCCTGGGCCGTCCTTCTTTGGGCGACGGTTTGCAAAAGCGTTTTCTGGAGCCCTTCATCGAGCGGGTTTTCGGTGACTATCCGGAACTGGATTTCCTGGCCGACCTGCATCGCGACAGCCTGCCGCCCAACATCCGTGTTCAGCAATTCTTCATGCAGCCCGGCAGCCTGCTCCACAGCGCACAGGCCCAGCAGGATTACGTCAGCAGCAATTACAGCCACGCGGCGCGGGACATCAACGCCGGCGGGTTGAACCTGGTGGCGCAATTGGTGGCCAGCCACAGCGAACATCCCGACCGCCTGAGCCTGAGCTGCAACCCGGACATCACCCTCGACCTGTTTCCCATGATCGCCAAGCGTCGGGCGGCGGGGGAGACGATCCTGCTGGTGGGCCAGGTGCACAATGATTTGCCGTACATGCCCGGCGATGCCGAAATCGGTATCGACACGTTCGACTTGCTGATCGACGAGAAGGACAGCACCACGCTGTTCTCCACGCCGAACATGCCGGTGGGTACCCAGGATCACTTCATCGGGCTGCACGCCAGCACGCTGGTGCGCGATGGCGGCACCTTGCAGATCGGCATTGGCGCCGTGGGCGATGCCCTGACCGCTGCGCTGCTGGCGCGTCAGGCCGACAATGACGGTTACAAGGCACTGCTGGCGGACGTCAATCTCAGCCAGTGGGCGCAACTCATCGACCGCGAAGGCGGCGTCGAACCCTTCGCCAAGGGCCTTTACGGTTGCAGCGAAATGTTCGTCAACGGCTTGCTGGTGCTGGCCGACGCAGGGATCGTGCGGCGCAAGGTCTACCCCGATGTACCGACCCAGCAACAGGCGAATGCCGGCACGCTGGACGAAGCCGCGCAGACTGACGGCATCTCGGTGCATGGCGGATTCTTCCTTGGGCCGCGCAGTTTCTATGAGCGGTTGCGCGAGCTGCCGCACAGCAAGCGGCTCGAGTTCAACATGACCCGCATCAGCTACATCAACGAGCTCTACGGTCAGGAAGAACTCAAACGCTTGCAGCGCCTCGATGCGCGCTTCATCAACACCGTATTCACCATGACCTTGCTGGGTGCTGGCGTAGCCGATCAGCTCGAAAACGGGCGGGTGCTCAGCGGTGTCGGCGGGCAATACAACTTCGTTGCGCAGGGCCATGCGCTGGAAGGGGCGCGTTCGGTGCTGCTCCTGCGCAGCTGGCGCGAGTCGGGCGGTGAGGTCAGTTCGAACATCGTCTGGGAGTACGGCCATTGCACGATCCCGCGTCACCTGCGAGACATCGTGGTCACCGAGTACGGCATCGCCGATCTACGGGGCAAGACCGATGCGGCGGTGATCGAGGCATTGCTGAACATCAGCGACTCACGTTTCCAGCCGGGGTTGATCGAACAGGCTCAGGCCGTCGGCAAGTTACCGAAGAGTTTCCGTATTGATCCACGGTTTGCCGACAACAGTCCGCAGCGCTTGCAGGCCATCCAGGCGCGGCATCCGCAGTTGTTTCCGGAGTATCCGTTGGGCTGTGATTTCACCGCTGAGGAGAAGGACCTATTGCGGGCGCTGAACTGGTTGAAGAGCAAGTTCAAGCTCACGGAGATTCTGGAACTGGGCAAGGCAGCGCTGGATGCGCCAGAGCCTTCATCGTTTCCCGAGCATCTGGAGCGGATGCAGCTGACGAAACCGGAAGGTTTGAAAGAGGACCTGTTTCAGCGCTTGCTGCTTACCGGCCTGAAGGCCACCGCGCAATAACAGCCAACACAAAACAACTGTAGGAGTGAGCCTGCTCGCGATTGCGGTATATCAGTCTCCGAAGATGTCGACTGATACACCGCAATCGCGAGCAGGCTCACTCCTACAGGGGATATTCGGTGTGGCGTTATTCGATGAAGGTTACGACGCCGCCCGCCAGCGACTGCACGCGAGCCAACGATTCAACGCGATAACCCTGCGCATCCAGTTCCGCACGGCCGCCCTGGAACGACTTCTCGATAACGATACCCAAACCCGCGACGGTAGCGCCGGCCTGTTTGATGATCGAGATCAGCGCTTGCGACGCCTTACCGTTGGCCAGAAAGTCATCGATGATCAGCACGCGGTCGCTGCTGGTCAGGTGGCGCGGGGAGATCGCCACGGTGCTTTCGGTCTGCTTGGTGAACGAGTAAACGGTCGCCGACAGCAGGTTTTCGGTCAGGGTCAGGGATTGATGCTTGCGCGCAAAAATCACCGGCACGCCGAGGTTCAGACCGGTCATGATCGCCGGCGCAATACCCGAGGCTTCGATGGTGACGATCTTGGTGATGCCCGAATCCTTGAACAGCGTGGCGAATTCGTCGCCGATCAGCTTCATCAGGGCCGGGTCGATCTGATGGTTCAGAAAGGCGTCGACTTTCAGGACCTGGTCGGAAAGCACGATGCCTTCTTCGCGAATTTTCTTGTGCAGTGCTTCCATGAAGCTTTCCTCTACGGGCGGCTTGTGCGCCTAAGGCTGGTTAAAAAGTAGTCGATTCTAGCGCTTTAACATCGCGCGTATATCCGCCAATGCGGTATTGCCGCGAACGGCTTTGACTTCAACGGGTGTGTCGTCGGTGCCTTCCCAGGCCAGATCGTCCGGCGGCAGCTCATCGAGGAAGCGGCTCGGGGCGCAGTCGATGATCTCACCGTATTGCTTACGCTTGGCGGCGAAGGTGAAGGCCAGCGTCTGACGCGCTCGGGTAATCCCGACGTAGGCCAGCCGGCGTTCTTCTTCGATGGTGTCGGCTTCGATGCTGGAGCGGTGCGGGAGGATTTCCTCTTCCATGCCCATGATGAACACGTAAGGGAATTCCAGGCCTTTGGAGGCGTGCAGGGTCATCATCTGCACACCTTCGGCGCCGTCTTCCTCTTCCTGCTGACGTTCGAGCATGTCACGCAGGACGAGTTTGCCGATGGCGTCTTCGACGGTCATCTCGCCTTCTTCGTCTTTTTCGAGGGTGTTCTTCAACGCCTCGATCAAGAACCAGACGTTACCCATGCGGTAGTCGGCGGCCTTGTCGCTGGAGCTGTTGGTGCGCAGCCAGTTCTCGTAGTCGATGTCCATGACCATGCTGCGCAGCGCCGAGATCGGGTCTTCGCCGGCGCATTGCTCGCGGACCTTGTCCATGAAGCGCTTGAAGCGCGACAGGCGATCGGTGAAGCGCGTATCCAGATGCTCGCCCAGACCGATTTCGTCGGTGGCGGCGTACATCGAGATTTTGCGTTCGGTGGCGTAGTTGCCAAGCTTTTCCAGCGTGGTCGAACCGATCTCCCGGCGTGGGACGTTGATCACCCGCAGGAAGGCGTTGTCGTCGTCCGGGTTCACGATCAGGCGGAAGTAGGCCATCAGGTCTTTCACTTCCTGACGTCCGAAAAAGCTGTTGCCGCCGGACAGACGATACGGAATCTGGTGGTGTTGCAGCTTCAGCTCGATCAGCTTGGCCTGGTAGTTACCGCGATACAGGATCGCAAAATCGCTGTATGGCCGATCCGTGCGCAAGTGCAGGGTCAGCAGTTCCACGGCCACGCGTTCGGCTTCGGCGTCTTCGTTGCGGCAACGGATCACGCGGATCTCGTCGCCGTGGCCCATCTCGCTCCACAGCTGCTTTTCGAATTCGTGCGGGTTGTTGGAGATCAGCACGTTGGCGCAGCGCAGGATGCGGCTGGTGGAGCGGTAGTTTTGCTCCAGCATCACCACTTTCAGGGACGGGTAATCGTCCTTGAGCAGCATCAGGTTTTCCGGCCGCGCACCGCGCCAGGCGTAGATCGACTGGTCGTCATCGCCGACCACGGTGAACTGGTTACGTATGCCAATCAGCAACTTCACCAGCAAATACTGGCTGGCGTTGGTGTCCTGGTATTCGTCCACCAGCAGGTAGCGGACTTTGTTCTGCCATTTTTCGAGGATGTCGGCGTGTTCCTGGAACAGCTTCACCGGCAGCAGGATCAGGTCGTCGAAGTCCACCGCGTTGAACGCCTTGAGCGTGCGCTGATAGTGGGTGTAGACGATGGCGGCGGTCTGTTCCTTGGGGTTGCGCGCGTTTTCCAGGGCCTCGGGCGGCAGGATCAGGTCGTTTTTCCACGAGCCGATCATGTTCTTGATCTCGTCGACGCCGTCGTCGCCCGAGTATTCCTTCTGCATGATGTCGGTCATCAGGGCTTTGACATCGGTCTCGTCGAAGATCGAGAAACCCGGCTTGTAGCCTAGCCGCACGTGTTCCTTGCGGATGATGTTCAGGCCCAGATTGTGGAAGGTGCAGACGGTCAGGCCGCGGCCTTCGCCGCCCTTGAGCAAGGTGCCGACCCGTTCCTTCATTTCGCGCGCGGCCTTGTTGGTAAAGGTCATGGCGACGATGTACTGGGCGCGAATGCCGCAGTTCTGGATCAAGTGGGCGATCTTGCGCGTGATCACGCTGGTCTTGCCGGAGCCTGCGCCGGCGAGCACCAAAAGAGGGCCGCCGACGTAGCTCACGGCTTCTTGCTGCCGGGGATTGAGTCGGGACATACGAAATCAGGGAGTCGTTTGCGAAATGGGCCGGCATTTTAACAGGCTCAGCGAATTGTGCTGCTCTCTCCGACTTGTGACGCAGCACGCTATCTATATTTGCCGGTTTTGATACTTTCACGCAGGATGCGCGGTGAGTTTGCGTCTAATGTTCGTAATTCCGGATACAAAGCCGCGTTTGTTAACCGGTGTCGGTTGGTCATTGGTTACCGGCGCTGCATAATGCCCGCCGCCTACATCTTTGCAGAGTCTAGGGAGCTAGCTTGTCTACGCCTGTCGAACCCTTGCGTTTGCTGCTACTGGCCGAAGAGCCAGCGTGGGCAGCGTTGTTGCGCGAGTGTCTGGCTCCGATGGGGAGCTCGACCGTGCTGATCAGCGCGCCGAGCTGGGAGTCGGTCAGCAGTCTGTTCGATGACAACCGCAGTGCGGTGTTGTTGACGATTCCAGCGCTTCAACCTCTACCTGGCCGTTGCAATCTGCCGACGGTGTTGCTGCTCGAACATGAGCCGCTGTCGCCGCCCGATGGGGTGAGTGACTGGCTGGTGCGCGATCACCTCGATCCCGGCATGTTGCGCCGGTGCCTACGGCATGTGCGCGAGCGGGGCCTGCTGGAAAACACCCTGCAGCGTCTGGCTGAGCAAGACCCGCTGACCGGCATCGCCAATCGCCAGGGTTTCCAGACCTTGTTGGCGGCACGCCTGGCGGAAAACGACGGCCGCGGCCTGGCTCTCGGTCACCTCGACCTCGATAACTTCCGGCACGCCAACGATGCCCTCGGCCACCAGGCCGGTGACCGGTTGATCCTGCAAGTGGTCGCGCGGCTGAAAAGCCAGCTTGAGGCCAGCGATCAATTGGCTCGACTGGGCAGTGATGAGTTCGCCCTGCTGATCGACACCCGCCGCGCGCCTCAGCGCGCCGAATGGATGGCCGAGCGCATTACCGAAGCGCTGGCCGAGCCTTACTGGGTCGATGGCGAAAGCCTGTTGATCGGTTCCAGCCTCGGCATTGCCCACGCCCGGGCTCAGGCCGGCGCCGACCCGCTGATGTGGCACGCGCACATCGCCATGCAACAAGCCAAAAGTACCCAGGGCTGCACTTTTCACATCTTCAACGAACGCATCAATCGCAATGCCCGCAGCATGGCCGACCTCGAAAGCGAGCTGCGCCGGGCGTTGCGTCGGGATGAACTGGAACTGCATTACCAGCCACGCCTGAATCTTGAGGACGGTCAGATCGTCGGCCTCGAAGCCTTGGTGCGCTGGCGTCATGGCGAGCGCGGCTTGCTGCCTCCCAGCGAATTCGTGCCGCTGGCCGAGCAGAGCGGGTTGATTGTGCCGCTGGGTTACTGGGTGATTTCCCGGGCCTTGCGCGACATGCAAGCGTTGCGCGAACGGGGTTTGCCGGCGTTGCACATGGCGATCAACCTGTCGTTCCGGCAGTTTCAGGACAGCCAGTTGCTGTCGACGCTGAGCCGGTTGATTGCCGAACGCGGCGTCGAGGCGCAATGGCTGGAATTCGAGCTGACTGAAACAGCGGTGATGCGCCGCAGCGATCTGGTCAAACAGACCATGGATGCGTTGGGGCGTCTGGGTGTGCGCTTCTCCCTCGACGACTTCGGCACCGGTTTCTCATCGTTTGTGCACCTCAACAGCTTGCCGATTGCCTTGCTAAAGATCGACAAGAGCTTTGTCGGCGGCATGGAACAGCGCGAAGAGAATCGCAAACTGGTCCACGCCATGATCAATCTGGCGCACAACCTCAATCTTGAAGTGGTCGCCGAGGGCGTGGAAACGCCGGAGCAACTGGATCTGTTGCGCGGGTTTGGCTGCGATCAGGTGCAGGGATATTTGATCAGCAAGCCGTTGCCGCTGGCGGAGCTGGTTGAGTATTTGACCTTTGGCAGCGGTCAGCAGTCTGCACTGGAAGTAGTGAACTAACCCAAAATCCCTGTAGGAGTGAGCCTGCTCGCGATAGCGGTGTGTCAGTCAACATAGTTGTTAACTGGTACACCGCTATCGCGAGCAGGCTCACTCCTACAGGGGGATTTCACTCGGTCTGGGCAGTTTCGAAGCGCCGCGACGACGGCTCCCGACGAATCATCTTTTTCATCTTCCACTCAAACGCCAGTGTCAGGCTCACCGCCGCGCACGCCAGCCCCAGCGCCAATCCCCACCAGACGCCTGTCGGCCCCCAATTCAAATGGAAGGCCATCCACCAGGCAGCTGGCGCGCCAATCAGCCAATAACAGCCCAACCCCACCAGGAACGTGGTCTTGGCATCCTTGAGCCCGCGAATGCAGCCCATGGCGATGGTTTGCGTGCCGTCGAACAGCTCGAACCACGCGGCGACCGCCAACAGGCTCACAGCCAGGTTGATGACGTCGCGATACGCCGGGTCGTTGTGGTCCAGGAACAAGCCGATCAACTGATTCGGCAGCAACCAGAAGACCATGGCGAAGGCAAGCATCGCCGCCGCGCCAAAAGCGATGCCGACCCGACCGGCCAGCCGTGCATCCAGAAGTTGCCCGGCGCCGTAGTGCTGCCCGATGCGCATGGTGATCGCATAGGAAATTCCCGCCGGAACCATGAACGCCACCGAGACGATTTGCAGGGCAATCTGATGTGCGCCCATTTGCGTACTGCCCATGGTGCCCATGCACAGCGCGGCGAACGCAAACAGGCCGACTTCCACCGCGTAGGTGCCACCAATCGGCAGGCCCAGGCGCCACAGTTCCTTCAGATACTGACGGTTAGGCCGCGACAGGCCCTGACGCAAGGGATAAGCGTCGTAAGCCGGATGCCGACGGATGTGCCAGGCCAGCGCCAGCGCCATGCAGTTGGCGACAATAGCGGTGACCAGCCCAATGCCCATCAACCCCAGTTTCGGCAGGCCGAACATGCCGGTAATCAATGCGTAATTGAGCAGGAAGTTAGCCACGGTGCCGCCGAGGCTAATGACCATCACCGGTGTTGCGCGGCCGATGGCGCTGGTGAAGCCGCGCAGGGCCATGAAGCTCAGGTAGCCGGGCAGGGCGAACGGCAGGATCAGCAAGAACTGCCCGGCCGCGTGGACGTTGGTTTCGGTCTGGCCGAACAGCAGCAACACCGGTTTGAGGTTCCACAGCAGCAGCCCGGCCACCAACGCCATCAACCACGCCAGCCATAACCCGGCCTGGGTCAGCCTGGCGGCGCCGACGATGTCGCCGGCACCCTGACGGATGGCCACAAGGGTGCCGACCGCGGCGATCACGCCAATGCAGAAGATCGACACGAACGAGTATGTCGCTGCGCCCAGGCCGCCACCGGCCAGCGCCTCTGGACTCAGGCGCGCCATCATCAAGGTGTCGGTGAGGACCATCAGCATGTGCGCCAACTGCGAGGCAATCAACGGCCCCGCCAGCCGCAGGATGGCCCAGAGTTCGGTACGTGCTGGATGCTGCATGGTCATCACGCTCGATAATTAAAGAGGGACAGGAAAGCGTCGATTCTCGGCGCTCTACGGGGTTTGCACAAAGGGATAAAAAGGATGGGTTGCATGATTCAAACTCATGCTGGAAGGTTTCTGCTAGGGTGACCGAATCCCGCTATAGGAGCTTTCCGAATGTCCCGTCGTCTTCCTCCCTTGTATGCCCTGCGCGCATTCGAAGCGGCGGCACGGCACAGCTCGTTTACCCGTGCGGCCGAAGAACTGTCGATCACCCAAAGCGCGGTCAGCCGGCACATTCGTACGCTGGAAGAGCATTTTGCCTGTCGGCTGTTTCACCGCAGCGGACGCAATCTGCAATTGACCGAGTCGGCGCGGTTGATCCTGCCCGGCATTCGCGAAGGCTTCACCGCGCTGGAGCGGGCCTGCAATACCTTGCGTGCCGAAGATGACATCCTGCGCATGAAAGCGCCGTCGACCCTGACCATGCGCTGGCTGCTGGCACGGCTCAGCCGCTTTCGGCACCTGCAACCGGGCAACGAGGTGCAATTGACCAGCGCCTGGATGGATGTCGACTCGGTGGACTTCAACCATGAACCGTTCGACTGCGCCGTCATTCTCAGCAACGGGCATTTTCCGCCGGACTGGGAGGCGAGTTTCCTGTTCTCGGAAGAGCTGATTCCAGTCGGCGCGCCGAATCTTCTGCAGGATCAACCGTGGGATGTCGCACGGCTGGCCAATGCCGAATTGCTGCACCCGACGCCGGATCGTCGCGACTGGCGCAGCTGGCTGGAGCGTATGGGGCTGGCGGATCAGGTGTCGCTCAAGGGCGGGCAGGTGTTCGACACGCTGGAACTGGGCATGATCGCCGCCGCCCGAGGTTATGGCGTGTCCATGGGCGATCTGCTGATGGTGGCGGAAGATGTGGCTCAGGGGCGTCTGAGTCTGCCGTGGCCGACGGCCGTCGCCAGCGGTGAGAAATATTACCTGGTCTGGCCGAAAACCCGCCCCGGTGGTGAACGTTTGCGCAGGCTCAGCGACTTCCTGCAAGGCGAAGCCCGAGCAATGGAATTGCCCGACGTTCAACACCTGGGCTGAATCGATAGAGCCGCCGCAATGGCGGCCTTGAGCCATATCCCGGTTAATTACTCAAGTATTCAGATTGTCCGCCGAAAAGGCAGGTGGAACCTTCGTGCAGGTTCGACGCAATTCCCATTATTAGAATTTTGCTGAGTGTGCAGCCAGATCAAGGATGATCCGGTCGCTCGGCCAGGAGCTGTCATGTCTCAACCTCGTGCCCGGATCGCCTCACAGCTTGGTCTTGCGCTTGCCGTGATACTGGCGATTGTCATCAGCGGCAGTACCGTATTCGCCCTTCGTTCGCTGGACGCCGCCAACCTCGCCACCCGCGAAGAGCACCTGGCCAGTGAAGCCCGGTTGCTGGCTGATCAGTTGAGTACCTTTCACGGCACGTTGCGTGAAAGCACCCAGCGCCTCAGCGGTCTGTTCGAGAAGCGCTTCAGCGCCGGTTTGAGCGTGCACCCGGATGAACCGGTGGCGGTAGCGGGCGCGCAGACGCCGGGCCTGCACCTGGGCAGCGAAGTGCTGAACAACAATTTCAAGGAAGTGGACGAGTTCAAGCAAATGACCGCCGGTGTTGCGACGGTGTTTGTGCGCAGCGGCGAAGACTTCATCCGGGTCAGCACGTCCCTGAGCAAACAGGACGGCAGCCGGGCCATCGGTACGCTGCTCGATCACGCGAACCCGGCCTATGCGCGCTTGATGGCGGGGCAGGCCTACGTCGGTCGTGCCTTGTTGTTCGACCGCTCCTACATGACTCAGTACACCCCCGTACGTGACAGTGGCGGTAAGGTGATTGCCGTGCTGTTCGTAGGATTCGACTACACCGACGCGCAGAATGCGCAGTATGCCAACCTCAAGCGTTTCCGTATCGGCCAGACCGGTTCCCTGGCGCTGCTGGATGAACAGAGCAAATGGCTGGTGCCGATCGCGGGCGTACAAGCGCTGGATCAAGCGACTCCGACCATCGTTGACTTGGCGAAGACGCCGGGCAAGGGCAAGTTCTGGAGCGACAAGTCCGAAGATTTCTACAGCATTGCCGTACCGTTTGAAGGCGGGCCTTGGTCGGTGGTGGCGAGCATGCCGAAAACCGAAATTCGTGCTGTGACCTGGAGTGTCGGCATTCAATTGGCGATTGGCAGTCTGCTGGCGATGTTGATCGCTGTGGGGGCGGCGGTCTGGTTGCTGCGCAGCAAACTCGCGCCTTTGGGGGATCTGGTGCGTCAGGCCGAAGCCTTGGGCGCCGGTGATTTGAGCGTGCGGCTGAACGTATCGAGCAATGACGAAATCGGTCAGCTGGCCCGCGCGTTCAACCAGATGAGCCAGGCGCTGTCGACCATGGTCGAGCACATCCGCAAGGCTTCGCAAGAGGTCAACAGCCGCGCCCAGGCCTTGTCCGGTCTGTCCGGCGGCGCCTATGAAGGGATGGAGCAGCAGTCGGGCGAAATCACCAGCATGGCCGGCGCCGTGGAAGAGTTCAGCGCAACGTCCCTGAACATCGCCGACAACATGGGCAACACCCAGCGTCTGGCCCAGGAAAACGCACAACAAACCCAGATCGGTCGTACGTCGATGGGCGAAGCGTCCTCGTCTCTGGAGCAAATCGCTGGCGCGTTGAACAGCACGGCGGCGGTGATCAATACCTTGGGTCAGCGCTCCCAGGAAATCGGCGGCATTGTCGGTGTGATTACTTCGATTGCCGATCAAACCAACCTGCTGGCGCTCAACGCCGCCATCGAAGCCGCTCGTGCCGGTGAGCAGGGGCGTGGTTTTGCCGTGGTAGCCGATGAGGTTCGCAACCTGGCTTCGCGTACCCGTCAGGCGACAGATGAAATTTCCGGAATGATTCAAAGTATCCAGCAGGAAACCGGCAACGCCATCAGCACCATGGAACAGGGCAATGTGTTGATGCAGGAAGGCCTGTCACGCAACGCCAACGTCGCCAGTGCCCTGGCTCGGATCGATGAGCAAAGCCATTCTGCCGGTCAGCAATTCGCGGCGATCACCACCGCGACTCAAGAGCAGAGCAGTACCGCCACCTTGCTGAGCAGCAACCTGCAAAGCATTGCCCTGGCGAACAGTGAGCAGCGCGAAGTGGTGTCCAATCTGGCGATCACCGCCAAAGAGCTGGAGAAGCTCGCGGCGGACTTGCGGCATGAGGTTGACCGGTTTCGTTGAGGCGCCTCTGATATAGCCATCGCGAGCAGGCTCGCTCCTACACTGGATTTGTGATCGACACAAAACCCTGTGGGAGCGAGCTTGCTCGCGATGGGGTCACCTCAATTCAGGATCTGTCCCCAGGCTAGTCACACTTGGCATTGCTCGACACTTCCTTGGTCGCCAGTTTCAACTGCTTGCCCAACTCCGCCGCATTGGTGCTGCTGTAAACCCGGCCACCGGTGTTTTCAGCGATGCAACGTGACGGGCCACCGGCACCGATTTTCACCACGTTGACCCGCAGGCGTGGTTGTTCCCTGGCGATGCGACGGGATACCGCGCAGGCGTCTTTATCGCAACCGTCCTCGCCGTCGACGAACATCACGATCACTGCATCGTTATTGCGCCCGTCGACTTTGCTGGCGGCGTAGGCCAGGCTGTCAGCCAGTGGTGTGCCATCGTTGGGAACCAGACCGCGAATCCCGTTGATCAGCCGCGGGCGGTCGCCAAGCTTGAACACGCCCTGGTCCGGTGTTCTTTCGCAACCGGCGAAGGTGATCAGGCGTGTGTCGATCTTCGGGTCCAGCCCATTGATCATGCCGGCCAGCGATTCCTTGGCGACGTCCATGCGGCTGGGCTTGGCAAAGATCTGCATGGTGCGGTTCGGGTCCAGGTACTTGTTCATCTCATTGCCGAAGAACCAGTCCTCGTCGGCTTTCACCGACTTGATGTTCAAATCCATCGAACCCGAGGTGTCGAGTACCACCACAAATTGCGGGGGCACGGCATCAGGCGCTTTTTTGCGGCATGCGTAGTTATCCAGCGTCGGGGCTGGAGGTGGCGGTGGCGGTGGCGGCGGCGCGGCCACGACCGGTTTTGGTGGTGGGACCGGCTTGGGCGGCGGCACCGGTGCTGGCGCGGGTTCTGGTTTCGGAGCAGGCTCCGGTTCCGGTTCCACGACAGGCTCGGGTACCGGTTCAACCGGTTTCTCCACCGGTTTCTCCACTGGTGTCACCACCGGCGCTACCGGTGGAACCACGACAACCGGTTCACGGTGCAGGAACCACCAGAGCCACAGCGCCAGAAGCAGCAACAGCAGCGCAAGCAAGGCCGCCGCGATCCACCAGCCACGGCGCGACGGCGGTACGACCGGCACCACAGGAATCACTGGCGGCACGATCGGTTTGGGCGGACGCTGGTTCCAGCGCACGACCAAAGGCTCACCGTTGAGGCTGTAGAGTTTGTCCAGCTCAGGCGTGCCGAGCAGGCTGCGCAGGTCTTGCGCTTCCGTCGCTTGACCGCGTCTTTGCAGTTCGTCCGCCAACTGTCCGAGGGACGTCTGACGCACTTCATAGGTTTCCAGCAAACGTCGTTGCGCGTCCTCATTGAGGTCCGCGTAGGGCGTAGGTTGGCCACCCAGTTCGGTCCACCACTCCAGCACGTCGCCGCTGCCCATCCGCGGGATGGCAAAAAGGCTGGCGACGGTCGGCGGAAAGTGTTTCTGGATGAGGGCGACTTTGGCTTGCAGTGCACTCATCCCCTCCGATGTGGCTTGCGCATCCCTGATGACCCGCTGCATGACGACGATTCCTGAAAAAGTGCAGGCCTCCATCGGGAGGCCTGCGGGGTGAAAAGTTACTCTTCGTAGCCGAGGCTGAATTGCAGCTGATTGACCTTCTTCTGCAACGCCTTCAGCTCTTTCTGCTTGGCCGCCAGTGTCGCTGGCGTTGAC
This sequence comes from Pseudomonas silensiensis, assembly GCF_050434865.1. Lineage (NCBI taxonomy): Bacteria > Pseudomonadati > Pseudomonadota > Gammaproteobacteria > Pseudomonadales > Pseudomonadaceae > Pseudomonas > Pseudomonas silensiensis. Next base: position 228,728 of record NZ_JBNDJH010000007.1, read on the forward strand.
TTGGCCATTGGTGCCGCTTGCGAAGCCTTGAGCTGCTGCTCGAGATCGGCGATCTGCTTTTTCACCTGGGTTTCATTGCCATGCCGGGCCTTGAGCGAGGTCAGCAATTTACCCAGTGACTGATTCAGCGCCGCCTGGGCTTTCTGCTGGCTGGCCAGGTCGGTTTTGGTGCTGAGCTGCTGGGCCTGAATGTTCTCGTACACCTGACGGAACATTGCGTTTTGCTGACGGGACTCGCTCAGGGCCTGTTCCTTCTGCTTGACCTGATCGCTGTAACCACCGGAGTAGTCGCAGTTCATCTTGGTCAGCATGCTGCTGTCGCGATTGGTCGCATCGCATTCGCCCGGCGTGGTCGCGCAACCGCTCAAGGCCAGGACGGCGGTGAGGACCGCCAGTTGTCGTAGCGTCATGTGCTTAGCCCAGGGTGATTGCGGAGCGTTGGCTGTACAGACCGTCGACTTCCTTCTGCAGGGCAGCGACTTTCTGGTTCATTTTCTTAATGTTCATGTCCACCTGCTTGATCTCGGCGCCGGTGGCGCCTTGTGCACGCTCGGCGTCTGCCACCTTGGTGTACTCGGTGACTTTGATGCGCATGTTGCCGAGGTCTTTACGCAGGCGCGCGATGTTGGAATCGATCTCGGCGATTTGCGCCTGGGCCTGGCTCCTGTCGACTTTCTTGTTGGCGATGTCCTTTTTGATCCGGGCGATTTTCGCCTGATCATCTTTGATCACTTGCTGAGCGGTCGCGGTACGGGCGATCACGTTCTGGGTGTCTTGTTCGACGTCGCTGTTCATTTTAGCCAAGCGGGTGGAGGTGTCGGCGTATTCGCTGCGACGCTGATCCAGATAGTAGTTCGCGCCCATGGCCACACCACACGCGGTAATACCGGCGGCGATGGCGCAGACACCCTTGTTGTTGCTGTTGGACAGTGCGCAAGCGAGGATGCCGACACCGGCACCGACGGCGCAGGCCTGGTAGCCGGACTTGCTGAAGAACTCAGCGTCCTGGCCCTGGGTCAGGCGCGGGTCGGTTCCGTCGCTGTCGCCGAGCATGGAGCTACCGGTGTTGGCGCAACCCGTCAGCAGCAGGCTGCCGGCGACAACGAAAGCGATCTGTAGCTTGAAGCGAGTCCAAAGGCTGCGCGACATGGTGAAACTCCTCGGTAACGGTGTTGAAATGTTGTTATTGAGTAACGGTTTTGCAGCTGTTCAGCCAGGCTTCAGTATCGATCTTCTGCTTTTGCAGGAACGCCTTCTGATTGGCCCAGTGGGTGCGCAAGTAAGGTTTGAGGTCTTGCAGCTGTTTGTTGCGGGTGATGATTTCGTCCATCACCGGGACCTGCGTTTCAAGCAATGGCTGGCCGTATAAGGTCGCCGATTCCACCAGGCTGCTGGCGTAGTAACGGCTGAGTTTGTGCAGGCGATCCTTCTGCTCGTCGAGCTTGCCTTTGCGCATGTCGCAACTGGCGTCTTTGTCCGCGCTTTCGCAGTTGAGTTTGTAGTTCTTTTGCAGGAAGTCCACGTACTGGCCGTCGTCTAGCATCTTGGTGCACAAGAATGCGCCCAGATTGAGGCTGGCGCGAATCGCCTGGTCGCGGGTTTCTTCCTGCTGCTGGTTACTGGCGCGCAGCTTGTTTTCCAGGGCCTGGAGTTTTTCCTTGAGCGCTTTGTCTTCGACGCCCGAGGCGAGGCTGTTCAGAGATTGAACCGTGCCTTTGTCGGCGGATTCGGTTTCCTTGCTGCCGGTACCGAGTTTCTTCCAGCTGCTTTCGATGCTGGCGACGCGTTCGCGAGAGGTGAGGGTCGGTGAGACCATGACCAGGCGCAGGCCGGTGGTTTTGTTTTTCACCTGACCGTCGGCGTTGTAATACGGCTCTTCCTTGCGCAACGCAGTTCGCAGGTCGGCCTGAGCGGTCAAGTAGTTGCCGCCACGCACCACATAGCCGCCGGCCTGACCGTGCTGGCGATCAAGTTTGTTCAGGCGAAACGGCTCGAACATCATTTCGTCGACGTTGCCGAGCATGTCATGCAGACCCAGCGGATTGGGCTTTTGCAGACCGGACAACTGCACTTTGCCGTTGGACGATTGCGCCCCGGCGAACCACTCGTAGGCATTCATGCCCTCCGGCATCGGGTAGTGCGTGTCGCGAAACTCTGCAGCAGCGACTTCGAGCCCGCCGCGCGCAGCGAACTCCCACTCGACTTCAGTCGGCAGGCGCAGGAAGCCCAGTGCGCCGTCCTCCTTGGGCAACTTGTTGGCGGCGTTTTTGCGCAGCCACAGGTTGTACTTGTCGGCGGCTTCGATGGCTTGCACCCAGCTCACGGCCGTTTGCGGTACGCGCATTTTGGTGGCGGCGGTGGGGCAGGTTGCTTCGGTCAGTGCGGCGTATTGCAGCTGACTCATCTCGTACTTGGCCATCAGGTAGTAGCGGGACTTGTCGTTCTTGGCCCCGGTAAAACTGCCGGCGATAAAGGTCGGGCGGGTCTGTTCGACATAGCCATATTCCGCGCCGTCCTGACCGATGTTGATCGGGTAATCGTCGAGCGGGCCGGCCACCGGAATGAACACCTTGCGAAATACCATGGAGCCTTCGCAGGGCATCGGCAGCACCACGTCGGCGGCGTCCGGCATCGGGTTGTAAAACTTCTCTTCCCAGCCCGCCGCCGAGGCATCGAGCACATAGCCGAGGCTCAGGGGCAACAGCAAGCCAAAACGTTTATAGCTCACGCAGACTCTCCGCAGGTTGGATGTTGATGGCTCGCACGGCGCCGATCACGGCCACCAATGCAGCGACCAAAAAAGTCAGGAGCAGGGCGGCAAGGCCATGCCAGACAGTGATGTGGCAAACGAAGGTGCCGGTGGCCTGACTGCTGCCGAGCAAGTAGTCGAACAGATGACTGCCGACGGCATAAAACCCCAGCCCGCCAACGTAGCCGGCCAGGCTCAGTACCAGCGCTTGCAGGACCACGAAACCGCCGACGGCCCGCCGCTTGAAACCTAACAGACGCAGGACCGCGAGGCTTTTGCGTTTGCGGTCGATGTTGGCCAGGAACGCGCCGACCATCGACGCCACGCAGCCAATCAGCGCCGCCACGGCGATCACGCCGAAGATCAGCCCCAGCACATGGTTGATGGCTTTGACATTGTCGATGTCGGCCAGCCGGCTCGACGTTTCGATGTGTTGTTCGTTGAGCCAGTGCTCCAGCGGTGCGACTTGATCGATGTCGCGCGCATACACGCGGGCGCGGGCATACAGCGGTTGCAGATCGCCCAGAGGCTTGCCGGTGATAACGCCGAACGCACTGACCTGATAACCGTCGCGAAAGCGCTCCAGGTCCAGCAGCAGCGGCGGGGCGACAAACCCGGCCGCGCGGCCGAAGCGGGCGCCGTCGAGCACCGCCAGCACCGTCAGGGTCATCTCTCCTCGTTCATTGACACCTTCCAGGTGACGCAACGCGCGCAGTTGCACGCTGTCGCCGGCCTTGGCCTGTAAACGTTGCGCGGCGCTGGCGCTGAGGATCACTTGATTACCGACAGGGGTGAGCGACGACAGGTTCAGCTGTGGATCGCCCGGTTCGGTGGCAATGATCTCGGCGCCTTCGACAAACCGCTGCATGCCGATCAGCAGGTCAGCCTGGGTATTGAGCGAGCGCGTCTGGCCGAGGGCAAAACCGGTTTCGGGGCGCAGGCGCAAACGCTCGATCCAGGCCGTGTCGTAGTTGCCGTTGCTGAGCATCTTCACTTCAAGGTTGCGCGGGTCGCGCAGCAGTTCGTCCTGCAACTGGCTGACCACCCCGTGCTTGAGCCCGAACAGCAGCAACAACGGCGCAATCACCGCCACCAGCGATGCGGCGATGCACAGCGACACCTTGCGGTCGTGCCAGAGGTCTTGCAGGGCCAGTGAGCCCAGCAGGCGCAGTCGTTCAGTCCATCGGTTCAAACGATGTCTCTCCCTCACGGCTGATCGCACCGAGGCGCGGCAAGCCGAAATCCTTCAGCAAGGCCCAGTCATGGGACACAACGAGCGCGCTCAAACCCATGCTCGACACCAGGCTCAGTAGCAACTCGAACAAGCGTCGGGCACTGTGGGGGTCGAGCGCGGCAGTCGGCTCGTCGGCCAACAGCAGCAGCGGTTCATGGGCAATTGCCCGCACGCAGGCCACGCGCTGGCGTTCGCCGATCGACAACGCTTGAGGGTGTTTGTTTAGCAAGCCTTGCAGGCGCAACACGTCAACCGCATGGTCGATGTGCGCGCTCTTTGCCGGCATCCCGAGCAACCGGCGTGGCAGGCTGATGTTGTCCCGCACGCTCAGGAACGGCAGCAAGCCGCCACTCTGCAAAATGAACCCCAAATGCTGCGAGCGCACGGTCGCCAAGGCTGGCTGGTCGTCGTTGGCAAGCAGTTGGGCGATATCCTGACCCTGCGCCGCGCCCAGCCGAAACCGCTCGAGCTCCATCGGCGCGAGCAACAGGCCGATGGCTTCGAGCAACGTGCTTTTGCCGCTGCCGCTCTCGCCGGTGATGGCGAGGATTTCCCCGACACCGACCTGCAAGTGGGGCAGGCGCACGTGATGGGCCAGCGCGCCTTCACCACGGCGCACCAGCAGGTTCTTGATATCGAGCATCGGCGTCTCGTTAAGGCATCATTTCCAGAGGTACGGGGTACACGTTGTCCCGTGCATCGCTGTCCTTGGCTAAAGCCACCCAACGGTCGACATCCGCGTTGTACCGCTGGTAATGCCGCAGTTTGGTGTTCAGCGTACGGATGAATTTCTCTTGCGCCAGACCGTCCCAGCTCTTCCAGGTCTCTTCATCCAGGTTCAGCACTTCACTCTGATAGGGCAGGTCTTCGAGGTACTCGCCGAGGACGCCCATGTCCGCCAGTTTGGCGTTGCTGTTTTGCTTGAGCTGATTGGGATCGGCGCCCATGGTCGCGGCTACCGAACGCAGGCGATCGAACATTTCCGTCGGCGAAATCAGGCCTTCGTTGGCGGCATCGAGAATCTTCTTCATCACGTCGCTCAAGTCGCTGAGCTGGGACTTGGTCAGCAGCACCCGCACATCGGTGGTCGGGATGTTCTGCTTGATCAGGTCACGGTCAGTGATCCATGCCTTGAACACCGGCGGGGCCTTGCTGTTGGTCTTCTCGCCGAGATAGGCGAGTTGCATGGCGTGGCCGATCAGCGCCGCGTCTTCGAGCATCTTCTTCTCGGCCGGGTCCTGCTTGGCGTTCGCCGCACTGCCGATGGCGTCTTCGCCCATGTAGGCGGCTTTCACCTGAGTGGTGATCGCTGCGGCCAGAGCGTCGACCTTGCGCCCGAATTCATTCACATCGCCAGCGTTCACCGGGTAGTACAGCGAGGTGTTGGTGCCCGGGTAGGTCGACAGGTTCCGGTACTGCGCTTCGGCCTTGGCGTGGTCCTTGGCCCCGGCGGGGGTTTTCAAGTGCAGGGTGTAAATCGCCACGCCCGGGTTGGCGGCTTCTATACGCACCTGCGCGGCGCTCAAGCCGGTCTTCGACAGTTTGTCGTCGCCTTCGATGGCGCCCGCGTCGGTGATCAGCACCACGTAGCGCGCGCCGAACTGGCTCCAGTCGACCTTGTCAATGCTGTCCATGACGCCGGCAAACGAGTCTTCATCGAAGCTGCTGCTCGACACGTTGGCCTGTTTGAGGTCGGCGATCTTGGCGAAAAAGTCGGCGCTGTCTTTCACCTTGGTAGGGTCGGCGTACATCTTGGTGGTGTATTCCAGCCCCGGCACCGCTTGGGTGTTGGAGCGGAAAGCGACCATGCCGAACTTGACCTGCTTGCCGAGGTTCTGCGCTTCGATCCGCTGATAAACCTTGCGGATCGCCTCGCGAGTACGGTCAATGTACGGGTCCATCGATATCGTCGAGTCGATGACAAACACCACCGCTGCACTGAATTCTTTCAGTTGGTTGGACGTTTTGTCCGCGGCTTCCTTGCCGCCGGCCGCGCTGTTCGCAGCACCGCCCTTGGCATTCTTGTCATCCGGCTTGCTGACCGACGCGACGTTGAGCAGGCGCGTGCGGAAACCGCCTTCGGTCATGACTTCTTCGCCGCTGAGCACCGGCAGCAGGTAGAACTGCTTTTGCAGGTCGACGAAGTATTCAGGTTCCTGAGCCAGTACACCCGGTGCTTGTTGGCCTTTTTTCAACGTGGCCCGCAGCGGCGCGACTTTGCTGACAGGGTCCGGCGCATCGAGGATGCCTTCGACGGTGGCGCGGTCCTTGAAGAACAGCAACCGGTCGCGGTTGGCCGGGTTGGTGAAGGCCAGTGTCAGCTGCATCTTCCAGTCGGTGGTGCAGCTGGCAGGAAGCCAGCCAATGGTTTTGCCATAGCTGTCGGGGCCGACTTTCAGCCATTCGGCGTTGTTCGCTTGGGCGCGCTCGTACACATAAAAGCGGCTGAAGACCGGTTGTGCGTCACCGGCGGCACCACCCGCTGTGGGGCTAATCTTGCAGCCCGGCGTGGTCAGCACGCGTTGGAACAGGGTCTTTTTACCGGCCTGGATCAGTGGTTTGTCATCGGCCTGGGATAACGGGCTGATACACAGCGCCAACAATGCGGCGCCGCTCAACAGGAATCGACTCACGGACGAACGCATCACTTCTGCAACTCCTCGAAACGCTGCTTGGCTTCGGCGTTGTTCGGGTCCTGGGTAAGAATAGTTTCGTACCAATAGGCCGCCGTGGCGTTGTCCGCGGCCGGGAAGCACTCGCTGGCCTTCAGGTATTTAGGGTCGTATTCGCGGGCATAGGCGTTGGCGATCAGCGCGTCACCGGCCTGGGCACGGTTGGCGTACAGGCGCTGGGCGACACCGCAGTGTTTGCCGGTCTTGGCCTGGTTGATGATCTCCAGCAACTTGGCACTGTCGGGCGCAGCCTTGATGCAGGTCTGGACGAAGGTCAATTCGGGCAGGCTGTTCATGCTATCGAGGGTGCAGGCTTGAGCGTCGGCACCGGCTGGTGCGGTGGCAGGGGCTGCGGCTACCGGGGCAGGCTGCGGGGTGCGTTTGTAGAACCAGAATCCGGCGCCCGCGGCCAGCAGCAACACCACGACAATCAACAGGCCGATCAGGCCTTTGTTGCTTTTCTTCACCGGTGCGGGAGGCGGTGTGTAGGCGGGCTCGGTGAGCACCGACTCCAATTCCAGTTCTGGCTCGGCGGTGGAAAGGGTTAGCTCAGGCAACTCCGGGATTTCCGGTGCCGGTTCCGGTGCATTCGGTGCCGGTGCATTTGGCGCCGTCAGTTCGGCGCCACCGTAAGTTGAGCGCGTCTGGCCGCCGGCCGTGGACGGCAACACGCCAACGCCTGGACGAACCACGCCTTTGTCGGCGTGGCCTTGGCTTTGTTCGCGCAGTTCGATCTGGAATTGCGAGTTGGCGCCGCCTTCCAGCAGCGGGTCGACCACGTCTGGGCCGACCTGTGCTTCCAGGCCTTCGCCGCTGGCCGTGACGTTGAAACGCGAGACCTTGAACCAGAATGGATTGTTGCTCCAGGCCTTGTGGTCCTGGAGGTAAAAACCATCCTGGTTACGCTGAATGGAAAACTCCAGCTGTTCCTCGCCACCCTGCCATTTCTTCACAGTGAGGCGGGCCTGACCAGGCACATTGGGCTCTAACGCGAGCAGGTCGACACGAATTGGCATTGCTTATCTCGCTGTGAAGGCTTTGAGCACTTGGCCCAGCCGTTCGTTCTGTTCAGGGGTGATTTCACGTCCGGCGCCATGGCCGGCATTGTCCTGCGTGAGGCAGGCCAGGCCCGAGAGCCAGTCGCCGAGATACCGCTGCGCCTGATTCGCTGGTTGCGCCGGTAGCACGGGCACTTGTCCCGGACTGATGTCGGTGTAGAACGAGAACAGCGGCGCCTTGGTACCGGCGCGGCTGTTCGGACGCTCGCTTACCGGCTTCTGGAGGTAGCCGAACCAGGACACGAAATCGCGCAGTACCCGTTGTACTTCCAGTACCTGGCGCTCGACCAGTTGATCGCGCCGTGCGCCGCTTTGTGCACGCTTGAGGACCGCACGGCTCAGTTGCCCCGGCAAATCCTGGCGATAGCCGGCGGTGATCAATTCGTCGACCACCGCTTCCAGCAATGCTTTTTCCAACCCCAGGAGGTTGAGCAGGCTTTGCCGGGTGGTCAGTTCACGCAGGTGCGCAATCCAGGCCTTGAATGCCGCTTTGGCGAATCGATGTTCGTTGCTTTGCAGTTCGGGCGCCGGGGTGCCGGTGTTGCTGCTGACCGGCGCGTCGTGGCTCGGGTCGTCACCGAAATCGAAGTCGAAACCGGCGTCATTGCCGTACAGGCTCTGGCTCGGTGTCGGGGCGACTGGCTCGTCGTTCGCGGCCGGCTCGTCATCCGTTTCGTACACGCCACTGAGGTACAGGTCGCGGACCTCTTCGCTCGGCATGTCGAGTTGATCGATCAGCTCGCCGAGCACTGCCGGGCGACGGCCCAGGCCGGTCAGAATCATCTGCGCCTGGGCTTTCTTGGCGGCAGCGGCTCCGTCGCCGTCGGCGTGGTACCAGGTGCTCAGACCGTGAGTGGTCAGGCCTTCGAGGCATTCGCTCAATTGCTCGCGGATGCGCTGCAGTTTGAATTCGAGATTGGCCACGCCTTTGAAACTGCTGCTGAAGTGGCTGATGCCACCGTCATCGTTGCGCAGCATTTCTTTCCAGGCGTTGGCAGGATCGTGGATGTGTTTGCACACCAGGTCGTTGCTGACAAAGCTTGTACCCAGGGCATCGACTCGCTCCTGGTAGCTGGCATTGAGGCCGGTTTCCGCACCCGTTGCGTCTTGCTCGATGAACGCCGCGTCCATGCGTGGTTTGCGCACCAGGAAGGTGTTCTGGAACGGTGTGCCGGCCCAGTCGCTCATCCAGCTCAGGCTGCCGAAGCGCTCCAGCATGGTCAGCTTGACCATGCCGTTCCAGCTCTCGTCGTACTGATCAGGCGTCAGGCTCAGGGAGTTGGTGATGCGCAGGTCGAGCATGGTCAACGCCCAGATCAGACCGGTGTCGCGCTTGCTGCGAGCGGCCGAGTCGGCGCCCTGGGTCTTTTCGATCCAGCGGGTCAGCACCGGGCCCACGTCGTTGACGTCGCTCTGCTTGGTCGAGCCGGTGCAGACCACCAGCGCGTTCATTTCCTGGTTGTCGGTGTAGCGCTCGAACAGATAGGCGACTTTGCCGCGCAGGATCAGCTGCGAAACCGAGTTGTCCTTGGTGGCGGATTGCGGGTCGTTGGAATCGGCGATCCCGTGCAGTTTCTTGCGCCCGCGATAACCCGGGAAGTCCAGCAAGTCGACCTGATTGACGATGTCATCCGCTGGCGCTTCGATCAGGCGGAAGGTCATTTCGGCGGTCAGTGCCGCCAGTTGCGCGACCGGGATGCCCTGACTGCTTTGCAGGTGACCGCCAACCAGCGGTCGAACATCAATCGGCAAGTCCTGCGGGCTGCCGAAGCGTTCGAGGATGTCGACGTTCATGATGCTGTCGCGCTGGCTGTAGGTGTCGTTTTCGAAACTCACCAACGCCTTCAATGGCGCGAACACGGTCTCAGGCAGGCCCAGCTTGTGCAACGCACCGGCCAGTTGCTGGTACACGCGCGTCAGCTCGCTTTGCTCTCCCCACAGGATGGAAAACAGCTCGGCGCGTTCCTGGAAATTCAGCCGAGGCGCCAGTTGCAACGCCTTGGGCCAATACAGGTGTTCGAGTTTCTTCACCGAGTTGCGGAAGTTGTCCCGCAGGTAATCCCACAGCGACACCAGATCATCGGCGTTGACGCCCGTTTGCAGTGGCCCGGTTTCACGGCCTTCGAACGGCTTGAGCACGCGCTGGATGCGCTCTTCGTCGATCTCGTAGGAAATGCGCTCAAGGTCGAAATCCTTGAACCAGGAGTTGGCGAGAATCTTCGCCAGCTCGATTTCCTTGAACAGCGTGAGCTCTACCGGAAAGTCATTGTCCTGACTCTCCGTCGCCCGACGGCTGAAGCGCGTCACCAGACCGGTGGCTTCCTTGCCACCACCCACCGGGTTGATGTGCTTGATGAAGTCCAGGCGCTGGCCACCGAAATCAGTTTCCAGTTTGCCGTTCTGACCGGCGGCGAGGGCCGAGATCAGGTAGGACTTGCCGGCTTGCGACAAGCCGAAAAAGCCAATGGTCATCGGCGTGCAGGCCACGCGACCGAGGCTGTGAGCCAGGTTGCGGGCGCGGTGCAGGCGGATGTTCAGGTTGTCGGCTTCGCTGTCCAGGCGTGGCGCGTTGCCGCGCGTCTGGGCAATCCAGTCCAGCGCCTGACCGGCACCGTTATAAACAGCGGCCCAACTGGCAGAGAGCTGAGTTTGATCGGGGGTCAGATCATTCATTTGCGTTTCACACTTCCACTGTCGAGCCAGTACTTGGTCTCGCTCAGGCCGGCGTCGAGCATGGTGTTGAGTTCCAGTTCGAGGTCGCTGCGCGGGTTGAAGTTGACGTTGCTACTGTTGGATTCGATGTCGCGAACCGAGAGGCGGTCGCTGACCAGATCCTGCTTGCGTGTGTACTTGTCCGCCGGCTTGACCTCGAACCGCACCTTGAGCAGCGGCGAGCTGCCGTTTTCACCGATCGCGCGGGAAAACTTCTCCCGACCGGCCTTGGTGAACCGCAAGGTATACAGCGGCGAGGCGGCCCAGCGGTCGGCGGCCAACTGACGGAAACCGAGGCGCAGATCGCCGCGCATTTCCAGCTGTGGCGTGTCGGCGGCATCGCCAACGCCGATTTCCGGCAGCTTGATTTTATAGTCTTCGGACTGGATGTCGCGGTACAGCACGTCGGCATCCTTGATCACGTTGTTCAGGTCGATGACCCCGATATTCTTGACCGTCGAATACGGCTTGAGCGCCGACGCACGGAAGTAGAAGTTCGGCACGCTGTGGTTGGCGCACAACAGGCAGAGCATCGCGCCGACCGATGCGGTGCTTTTCGGGTCGTCGATCCGGCCGTTCTTGTGGAACGGGTACCAGCCGCCAGTGCGGTAGTTTTGCAGCGCCAGAATGCGCCCCGGTGGCAGCGGCAGCACCTTGCGAATGAACGCCTGGATGCCAGGCAGGCGGGAAGGGCGGCCGGTCAGCAGCAAGACATCGCACGGGTAATGCGCGACCACTTCACACAGCGCACCGAGAATCTTGGTGATGTTGATCTGGTCGTTGAGGAACGCGGCGTGAAGCTTCTGCAGGTCGAAACTGATCGGCGCGTCATACAGGTCGAAACCGCTCTGACCGCCGACATCGCGGCGCACGGCGGCGTTGACGTAGTCGAGCACGGTCTGGCTGATCGCGTTGTCACCGAGCAATTGGCGGTAGCTTTGCGGGGTGACTTCTTGTGGCACTTGCGGATCGTAATGCTCGTACGCCTTGAGCAGCGCCAGGCCCAGCGGTGCGAACACTTGCAGGTTCAATTGCTGGCGCAGGATCATGTCCTGGGCGCTGACCGATTCATCGCCACACAGGCGTGACATCAGCGAATCCGGGGCTTTCACACCGGCGTTCTGCAAGGCTTTTTCGAAGCTCGGCAGGACGAAGTCCTGAATCACGTCCAGCAGGATGTCATCGCCGGCCACTTTGAAGCCATCGCGAAAACGCTGCTCGGGCACGATGTGCACGTTGCTGCCGCTGCCGGTGTTGCCGGCACGGTCGAGGCGATAGTCAGTGATCACCAGGTCCGTGGTACCACCGCCGATGTCGATGGTCGCCAGGGTGATGCGTTCGCGGTCGGTCTTGTCTGGCCGGGCGATGGTGTCAAAAAACTCTTCTGGGTGACCGGCGAAATTCTCGTTGACCTCGGTGTACAGGTACACCAACTGACCGCAGGACGCTTCGTCCCATTCCACGCGGATGCTCGGGATCGGCGTACGCGGGCTGACAGCCTGATCCTGATGCGGGTCTTCCTCGCCGGCATGCCAGCCGAGGCTTTTCCACACCAGGCCGATGGCTTGCAGCATGCGTTCGTTGAGAATGCTGCGCTCGGCCTGCGGCATGCCCGGCGGCACGGTCAGGGTGATGCTGTTGAGTTGGCGCGGCACGCGGGTGTGCCCCTGACGCGAGCGCTGGGCCGGGCTGTTGATTTGTGACAGCGCCTGGGCCAGTACTTCAGCGAGCATGAAGGTCATCAGCGAGCTGCGCGAATAACGCGGCATGAATACCGGCAGGCGATCGTCTTCTTCAAGGCTGTAAAGCGCCTCGCCGGTTTCATTGATCAGGTGCGAGAACGGCGCGGCAGTGGCGTACGGCTCGCTGTCGGTCTTGATGTACGAGCAATTGAAGCGCCAGCCGTGGCCGTAGGCGTTTTCGTCCCACAGATAACGTTTTGGGCTGGACAGGCCAGTGGAGCCTTCGGTACCACGGCGACGGCTGGCCAGACGGCTGGCCTCATTGCCGACGCGGGCAATCGTTGCCCATTGGAACGCATCGTGCCGGCCGCTTTTGACCGAGCAGTGGTCCTTGCCGAAGTACGCCTGGGCGAATTCCACACGGCTTTCGAACGGCAGGTTGTAAGTGTGTTCGGGGGTGATCAGGTCACGCAGTTCCAGCACGTAGTTCTGTTTCAACCCGGAACCGGCCTGACCGTGGTTTTCGATCAGGATGCCGCAAGTGCGCGAGTTGCCGACGTCCAGCACCAGGTCCACCGGAATCGGTTTGACCAGGCCATTGCTGTCGTTGGCGACGACTTTCAGCTCAGGGATTTCAACTTTCGCACGGCTCGTCGACTGCTGGGCGGCGGACGGATTGCTCAGCAGACTGAGCAAGTTGAGGTAGTGCGCCAAGTGATAGTTGGCGCGGATGTCAGTGTCCAGCTCTGCGCGCGAGCGGTGGGCATTGCCCTCGTTGAACACTTCCAGCAGCCACTCGTTGACCCACGGCTGGGCCAGGAACCAGCGGGTTTCGCTGGCCTTCGTCGCCAGTTTGAAGGACACGCCGGAGCTGATGTCTTCTTCGTTTGGTGCCAGGTAAGCGGTGCCGTCACGCTTGGGCATCACGCGGCTGTCGAAGGCCATCGTCAGGCGGTGGGTGTTGCCGTCAATGTCGGGCGTCGCCAGTTTGACCAGGCGCATGCGCGACCAGTTGGTCGGGCCTTCGTCGAAGCGGTACGGCGGCATGAAGCGGAAAAACGGGGTCGGCAGCCAGACACCGTCGAGCAGTTCAAGGCTGCTTTTCATGTCGACGCTGAACGCAGGTTTGGCTTTTTCGACCTTTTCCGGCTCCGGCTCGTAGAAAAAGAAGTCTTTCTCTTCGTTGTACGACAGGCGGCAGATCAACCCGCTGATCATCGGCGCGAACTCGCCCGCCGGTTCTTTGCGAGGATCCAGGCGCAGGGCGAAATCCATGAACTGGATGCCGGTGTCGCTGACCAGCGTGACGGTGTCTTCGAATTGGGTGACTTCAGGCAACATGTCGGGTTATTCCGTTTTTATTCGGCCACGTGCCGCATGGACATGGGGAATTGTTCTTTGCCATAACCGCCGGTGCAGTCTGCGACGGTGGTCGCCCCTTTGCGGCAGTTGACCTTGGGCATGTCGTAAGTGCTGCCATCGCCACACACGGCCTGGCCCTGACTGTCGATGGCCAGGCTGCCACCCTTCATAGTAGCGCTCACCGGCCCGGTGCATTTCGTGCCGTCGGCCTGGTGTACGGTGACTTCGCCCTTACCGTCCTTGAGCTGGTATTCCAGACGCAGGGGTTTGCCGGTTCGGCTGTCCTGAATACCGGCACCGGCGCGGAACTGACCGTCGAGGAACTTGGCGGCACCGTCGGCGGCGTCTGGCGGAATGCTCAGGGGAGGGCCGGGTTTTGCGGCGGCGGATTTTTCGGCCTCGGGCGATGTGATATCCGGCGGCGCAGTTTTGTTTTCGGGCGGGGTGGCGGGCGATTCGGCTGCCGGGTCTTTGGCCGCGTCTTGGGCAGGGTCATTGGCTGCGTCTTTGGCTGGGTCTTTGGCCAGGTCGGCCGGCGCTGCATCAGCCTCTTTGCCCTCGACCGCCGGCGCTTCCACGTCATGGGGGCCGGTCACAGCAGTGCCGGTTCCAGTGGTGGAGCCTACAACGGTGCCCGTCACCGGAACGCCGTTCAGCGTCGTGGCATTGCCGGTCAGTTGCGGCTCTTCCAGCCGTTTTTCCACCGGCACGATGCCCTCAGGCAGCAGGTCTACCGCCACCAACGGAATCGGCACGCAACCGCGCAGACCGAGCAACAGCCACAAAAGCAGCAGCAGGAACGGCAGCAGCAACAGCCACCACCAGCGACGCCACCACGGACGAGCAACCACCGGCACTACCGGCGCAACGACAGGCGCGGCTTCGACCACAGGGGGAAGCGTGAACGCGGGCGGAACTTGATAGAGGCAGTGCAGGGGATCGCGATTGCCGGTACCGGCATGCTCGAAACCCCAAAAGGTCAGCACCGGCTTGCCTTGCACCAGGTAGACGAAATTCTCGTCGGGGAAATGAATCACGCGCTTGAGCAGCTTGCCGAACACGGCTTTGTCACCTTGCTGCTGTTCGCCGGAATCAGTGCCCAGGAAACGCTGGCTCAATTCCTCGAGCGCGGTCTTCAGCGCTTCGAGTTGGCGGCGGGCAGGGGCGCGTTCTTCTTCAGTCGCGCTGCTCCACGGGATCACATCGCCGTCGAGTCCGCTGTACCAGTCAATCTGGTTGCCAAGTTCATCGCTTTGAGGGATGGCCAGATGATCGACCATTTCAGGGTTCTTGCGGCGAATGGCTTCGCGCAATTGCAGGGCCGCCCGGTAAACCGGTTGACCTGTCTCGCCCAGGGCTGTGAATGACCCGCTCTTACCGCTGCGTAATAGTGCCCCGCGCATTCAAACTCCATATGTTCTGTTGCGCAAAAATGACAGACAAAGGTGTCTGTTCTTGCTCCTGCAATTAGCCGGCGACCTTAATGTCATAATGATGTCGCCGTCAATCTGCCGGAGGCCTCGAAACCGTATGAGACTAGCGTAAGCGTGCGTAGGTTGCATGGGGTCAATTTTTATTCGCTTGGGGAGGCTCGGGTGTCAGCTTTTTAAGCTTGCTGAATCGTTTCATCAGCGTTATAAAAAATGCACAACTCCAAGAAAGGCTTCCCCATGACTCCGCTCAAATTCCTCGTTGCCTTTAGCGCTCTGTCCGCCACCCACGCCATGGCTTGGGACTACGTCCTGCTCGACAGCGACAAGGCTGCCCAAAACTGGCAGATCACCAGCCAGCAACTCGGTGTGAAAACCGACAAACCCTTCTCCGTGACCCTTCGTAATTTGCATGGCGGTCGGCAGGAGGGCGTCAGCATCGTCGACATCGATAACGGCACAATGAAACTCTCGGTGGTCCCCACTCGCGGGATGAACGTTCTGCAGGCGTCGGTCGGTAATGTGCGCATGGGTTGGGATTCGCCGGTCAAGGACGTGGTCAATCCGTCCTTCATCGAACTCAACGGTCGCGGCGGGCTGGGCTGGCTTGAGGGTTTTAACGAACTGGTCACCCGCTGCGGCTATGAGTGGGTCGGTCACCCAGGCATGGATAACGGTGAATTGCTGACGCTCCACGGTCGCGCCGCCAACATCCCGGCCAGCAAAGTCACTTTGCACATCGATGAAAAACCGCCTTACGCCATCAGCCTGCGCGGCGAGTTGAAAGAGCAGGCGTTCAAGAAAGTCGACTTCTCGGTGATCACCGAACTGGTCACTGAACCCGGCAGCGCAGCGTTCACCCTCAACGACACCCTCACCAACAATGGCGATTATCCAAAGGAATACCAGGCGCTGTATCACAGCAACTTCAGCACTCCATTCCTGGAACAAGGCGCCCGTTTCGCTGCCCCGGTGAAACAGGTCTCGCCGTTCAATGACAAGGCCAAAGGGGATCTGCCGGATTGGCAGACTTACCGTGCACCGACCAAGGACTATGACGAGACGGTTTACAACGTGGTGCCTTATGGCGACGCCAAGGGCGACACACTGACCGTGCTGCATAACAAAGCCGGGAGCCTCGGGGTTTCGGTGGGTTTCAATACTCAACAGTTGCCGGTTTTTTCGTTGTGGAAAAACACGGATACGCAGGGACAGGGGTATGTGACCGGGTTGGAGCCGGGGACGAGTTTTTCCTACAACCGTCGGTATCAGCGGCCGCTTGGTTTGGTGCCGATGATTGGGGTTAAAGAGCAGAGGCAGTTCCAGATCCGGTATAGCTTGCTGGCGGATAAAGGGGCTGTGGATAAGGCTTTGAAAACGGTGAGCGACATTCAGGGTGGTCGGGAGACTGAGGTGCGGCAGGCGCCGTTGGTGGATTTGACCAAGGAGTGATTTCATCAGCTGGAGGTTGGCCGGTATTGCAGCGCTTCAGCCAGATGGCCACGAGTGATGTCATCCAGCTGCTCAAGGTCTGCGAGGGTTCGCGCAACTTTGAGCAGTCGATGCGCCGATCTGAGTGACAAGGTCAAACGCTCGCAGGCCGTTTCCAGCCAGGCTTCGTCGGTTGTGGATAACTTGCAGTGACGGCGCAGCCCCGGCAAATCAAGGAAGGCGTTGGCGCAACCCTGGCGTTTGTGTTGCCGCTCCCGGGCGTCGGCGACCAGGACCGCCGCAGTGGCGGTGTCATCGCCGGGTTTGAGCGCAGGATTCAACGCCGTGGCTTCGCGGGCGACGGTCAGGTGCAGGTCGATCCGGTCCAGGAGAGGCCCCGACAATTTGTTGCGATAACGCTGGACCATGTCCGGTGTGCAACTGCATTTGCCGCTGGGTTCGCCGAGATATCCACAGGGGCAGGGGTTCATCGCGGCCACCAATTGAAAGCGCGCCGGAAACCTCACGCGATCCTTGGCGCGGGAAATCACGATGTGACCGGACTCCAGTGGCTCCCTTAAAACCTCTAGAACTTTACGGTCGAATTCCGGAAGCTCATCAAGGAATAGAACGCCATGATGGGCGAGTGTGATTTCGCCAGGTTGTGGCTTCGAACCACCGCCTACCAACGCCGGGCCGGAAGCTGAGTGATGAGGCTGGCGGAAGGGTCGTTGCGGCCAGTGGCTCAAGGGTACGCAACTGGTGACTGATTGAATGGCTGCGACTTCCAGCGCCTCGTTTTCGGCCAGTGGAGGAAGCAGGCCTGGCAAACGACTCGCCAGCAGCGTTTTCCCGGTCCCGGGCGGACCGCTGAACAACAGGTTATGAGCGCCCGCCGCCGCAATCAGCAATGCGCGCTTGGCCGAGATTTGCCCCTGCACCTCATTCAAGTCGGGATACGGCTTGCTGGCGTAGAGCAACCCGTTGGAAACGTAGGGCTCGACTGGCGAATGTCCATTGAAGTGCGCAACGGCTTCCAGCAGGTGATCCACGGCAAACACCTTCAACCCTGACGCAAGGCACGCCTCCTCGGCGTTCGCCCGCGGCACCATCAGCGAGCGCCCGGCGTTTCGTGCGGCCAGCGCAGCCGGCAACACGCCCCTCACGGCACGTACCGCGCCTGACAGCGCCAACTCACCCAGGCATTCAATGTCATCCAGCGTCAGCGTCGGCACCTGCACGCTGGCGGACAGAATCCCCAGGGCAATCGCCAGATCAAACCGCCCGCCGTCCTTCGGTAAGTCCGCAGGCGCGAGATTCAGCGTGATGCGCCGCGCCGGGAATTGCAGGCCTGAATTGATGATCGCACTGCGTACCCGATCCTTGCTTTCCTTCACTGCCGCTTCGGGTAAACCGACCATCGTCAGGGACGGCAGACCGTTGGCCAAATGGACTTCTACGGTGACGGCGGGCGCATCGACACCAATCTGGGCGCGGCTGTGGACGATGGAGAGGGACATGGTCGTTCCTTGAGCTTTACGGGAACCGCTTCCTGCGGTTTTTTGAAGGGTAGTCGGGGGCGCGTGACGGCGCAGGCGCCAAATTTTCGCAGGATGTTGCGAGTGTCTTTCTGATGGGTGAAGCGTAAGGGAGTGGGGATTTACGACGTAATCAGTCGTGGGATGAGGTTGTTGTAGGACGTTGCCTGGATCTATGAAGGACGGCGGCGAAAGCTGAATCGAAGGCGAAAAAAAACCGCCTTGAGGAGGCGGTTTTTTGTTTGCAGGCTTCGGTGGAGCCAAGACCTGCACATCCTCAACGGAAACACTCACGGTGCTGAGACTATTCACCTTTTGTTGTCGAATCAAGCGTAGCGGGTGCCCTATAACCGGCGAGCCAGCCGCTTGGTTCCAATTCTTTACCGCGAGCCGCAGCGACCTCAAAAAAGTGACGTTGAGTGGCTGATACGTTCCCGGCCAGTCGGAGTGCCTCCGCATGATATCCAGCGATGAGTAGCAGTTTGGCTTTTCGTTTTCCGGGTTTCATAGCGATCTCTTTTGGATTTGAAGATGGTTTTACAGGTGGGTCAGCTTAAGAGGTGAGCGCGGTAGTGATGCAATGAGAATTGGTGCTCCTTTTTGTAGGAAGCGTCTTGGATTAAAAGGAGTTCTGAAGGCCTTTGGTAGTCCTTTTCCTAAAGCTTTGAAGGGCTGGCCAAGAGTCGCATTGGCGCATTTGCATAAGTGAATTCAGGTTATACACTCAAGATTAATGCATAACGTTAAGCTTTAAATTATGATCGTTAGCTTTAAGTGTTCTGAGACCGAGTACCTGTTTCGCAACGGTAGGACCCGTATGTGGTCAGCCATTTTGAGTGTCGTGGAACGAAAGCTGACGATGCTTGATGCTGCTGCCGTACTGATTGACCTTCGATCACCGCCGGGTAATCGCTTGGAGGCGTTGGGGGGAAATCGAAAAGGTCAGCACAGCATCCGTATCAACACTCAATGGCGAATTTGCTTTGTTTGGGGTCTTAACGGGCCAGAAAATGTCGAAATCGTCGATTATCACTGAGGTGAGTAATGACTAAGAATGGTATGCGCCCGGTTCACCCTGGCGAGATCCTCAAAGAGGAATACCTAGAGCCTCTGAGCCTTACGGCGGCAGCCTTGGCTAGAGCATTGAGCGTTTCGACACCAACGGTGAACGATATCGTGCTCCAGCGCCGGGGTGTCAGCGCTGATATGGCTTTAAGGCTATCTATCTGTCTGGACACGACCCCGGAGTTTTGGCTGAACCTGCAATCGACTTATGATTTGCGCAAAGCCGAGATTGAACGAGGGGCAGCGATCCGGGATCAGGTTGAGCGGCTTCCGCACTGCGCCTAATCCTGAATTCGTGAACCAACCCCACGCTACAACGTGGGGTTTTTTGTCGTTCAGAATGCCTGGAGTATTCGGGAAGCACGCTTCCACCACGGTGCATTAACCGCACGCTGCGGCCGTTCACTGTCGGGCAGCATGTGCGGAACATCCTGCAACCGAATCCACGGCTGGTTATTCCAGTGCAGCAAACTCAACGACATCTCCGGCCAGTTCAGCAGGCTCAGAATCGGGCGTTCGGTTGACGTCGGTTGTTGGGCATCTCTGAGGGCTGGCACTACGTCGTGGGTCAGCCATTCGCGCAGGCCTCGGTATTCGGGGCAGTAGTGGTAAACCAGCAGGGCGTAGACGCCGGACTCGCTGATTAGCAGGGTGTTTTCGATGGTGCCGTGGGTGAGGACTCGCGCGGACTGATGTTGATCGGGGTCGAGTTTGCGGACGGCGCGTTCGTCGAGGTAGAGGCGAAGCAGGCGGCCTAGGTCTCGGGCTCTGAACCAGGGTTGGTTTTGTAGGAGGAGGGCGTGGAGGTGGAGTTTGTGGCGGGTGAAGATGTGTGGAGTCAGATAGTTTTCGTCCATGGTGCAGTACCCAAATTCGCTTGATAGATGACTGCCACTTATCGTCGCCAAACAATAAGGGTGGCAGCTGCGTGCGGGTTGGCGAACCGGCCAAGCGAATACCGGCAGACCCGAAGGTCTCCCACACACAGCCGCCATATAACGAATCGAGGGAAATACCCGATATCGAATGAGGTTGCGTGCATAGCTTGGTTCCAGGTCGCCAAACCCAGTGCTGAATAATTCAGCTGAGAATGAGCTTAGGAGTCGGGGCTTTGCGACGCTATCGGACGGCGGATGTGATCTTTGTAGGACTCAGCCTGGAATTAGCGCGGAATCCGTAATGGTCGGAAGGTCGTTCCGACCTTATCGCGAGCAAGCTCGCTCCCACAGTTGATCGGTGGTGTTATTCGGCCGGTGGAGTGAGCTTCGCTTCCAGTTCCGCCACCTTCGCCTCAAGACTCTCCAGTCGTGCCCGAGTGCGCGCCAACACAACCATTTGGCTATCAAACTCTTCCCGGCTCACCAGGTCCAGCTTGCTGAAACCACTCTGCAACAAAGCCTTGAACTGGCTTTCGATTTCGCTTTTCGGCAGTGGAGTGTCGCCGCTGAAGAGGCGCGAAGCGGTGCCGGTCAGGGCGTCGAGGAAGTCTTTGGGTGCGAGCATGGCAAATGTCCTGTCAACAATGGCGGGCAGTGTATCACGCAGTGTCTATAGTCAATTCCGGCGGCAGGGATGCACGCTTTTCGCGCATGCGGACGGACGGCATCGCACCGTTGTTGTGCGTAACGCGTCAGGTGTTGCGGCGATGTGGTTGGCATCTACGGCCAAAGGCTTGAAAACTGAGGGTTTTGTGGAGATGGCAAGCTTTCTGCTTAGTCAGTAGCAACCCATGCACTGATGCAGTCGCTGTGACGAATGCAGTGCGCCAAGCGGAACGGGGAGTTGTTTCGTGAGGAGCGGTTAGCTGGCGTCGGACGGGCAGGTAAGGCCGACGATGCGTTACAAAGCCAGGCACTGCGCTTAGACTTGAGTCGGGTTTGTTTTCCTGGGGCAAGTCCACCAATTCGGGAGAGAGTTTTCATGAAGCTAGTCACTGCCATCATCAAGCCGTTCAAACTGGACGACGTACGCGAGTCGCTGTCCGAGATCGGCGTGCAGGGCATTACCGTTACTGAAGTCAAAGGCTTCGGTCGGCAGAAGGGTCACACCGAGCTGTATCGCGGCGCGGAATACGTGGTCGATTTCCTGCCAAAGGTGAAGATCGATGTCGCCATTGACGACAAGGATCTTGATCGGGTTATCGAGGCGATAACCAAGGCTGCCAACACCGGCAAGATCGGGGACGGCAAGATCTTCGTGGTCAATCTGGAACAGGCGATTCGCATCCGTACCGGCGAAACCGATACCGACGCAATCTAAGCCGCCACAAACCCAACGCCCCAGGAGAAAACAATATGACTCTGCGTAAATTCGCAGGGCTAGGAGCCCTGTTGTCCCTCGTAATGCCCGGCCTGGCCATGGCGGCAGACGAAGTGGCAGCCCCAGTCCTCAACTCCGGCGACACTGCCTGGATGATGACCTCGACAGCCCTCGTGCTGTTCATGACCATTCCCGGCCTCGCGCTGTTCTACGGCGGTATGGTTCGCTCCAAAAACATTCTTTCCGTGATGATGCAGTGCTTCGCCATTACCGGTCTGATCAGCATCCTGTGGGTCATTTATGGCTACAGCATCGCGTTCGACACCACTGGCATGGAGCAGGGTGTCATCAACTTCAACTCGTTCTTCGGTGGCATGGGCAAGGCATTCCTCGCCGGTGTCACGCCAGCGAGCCTGACCGGTCCCGCGGCGCTGTTCCCTGAAGCGGTGTTCGTCACCTTCCAGATGACCTTCGCCATCATCACCCCTGCGCTGATCGTCGGTGCCTTCGCCGAGCGGATGAAGTTCTCCGCCATGCTGATTTTCATGGGCGTCTGGTTCACCCTGGTTTATGCCCCCATCGCGCACATGGTCTGGTCCGGTAATGGCGGCCTGTTGTGGGACTGGGGCGTGCTGGACTTCGCCGGCGGCACCGTGGTGCACATCAACGCCGGTGTGGCCGGTCTGATTGCCTGCCTGGTACTGGGCAAACGCAAAGGCTTCCCGACCACCCCGATGGCGCCGCACAACCTCGGTTACACCCTGATGGGCGCTGCCATGCTGTGGGTTGGTTGGTTCGGCTTCAACGCCGGTTCCGCCGCTGCAGCCAACGGCACCGCCGGTATGGCGATGCTGGTGACCCAGATCGCAACCGCCGCCGCCGCACTGGGCTGGATGTTCGCGGAGTGGATCACTCACGGCAAACCAAGTGCCTTGGGTATCGCTTCGGGTGTTGTAGCCGGTCTGGTTGCAATCACACCAGCCGCTGGCACCGTGGGCCCGATGGGCGCTCTGGTCATCGGTCTGGCAGCCGGCGTGGTGTGCTTCTTCTGCGCCACCACCCTGAAACGCAAACTCGGCTATGACGACTCCCTGGACGCCTTTGGCGTGCACGGTATAGGCGGTATCCTCGGCGCGATCCTGACCGGTGTCTTCGCTGCACCGTCGCTGGGTGGCTTCGGCACCGTGACCGACATCGCCGCACAAGTCTGGATTCAGTGCAAAGGCGTGGGCTTCACGGTGATTTACACCGCGATCGTCACCTTCATCATCCTCAAGGTCCTGGACGCCGTCATGGGTCTGCGTATCACTGAGGAAGAAGAGGCCGTCGGCATCGATCTGGCACTTCACAACGAACGCGGCTACAACTTGTAAGTACGCGCACAAAAAAAACTTGCCCGGCTTGCCGGGCATTTTTTTGTCTGGAGTTTGTCAGTGAAGGAACTGCTGAAAGGTTTTTTCGTACACGTTTAGTGGCGTTTACGACGAGCGTTTTTCTGCGGCCAATGGCTTACATGATAGAAGGAATATTAGGGCCTTTGTTTTTTCCCAGAGCGCGCTAGAATGCGCCCCGAACGTGCGGAGAACTGTATGTGGCAACAGACTCTGATTACCCTGCGGGCGAGGCCCCGGGGCTTTCATCTGGTAACGGACGAGTTACTCGCTGGCCTGCCTGAACTCAAGGCATGTCGGGTCGGTCTGTTGCATTTGTGGCTGCAGCATACCTCGGCGTCGTTGACCATCAACGAGAACGCCGATCCGGCGGTACGTCGCGACTTCGAACGATTTTTCAATCGTCTGATCCCACAAGGAACAGACGGCTATGAGCATAACGACGAAGGCCTGGACGACCTCCCGGCGCACTTCAAGGCCAGCGTACTTGGCTGTCAGCTCAGTTTGCCGATTTCGGCAGGCCGACTGGCGCTGGGAACCTGGCAAGGCGTTTATCTGGGCGAGCACCGTGATTTTGGCGGTGCCCGTAAAGTCCTCGCCACCGTGCACGGTGAAGGGGCATAAACTGCTGGTTACCAGTGGTTGTAGAATTTTTTCCGGCGGCCTTCGACAGATGGCGTAGCTGGGCTATAACTAATCTGCTTTTCGCAAGTCATGAGGTAGAACATGAGCGACGATGATCTGGAAAACGACGACCTCGAAGTAGGCGACGACGACGAAACCGAAGAAGGTCTGGAAGCAGCGACGGACGACGTCGCTGAAGACGATGGCGGTGAAGCGCCCGTTCCGACCGCCAAAGGCAAAGCCAAGGCAGCGGTATCGGTCGATGAGCTGCCGAGCGTCGAAGCGAAAAACAAGGAGCGTGATGCTCTGGCGCGGGCCATGGAAGAGTTCCTGGCCAAGGGCGGCAAGGTGCAGGAAGTGGAGGCCAATGTGGTCGCCGATCCGCCCAAGAAGCCTGACAACAAGTACGGCAGCCGGCCTATCTGAGCCTGCTACTTGCTTGCTGAAAAAGCCCGCCGTCGCTGCGGGCTTTTTCATGGGTGAAACAAAAGCCGTGGGGCTACTTCGATCCCCTGTAGGAGTGAGCCTGCTCGCGATGCGGTGTGTCAGGCAATATAAGTGCTGAATGTCACACCGCAATCGCGAGCAGGCTCACTCCTACAAGGGGATATCGGTGATCTCAGGACGGGTGTTGGGCGTTCCAGAGGGCCAACAACGCAGGCAACTCGCTCAGGCTGCGAATCTCGGCATCCGGTGCCTTCTCGGCTTCCCAAACCTTGCCCGCCGGGTTGAACCAGATCGCGCGCAACCCTGCTTGTTGGGCGCCGGCAATGTCGTCACCCGGATGATCGCCGATATGCACGGCCGTTTCAGCCGTCGCACCACCCCGTTGCAATGCCTCATGAAACAGTCGCGCATCCGGTTTGCCGATGCCGATGTCTTCGGCGCACAAGGCAAACTTGAAGTAATCCGCCAGCCCTAACCGACGCACATCGGCGTTGCCATTGGTGACCACGCCAAGCGCGTAGTGATTGGCCAGCGTCTCCAGGGTCGGTTGCACCTCCGGGAAGATTTCCAGCTGATGCCGCGCATGCAGAAACACTTCAAAACTCTTGTCGGCCAGATCCGAAGCTTGATCATGGTCGTAACCGGCCTCTTCCAGGGCGTGGAACAAGACTCGGCGGCGCAGGGCGCTGATGCGGTGCTTGAAGCCCGGCTCACTGCTCAGGATCCGTTCGCGAATCGCCCACAAATGCTCCACCGGTACGGCGCCCAGATTTGGTGCATGCTCGGTCAGCCATTCACGCAGTACGGCTTCGGCGCTGACGATCACCGGGGCGGTATCCCACAGGGTGTCGTCGAGGTCGAAGGTGATTAATTGGATTCTCATGACTCATCGCCTTTGATGCGTTTGGCCCGTGGATGGGCGCTGTCGTAAACCGTCGCCAGGTGCTGGAAGTCCAGGTGGGTGTAGATCTGGGTGGTTTTGATGTCCGAATGGCCGAGCAATTCCTGAACTGCCCGCAAGTCCTGGGAGGACTCCAGCAAATGGCTGGCGAAGGAGTGGCGCAGCATGTGCGGATGCAGGTTCTGTCCCAGCTCGCGCTCGCCAGCGGCTTTAACCCGCACTTGAATCGCCCGTGGGCCGAGGCGCCGGCCTTGCTGGCTGACAAACACCGCGTCGTCCGCCGGGTTGGTCATGGCCCGTAGCGGCAGCCACAGCTCCAGCGCTTCGCGAGCTTTTTTGCCGACCGGCAGCAGTCGGGTCTTGCTGCCCTTGCCGAGCACTTGAACCATGCCGTCGGCCAGGTCCAGCTGATCCAGATTGAGCCCGGTCAGCTCCGACAGCCGCAAGCCCGAGGAATAGAACAACTCCAGAATCGCCTGATCCCGACGCGCCAGAAAATCATCCTCCACCGCGCCCTCAAGCAGTTGCAGCGCGCGATCGGTGTCGAGGGTTTTTGGCAGACGACGTTCGCCCTTCGGCGGCGCCAGGCCGTTGGCCGGGTCGTGGTCGCAGAGGCCTTCGCGGTTCAGATAGTGATAGAGCCCGCGCACCGCCGACAGCAGCCGCGCCAGGCTGCGCGAAGATTGGCCCTGTGAATGCAGGCGAGCGATCAGGCTGCGCAGGCGCTGGATGTCCAGGGCCGCCCAACTGCTGATGTTCTGTTTGACACACCAGCCCAGCACTTTGTCGAGGTCGCGACGGTAGGCGTACAGCGTGTGAGGCGACACCTGCCGCTCACTGCGCAGGTGTTCGCAGTAAGCGTCCAGTTGCCGTTCCACGATCAGCGTACCGAGCGCAGGGAGGTGTTGACCCGTGGCAGCACGCGGCCCATGACTTCGGCGATGTAGCTGAGGAACAGCGTGCCCACCGAGCTCTTGTAGTGTTGTGGGTCACGGCTGGCGATGGCCAGGACGCCGTGGATGCCTTGGTAACTGATGGCGACGACGGCGGTGGAACCGATCTGTTTGCGCTGTTCTTCGCCGAACAGGAAGTCCAGTTCGTGTTCACGCAGGCTGCCGCTGACGCTTTTGTCTTCCGAGAGCAAGCCGCCGATGGCCGTTTGCGCGTCGGCATGGGTCACCCAGCGGCCCACCGGCATCGGGTTGTCACCCAGCAGAATCAGGCTGACGAAGGGCACCTGGAAGTCCTGGCGCAGACTGTCTTCGACGCTGATCACCACGTCTTCCAGGCTGGTGGCGTCCATCAGCGCAAGAATCAGGCGGCGGGTCTTGTCGAAAAGGCGGTCGTTGTCGCGGGCCACGTCCATCAAGTGCGAGAGGCGATGACGCAACTCGATATTGCGGTCGCGCAGGATGGTCATCTGGCGTTCGACCAGCGAGATGGTGTCGCCGCGCTGGTGCGGAATGCGCAAGGTTGCGAGCAGGTCTTCACGCTCGACGAAGAAATCCGGATGAGCCTCCAGGTACGCGGCAGTCGCCGCCGCCTCAAGGCTTTCAGAAGGGGATTCGTCGGGCTGTAGGGCGGGAACCTGGGGCTTATCTTTCATGGATTCGACTCTCTTAAAGACGCACTTGTCCTTCATAAACGCGCACTGCCGGGCCGGTCATCATGACCGGTTGGCCAGGGCCTGCCCATTCAATGGACAGACGCCCGCCGGGCAGGTCGATCAATAGCGGCGAATCCATCCACCCCTGGCTGATCGCCGCCACTGCGGCAGCACAAGCGCCGGTTCCGCAAGCCTGGGTTTCCCCGGTGCCGCGTTCCCAGACGCGCAGTTGCGCGCGGTTCCGGTCGATGACCTGGAGAAAACCGACATTGACCCGCGCCGGGAAGCGCGGATGGTTTTCGATTTTCGGCCCCAGTTCATGCACCGGTGCATTGTTGATGTCGCTGACCCGCAGCACGGCATGGGGGTTGCCCATGGACACGGCGGCCAGGTCGACCAGGGTGCCGTCGACGTCAACCTGATAGCTCGTGGCCTGCTCCGGCGCTTCGAATGGAATCTCGGCCGGCACCAGGCGCGGTGCGCCCATGTTGACACCGATCTGCCCGTCGCTGCGGATATCCAGTTCGATGATGCCGCTTTTGGTTTCGACGCGGATCTGCCGCTTCGCGGTCAGGCGTTTGTCGAGCACGAAGCGTGCAAAACAGCGCGCACCGTTGCCGCACTGTTCCACTTCGGAGCCGTCGGCGTTGAAAATCCGATAGCGGAAATCCACGTCCGGGTTGCTGGGCGCTTCGACGATCAGCAACTGGTCGAAACCGATACCCGTATGCCGATCGCCCCATTGCTTGGCGTGTTTGGGCAGGATATGCGCATGCTGGCTGACCAGGTCGAGGACCATGAAGTCATTGCCCAGGCCGTGCATCTTGGTAAAACGCAGCAGCATGGTTTTACTCCGGCAGCAGGCTTTCGCCAGCAAACAACTCGGCTACCGTCTCACGGCGACGCACTTCAAATGCCTGATCACCGTCCACCAACACTTCAGCGGCACGGCCGCGGGTGTTGTAGTTGGAACTCATGACAAACCCGTAGGCACCGGCGGAATGCACGGCCAGAAGGTCGCCTTCTTCCAGGGCCAGCTCACGATCCTTGGCCAGGAAGTCGCCGGTCTCGCAGATCGGCCCGACGATGTCGTAGGCACGGGCAGCGGAATTGCGCGGGCGCACGGCAGTGACGTCCATCCAGGCCTGGTACAGCGCCGGGCGGATCAGGTCGTTCATGGCCGCGTCGACGATGGCGAAGTCTTTGTGTTCGGTGTGCTTGAGGTACTCGACCTGGGTCAGCAGCACGCCAGCGTTGGCGACGACAAAGCGGCCCGGCTCGAACACCAGTGCCAGGTCACGACCGTCGAGACGCTCGCGCACGGCTTTGATGTAGTCGGCAGCCAATGGCGGCTCTTCATCGCGATAACGCACGCCCAAACCACCACCGAGATCGATGTGGCGCAGGTAAATGCCGCAATCGCCGAGGCGGTCGACCAGGCCCAGCAGGCGGTCGAGGGCGTCGATGAAGGGTGGCAGGGTGGTCAGTTGCGAACCGATGTGGCAATCGACACCGACCACTTCCAGGTTTGGCAGTTGGGCGGCGCGGATGTACACGTCTTCGGCGTCGGCGATGGCGATGCCGAACTTGTTCTCTTTAAGACCGGTGGAAATGTACGGGTGAGTGCCGGCGTCGACATCCGGGTTCACGCGCAGCGAGATCGGCGCGCGAACACCCAGCTCGGCGGCGACCACTTGCAGGCGTTCCAGCTCATCGGTGGATTCGACGTTGAAGCAATGCACGCCGACTTCCAGGGCGCGACGCATGTCGTCACGGGTCTTGCCGACGCCGGAGAAGACGATTTTGTCAGCGGTGCCGCCAGCGGCCAGTACGCGTTCCAGCTCGCCACGGGAAACGATGTCGAAACCGGCGCCCAGACGTGCCAGGACATTCAGCACGCCCAGGTTGGAGTTGGCCTTGACCGCAAAGCAGACCAGGTGCGGCGTGCCGGCCAGCGCATCGGCGTAAGCCAGGTACTGGGCTTCGATGTGCGCACGGGAGTAGACGTAGGTCGGTGTGCCAAAGCGTTCGGCGATGGCGGACAGGGCAACACCTTCCGCGAACAGCTCGCCGTCACGGTAATTAAAAGCGTCCATGGCGTTCCCTTATTGGTAGACGTCGTGCTTGTGTGCTTTCGACGGGCTCTTTTGCGAGGACTGGGCTTGCGCGGCAGGATCCTGGGAGTCGTCAGGCAGGTACAGCGGGCCTTTTTGACCACAGGCCGACACAAGGCAGGCAACCGCGACGAGCGCAGCAAGGGAAGAGATCAGGCGCTTCATGGCGAAATCCTTGAAAATGCGTTAATTGCGCCGGAGTATACCGGCCACCCGGCAGCTTGCCTATGCGACGGGGGTCCCGTCCGGCGGGGCTATGTGGTGAGGGGATAAATCCCCTCACCACAAAGGCTCGCTCCCACAGGTGTACCTATATCGGCCCTTGGTCGTTATCCTTTGCAATCACCGGGGCTCGCCCGTATCTTGCGGCGCTTGAGCGTGAGTAGACACTTTTTGAGGTTCCCGCAATGAGTTTGACTGAAGCCCGTTTCCACGATCTGGTCGATGCCACCCAGCAGACGCTGGAGGATATTTTTGACGAGTGTGACCTGGATATTGATCTGGAGAGCTCGGCCGGTGTGCTCACCGTCAAGTTCGAAAACGGCAGCCAGTTGATCTTCAGCCGTCAAGAACCGCTGCGGCAGCTGTGGCTGGCGGCCGTGTCCGGTGGTTTCCACTTCGATTACGACGAAGAGAGCAAGCGCTGGATGTGTGACAAGAGCGACGAACAACTCGGCGAGATGCTCGAGCGCATCGTCAAGCAGCAAGCTGACGCCGAGCTCGATTTCGAAGGTCTGTGAGATCGTGACCCAACCTGCGCCCGCTCGTCCGCCAAAACCGCTCTACAGCAATGTCAGCCCGGCGGTGGCTTCGCCGTGCAGCGGTGTGTGTCGGCTGGATGAGCAGAAGGTCTGCCTTGGGTGTTTTCGCCATGTCGAAGACATCCGCGAATGGCGCTCGGCCGATGATGATCGCCGGCGAGTCATCTGCGCCCAGGCCATCCAGCGCAAATCCTTGGCATAAGTGCTTTTGTGGCGAGGGAGCTTGCTCCCGCTCGGTTGCGAAGCAACCGCAAGATTTTGGGCCGCTTCGCGCCCTAGCGGGAGCAAGCTCCCTCGCCACAAAGGTCTACGTCGGGCCGTGATCGCCCCTGACTTGTATATTTATTGAGCTGTGATAGTGTCGAGAAACGCCTCAACCCATCGAGGCTCGTGAAAACCCCGCCTTTTTCTGGCGGGGTTTTGCTTTTTCTGTGCAGAAGAAAGGAGTCTGCCTCTATCATGACCGCACCTTCCATCACCCTTACTCGTCTGGACGTGCAACGTCTGGAACGCCTGATCGACAGCCTGGATGACACGCTGCCGGGCGTAATCGCGCTGCAAACCGAACTGGATCGCGCGGATACCGTGGTCGGTCACGATGAAGTGCCCGCCGATGTCGTGACCATGAATTCCCGTGTGCATTGCCGTGAAGAAGGCAGTGGCAAGGACTATCACCTGACGCTGGTTTACCCCAAAGACGCCAATGCCGACGAAGGCAAGATTTCCATTCTGGCGCCGGTGGGCAGTGCCTTGCTCGGCCTGAAAGTTGGTCAGCACATCGACTGGCCGGCACCGGGCGGCAAGACACTAAAACTGACGCTGCTGGAAGTTGAATCGCAGCCAGCCGAGGGCGGCCACTTTCCGGAATGAACCCCTCAGACCTGCTCGAGCGCCTCATTCAATGCGCGCTCCAGGTCAGCCTTGTAGCGCAAATACAAAATGCTTGAACTCTGACCATCACCGAGCAGGCCCGACAGGTCCAGGTCGGTGATGTAGCAGCGATAGCGTTCGGTTTCACGGCGCTGCTCGACGATTTCCCGGGCGACCACGCTGAACAGTTGGTCGCCATGCTCCAGTTCTGAAAACTCCCGCTGATTGCAATACAGCGTGACCTGCACCTCCCCTGGTGCGGCTTTGCCGATAATCGCCTGCACGTCGTAGAACGGTTTGTTGACCGGGGTTTGCGGCGCTGGCCGAGCTTCGACCCGACGCGCCCGCACGGGGCCGGAGGGCAGCAGTTGGTAATACAAGGTGTCCAGGCTCAGCGGCTGGGCGGCGTCCATCGGCAGCAAGGCGTCGCGCCGGTACTGGATCGATTGCAGGAAACGTTGCAACGGCACCAGCAGGCTTTGCTCGTCGTGGTAGGGCAAGCGCTGCTGCCAGAGGGCATTGAATTCATCCAGCACGTACAGGTCGGCGTGGTATTCGCTGATCCGGTAGAACACCTGAATGCAATCGGGCTGGCCCATCGGCAGGACCAGCGCCAGGTCGTGGTCTTCCAGCGCCATCGGGTCCAGGTGCAGCGGACTGTAGCTTGCCAGCTCTTCGCCCAGGTAATCGACCAGCGCCGGCAGCGTGGCGAGGGCGACATGATTGACCTGGCCGGGCACCAGCTCCAGAACGTGGTAGTGCTGCTGGACCTGAATCAGGTAGCGATGATTGAGTTTGCTCAACAGCAGGTTCTGCGCGGTGTCGAGGATCTCTTCGACCCGCCGGGCGATGAACTGTGCGCGGTTGTGGCAGAAGCAACGAACCCGCAAAGTGGGCTGTTGTAGCCCGCCGGGCAGGTTGTTGAGGTAATCGCGTACGCAGTCGAGTAGCGCGTGAGGGCCGTCAAAGCGGTTGACCAGCACTTCGTTCCAACTATTGAGCGTGACCTGATCCAGGGTCAGCACCAGATTTTCCCGGACACCGGCGTAACTGAGGGAATCGGTGCGCTCGGTGGTCATCAGGATGTTCAGGTCGCGGTGGTGCTTGAGTGGATCGACGCCGACGTTCACCAGAATCAGCACTTCACTCGGCACACTGGCGCGCAGTAACGGTTCTTCGGCGACGGTCGTCAGCGGCAGGACGATGCTCTGTTGCAGGCTGCCGAGCAGGTTGAACAGTTCGAACTCGCTCAGGTCGCTGCTGCCGGGGTGCAAGGCCAGGCGAGTGCTGCTGTCGATCACGCCATTGCGGTGACACCAGGTCAGCAGTTCCAGTAATTGGCGGCTGCGCTTGATCGGTGCGAAATGTTCCCATTCGAGGGCCGTCAGGCTGCCGTTGTACAAACCCCACTGAGTTTGACCCGATTCTTTTTTGTTCGGCGCGTGCACCAGCGTAAGGGTGTCTTCGGCCAGATCCGGGGCGATGCCAGGGTTGATGAACTCGACCTTGTCGGCCTTGCGCTCGAAGGCCGCGTACAACCGTCGCCCCAGCACGTTGAGGTCGCGCTTGTTGATCAGGCTGACGGTCTGTTCGTTGCGGGCGAACTGGGTCAGGAAGCGGTAGCTGTAATTGAGCTCGTTGACCAAAGCCCTGCGTTCAGAACCGACCTGGCGGACTTTCCACTGGCTGCGGCTGTCGAGCAGGGCCAGTTGACGATGATCCCACTGCCATTCGTGGGCCAGGCGTTTGAGCAATGAACGCTGCCAGCTCTGAGTGCGACTGTTGCTGCCGGTGAGCTTGCGATTGACCTTCAGGTACAGCGCCCGGCGTACCAGCTCCAGCCGTTCCGGCTCGCCACGGGCGGTGAGGTATTCCTCGATGCGCCGGTAGACCACGACGTACGGGTCCAGCTCATCAAGGTCGAGCCTATTGGCAAACACTGCTTGTTTGAAGCGCAGGCTCAGGCAATGGACCTTGGGGTGTTCGCTGGCATAGACCTCAATCAGCAGCAGTTTGAGCACCGATTTGTACGGCGACTCGATGCCCTTGAACAACTGCCAGAGTCCGGCGCCGATGAATTCACCCGGCGGGATATAGGCCAGATGCCCCAGGTCCAGGGTTTCGTCGGTACGAATGAAACGCTTGGACATCAGCGTGTGGGTGTAACGGTCGTAGCTTGCTTCTTCATAGACCGGCACCAGCCACCAGATGGGCGTGCGTCCGGCCAGCCAGATCGCGGTGCGATAAAACTCGTCCAGCAGCAGATAGTGCTGGGTGGTACCGCAGTCTTCCGAGCTCATTTGCGTATCACGTTCGCCGCGTACGAAACGGGTCGGATCGATCAGGAAGAAATGCGCCTCGGCGCCCTGGCTGGCGGCCCAGATTTCGAGGAGCTGGCATTTTTTACGCAGTTCAGTGAGCTCGCTTTCGCTCAAGTCCGGCCCGTGACAGACCCACACGTCCATGTCGCTCTGGTCGGCCTGGGCGAGGGTGCCGAGACTGCCCATCAGGAACAGGCCGTGAATCGGTCGCGGCGGATTGCTGCCATGGCGGGGCTTATAGGAAAACGAGCGGGTCAGGCGTTGGGCTTCGGCGAGGGTGTTGGCGTCGGGTTCGTAATTCGACAGCCCGGCCGGCGTGCTGCCCGAAACGTACCCTGGCAACAGCGGATGATTGACGTGGAAAAACAGCGGCAACAAGGTCAGCACCGCTTGCTGGCGGGTCGACAACCCTTCCATGGCGCGGGCCATACGGCCTTCATTGAGCTTCAGAAAACGTGCGCGCAGTTGACTGAGAATCTTGCGATCGATTCCCTCGTCCAGATCGGGGCGGATTTCATGGTGGCGGGTCATGTCAGCTCAAACCGGCTCGCGGGGCTCAGACGTGGGTGTCTGCGGATGAGGGGCAGTTTAGCGCCTCGGCTCCAGGACTTTTAAGCTGATTTTGTTTTTCTGGCGTCAGATTTTTATCGCGGGGCGACGGCAGGCAACAGGGCAGGTTACGAAATGTGCCCGCGGAAATCCCGTAGCAGGGGTTTCCGTGGGCGCTACGGTAATGCTCAGGCAGTTTCCCGGACGTTGAGAATGGTCAGAACGGTTTGCACATTTTGCGCGGCGTCACGACCCAGGCTGGTCAGATAACCACCATCTGGCTGGGTGATCAGTTCTTTGTCGAACAGTCTTTGGGCGGCGGCAATGGCTTTCGGGGCAGCGGTCTGATGAATTTTCAAACCTTCCTGGGAACTGTCCAGGTTGAAGAGTGCGAGGATTTCCAGTTCGGCAACCAACTCAGGGGTAAGCGACATAAGGACTCCAGACTTTCTAGGAATTGGACGACAGCGCCCCTAAGGTGATCCCACTCGGGCGGCATGTCCAGTGCTCGCGACAGGGTTTTTTCGCCTTGGGAAGCATTCCCCGTTGGGTAACGCGGCAGCGGGGTGGATTCAGTGTAGTCAGGGTCTGGAAGAAGGCAGGATTGATTGGTTACATTCTGTGTTGAACCTGTTTTTGTGACGAGGGAGCTTGCTCCCGCTCGAGTGCGAAGCAGTCGCAAAGCTTTTGGGGCCGCTTCGCGCCCCAGCGGGAGCAAGCTCCCTCGCCACAGAAGCCTGCGCCCTTCAGGTCGGAGTTATTTCTTTTCCGGCGGCAATTCTGGCAACGCGCGCAGCGCTGTTTCGTACCATTCGGTGTTGAACGCACGGTCTTCTTCGAGGATCGCGTCGATTTCTACCGCTAACACGTGAGCCATCAGGTTGAGGATTTCTTCACGTTCGTAGCCGACCAAGGTCAGCTTGTTGAAGGTGGCCTTGGCTGCTGGCGGATTGTCGCTTTCAATCTGGTTTTCGATGGCTTCGATCAGGGTGTTTTCGGCGAACTCTTCTTCGTCGATCTCGATATCAGTTGGCTCGCTCATGGCAGGCTCCTCAAGTTAAGGCGGCCAGTTTACCTGCATTCAGCGCTGTGATGCTGCTGGCAAGAACCGCCGCGGCGTTCTATAAAAGGCACCTGCCAACCCCGCACGGCCTGGAGGCTATGTGATGCTCAAGCTTTATGGATTTTCCGTCAGCAACTACTACAACATGGTCAAGCTGGCGCTGCTGGAGAAGGGACTGCCGTTTGAAGAAGTACTGTTTTACCCAGGGCCGAGCCCTGAGGCATTAGCCATCAGCCCGCGCGGGAAGGTGCCGGTACTGGGCGTCGAACAGGGTTTCGTCAACGAAACCAGCGTGATTCTCGAATACCTCGAACATAGCCAGAAAGGTACGCCGCTGTTGCCGAGCGATCCCTTTGAACGGTCGCAGGTCCTGGCGTTGGCCAAGGAAATCGAGCTGTACATCGAATTGCCTGGGCGTGCCTGCTACGCCGAAGCATTTTTCGGCATGACGGTGCCGGAGGCGATCAAGGACAAGACCAAAGCCGAGTTGCTGCTGGGGTTTGCCTCATTGGGCAGGCACGGCAAGTTCGCCCCTTATGTGGCAGGCGACAGCCTGAGCATTGCGGATTTGTATTTCCTGTACAGCGTGCCGCTGGCCTGTGCGGTGGCGCAGAAGTTGTTTGACCTGGATTTGCTGGCTGAGATGCCGGCAGCCAAGGCGCTATTGAAGCGTCTGGAGCAGAATCCGAACGTACAGCGGATTGCGGCTGACAAGGATGCGGCAATGCCTGCGTTTTTGGCGATGGTCGCTGGCAAGAAGTAGGTTTTACAGCGTATTCAAGACCGCTTTCGCGAGCAGGCTCGCTCCTACAGGGGAACGCATTCCAAATGTAGGAGCGAGCCTGCTCGCGAAGTTTTTAGCGGTTTAACGGCTGGCGAGCAATGCCTGGCCGCGAGCCACAGCCTTCTTGACCTGTGCCGGCGCAGTCCCGCCGATATGGTCACGGGCATTCACCGAACCTTCCAGGGTCAGCACGGCAAACACGTCCTGATCGATCTGGTCGCTGAACTTGCGCAGCTCTTCCAGGCTCATTTCCGCCAGGTCTTTACCGCTTTCCACGCCGTACTTCACGGCATGGCCAACGATTTCGTGGCAGTCACGGAACGGCAGGCCGCGGCGAACCAGGTAGTCGGCCAGGTCGGTGGCAGTGGAGAAGCCGCGCAGGGCTGCTTCACGCATCATCGCGTGCTTGGGTTTGATCGCCGGGATCATGTCGGCAAAGGCCCGCAGCGAGTCGCGCAACGTGTCGGCGGCGTCGAACAGTGGCTCTTTATCTTCCTGGTTGTCCTTGTTGTAGGCCAGGGGCTGGCCTTTCATCAGGGTCAGCAGGCCCATTAGCGCGCCGAATACGCGACCGGTCTTGCCACGCACCAGCTCTGGAACGTCCGGGTTTTTCTTTTGCGGCATGATCGAACTGCCAGTGCAGAAACGGTCCGGCAGATCGATGAACTGGAACTGCGCGCTGGTCCACAGCACCAGCTCTTCGGAGAAGCGCGACAGGTGCATCATCGCGATGCTCGCGGCCGAGCAGAACTCGATGGCGAAGTCACGATCGGACACGTTGTCCAGCGAGTTGCCGCCCACGGCGTCGAAGCCCAACAGTTGAGCGGTGTATTCGCGGTCGATCGGGTAGGTGGTGCCCGCCAGTGCGGCGCTGCCCAGTGGCATGCGGTTGGTACGCTTGCGGCAGTCGACCAGGCGCTCGTAGTCGCGGCTGAGCATCTCGAACCAGGCCAGCATGTGGTGCCCGAAGGTCACCGGCTGCGCGGTTTGCAGGTGAGTGAAGCCCGGCATGATGCTGCCGGCTTCGCGCTCGGCCTGCTCCAGCAAGCCTTTTTGCAGGCG
Organism: Pseudomonas silensiensis; assembly: GCF_050434865.1. Lineage (NCBI taxonomy): Bacteria > Pseudomonadati > Pseudomonadota > Gammaproteobacteria > Pseudomonadales > Pseudomonadaceae > Pseudomonas > Pseudomonas silensiensis. The sequence goes on from NZ_JBNDJH010000007.1 coordinate 264,413, forward strand.
GGTGATTTCGCTCAGGATCAGGTCGATCTCGTCACGCAGCCACAGGCGGATGTCGGTGGCGACCTGGTCGTTGCGGCTGCGTCCGGTGTGCAGCTTTTTACCCGTGACGCCGATGCGGTCGGTCAGACGCGCCTCGATGTTCATGTGCACGTCTTCGAGGTCGATGCGCCAGTCGAACTGGCCGGCCTCGATTTCACCCTGGATGGTCTTCAGGCCATCAGTGATGCTGTCGCGCTCGGCATCGGTCAGCACGCCGACCTTGGCCAGCATCGTGGCGTGAGCGATCGAGCCCATGATGTCGTGGCGATACAGGCGCTGGTCGAAAGTGACGGAGGCGGTGAAGCGGGCGACGAAGGCGTCGACGGGTTCACTGAAGCGGCCGCCCCAGGACTGATTGGTCTTGTCAGTGCTCATGAATTCGCTCGTGTCGGCTGAAGAAAGATGGCGTAGAAAGCTGTCGCGGATAATAACAGGGTTGCCAATCCTGTCGCTGACACTGGTCGATACGTTTTTTTCTCAGGCGGCGGTCCATACTCGAATCAACCCCGAGGGGATTTGCGCAACGATATTTTTCAATTGAGCAATATCGTGCCGGCAACCGTCTACAGTTGGACAGTAGGATCAGCGCAGTTCCAGACGTTGCAGCTGACTATAAAAAGAGGGGGTGTTCGTATTGTGTATCAACAAACCCTACGGCGATGCCTCGCCAATGCGGGCCTGGGCCGCCAAACGCAGGACAGATGAAAATTTAGCCGTCAGACGGGCGGCACTTTTTGGCCCTCGCGCTAGTCTTAGCGTGGATCGCGGTGACGGACGTCACTTCACCTGTCTACGCTATCCTTGTGCGAGACTCACGCAGGAATCCAGCGCAATATGAATGTCCTGATCGTTGATGACGAACCCCTTGCCCGCGAGCGCCTGAGCCGAATGGTTGGCGAACTCGAGGGATACAGTGTCCTGGAGCCTAGCGCCACGAACGGCGATGAGGCGTTGGCTCTGATCGACAGCCACAAACCCGATATCGTGCTGCTCGATATCGGTATGCCGGGCCTCGATGGCCTGCAAGTGGCTGCACGATTGTGCGAACGCGAAACCCCGCCCGCCGTGGTGTTTTGCGCAGGGCCCGATGAATTTGCCGTGGAAGCCTTACAGGCCAGCGCCGTAGGCTATCTGGTGAAACCTGTGCGTACAGAACAATTGCATGAAGCGTTGAAAAAAGCCGAGCGGCCCAATCGTGTCCAGCTCGCAGCCCTGACCCGTCCCGCCGCCGAAAGTGGCAGCGGCCCGCGCAGCCACATCAGCGCCCGTACCCGTAAAGGTATCGAACTGATCCCGTTGGGTCAGGTGGTCTACTTCATTGCGGATCACAAATACGTGACCTTGCGCCACGAAGGCGGCGAAGTGTTGCTGGATGAGCCGCTCAAAGCCCTTGAAGATGAATTTGGCGACCGCTTCGTGCGAATCCACCGCAACGCGCTGGTCGCCCGCGAACGCATCGAACGCCTGCAGCGCACGCCCCTGGGGCATTTTCAGCTGTTCCTCAAAGGCTTGAACGGCGACGCCCTGATCGTCAGCCGACGGCATGTGGCCGGCGTGCGCAAGATGATGCAACAGCTTTAATCCGCCATTTACGGGCGGGTTTTATCCCGATTGCTGGATGTCTGAGGCCAGGGAGGCCACGCGTTTTCTGATACAAGTCAAAGTGGATTTGGCTGAGCTGTTATTATCCGCCGTATCTATTCAGTACGGATTGATCCATGTCCTCTCGCGAAATCCGCATCGCCACCCGTAAAAGTGCACTCGCCCTGTGGCAGGCCGAATACGTCAAAGCCCGTCTGGAAGAGGCCCATCCGGGTCTGCTCGTGACGTTGGTGCCCATGGTCAGTCGCGGTGACAAATTGCTCGACTCGCCACTGTCGAAAATCGGCGGCAAGGGCCTGTTCGTCAAAGAACTGGAAACCGCGCTGCTGGAAAACGAAGCCGACATCGCCGTGCACTCGATGAAGGACGTGCCGATGGACTTCCCCGAAGGCCTCGGTCTGTTTTGCATCTGCGAGCGAGAAGACCCGCGTGATGCATTCGTCTCCAACACCTACGCCAGCCTGGACGAATTGCCGCAAGGCAGCATCGTCGGCACCTCCAGCCTGCGCCGTCAGGCCCAGTTGCTGACCCGTCGTCCGGACCTGGAAATTCGCTTCCTGCGCGGCAACGTCAACACGCGCCTGGCCAAGCTCGATGCCGGCGAATACGACGCCATTATCCTCGCCGCCGCTGGCCTGATTCGTCTCGGCTTTGAAGATCGGATTACCTCGGCCATCAGCGTCGACGACAGTCTGCCGGCGGGTGGTCAAGGCGCGGTGGGTATCGAATGCCGCAGCGTCGACAGCGAAATCCACGCGCTGTTGGCACCGCTGCACCATCAGGACACCGCCACCCGCGTGACCGCCGAACGTGCGCTCAACAAACATTTGAATGGCGGCTGCCAAGTGCCGATCGCCTGCTATGCCGTGCTTGAAGGCGAGCAGATCTGGTTGCGTGGTCTTGTCGGTGATCCGAACGGCGGTCTGCTGCTCAGCGCCGAGGCTCGTGCGCCACGCAGCGACGCCGAAGCCCTGGGCGTGCAAGTGGCTGAAGACCTGCTGAGTCAAGGCGCCAACGACATTCTGAAAGCAGTCTACGGCGAGGCAGGTCACGAGTGACGGGCTGGCGCCTGCTGCTGACGCGTCCCGAGGATGAGTCGGCGGCGCTGAGCAATCTTTTGGCCGAAAAGGGGATTTTCAGCAGCAGTTTGCCGCTTTTGGAGATCGAGCCGATTCCTGCCTCTGACACAATGCGCGAGGTGATTCAGGGACTGGATCGCTATTGCGCGGTGATCGTGGTCAGTAAGCCGGCCGCCAGAATTGCTGTGGATCTGCTCGGGCGGTATCGGCCACAACCCCCTCGTTTGAAGTGGTTCAGCGTGGGCGCAGCCACCGCGCAGATCCTTGAGGACCACGGGTTGGACGTCAGCTTTCCGGTGGATGGCGATGACAGCGAAGCCTTGCTTGAACTTCCTCGGTTGCGTGAGGCAATCGCGCGGCCCGGTCCACGCGTGCTGATCATGCGCGGGGAGGGCGGGCGCGAGTTGCTGGCTGAGCGTTTGCGCGAGCTTGGTGCTAGTGTCGAGTATCTGGAGTTGTACCGCCGCGACCTGCCGCACTACCCGCCGGCAGCGCTGCCAGACCTGATCGAAGCGGAACGCTTGAACGGGCTGGTGGTCAGCAGTGGACAGGGTTTTGAGCACCTGCATCAATTGGCCGGCGATGCCTGGCCGCAATTGGCGCGGTTGCCGTTGTTTGTTCCAAGCCCCAGGGTCGCCGAGCTGGCACGTGCCGCCGGGGCCCAAACAGTTGTGGATTGTCGTGGCGCCAGTGCCGCGGCTTTGCTGACGGCGTTACGGGAGCATCCCGGACCCGTTCTCTAATGCAAAGGATGGATACGTGAGCGAAACAGCCTTGCCTAAAGATGACGTCAAGCCAGTGCTCGATGCACCGGTTGAAGCACCGGTTGGAAACGGGCCACCTGCTGCAGCGCAGCGCCGAGGCAATGGGCTGGCAATCTTCGCGCTGCTGCTGGGCGCTGCCGGTGTCGCCGTGGGCGGTTGGGGAGTCTGGCAGGTGCGTCACCTGCAAGCCAATACTCAACTGCAGTTGAGTCAGGTCCAGGCATTGAGCGATCAGGCGCAGGACCTGAAGCTCAATGAACAACGCCTGACTGCTCGCCTGGAACAAATGCCTGCCGCCGCCGAGCTCGACGCGCGCAGTCGTTTGGTCACGCAACTTCAAGGCGATCAGCAACGCTTGAATCAACGTCTGGAAACGGTTCTCGGCGCCAGCCGCAAGGATTGGCGTCTGGCCGAGGCCGAGCATCTGCTGCGTCTGGCCAGTCTGCGTCTTTCCGCGTTGCAGGACATCAGCAGTGCCCAGGCTTTGGTGCAGGGCGCCGATGAAATCCTGCGCGAACAGAACGACCCGGGCTCTTTTGCCGCTCGCGAGCAAGTGGCCAAAACGCTGGTGGCATTGCGTAGCACCCAACAGCCCGATCGCACCGGTCTGTTCCTGCGACTGGGGGCGCTGCGCGATCAGGTCATCAGCCTCACCGAGCTGGCGCCCGAGTACAAGGACCGTGGCGAATCCCTGTTAGGCCTCACCGCTGATGGCGACGGCGCCAGTCGTTGGGCGCAATGGTGGGATCAGGTCTCGCGCTACATCCGCATCGACTTCAACGCCGACAAGAATGTGCGTCCGTTGCTGGCCGGGCAGAGCCTGAGCCAGGTGCGCCTGGCCCTGAGCCTGGCGCTGGAGCAGGCGCAATGGGCCGCGCTCAATGGCCAGGCCGCGGTTTATACGCAGGCGCTTGCCGAAGCGCGGGACGTGCTCAAGGGCAACTTCAACCCGGACAACCCTCAGAGCAAAGTGATGCTTGAGCAGGTTGGCGAGTTGAGCAAGCAACCGGTCACCGTCCTGACGCCAGACCTGACCGGCACGCTGAGTGCGGTTCAGGGGTATCTGGAGCGGCGTAATGTCAACGCGGAGGACTCGATCAAACCAATGGCCAAACCTGCCGCGGACACCGTGCAGGAGGCGACGCCATGAAACGCCTCTATGTGATCGTGTTCCTGGTGATCGCTGCGGCTGCCGCGCTGGGGCTGGCGATTGCCGAGCATTCCGGTTACGTGCTGATCGCCTACAAAAGCTTTCGTTATGAATCGAGCCTGTGGGCAACCCTGGCGTTGGTCGCCGTGCTCTGGCTGGTGTTCTGGGGCATCAAGGCGTTGATCGAATTGGTGACGACCTCCAGCGGCGTAGTCAATCCGTGGTCGCGACGCAATCGCAGTCGCCGTGTGCAGGTAGCCATTGAACACGGTCAATTGGATCTGGCCGAAGGTCGCTGGGCCAGTGCGCAGCGCCATCTGCATCGGGCTGCGGAAGCCGAGCGCCAGCCTTTGCTTTACTACCTCGGCGCTGCCCGGGCCGCGAACGAACAAGGTCAATACGAGGAAAGCGACAACCTGCTGGAGCGCGCTCTGGAGCGACAACCCCAGGCAGAATTGGCGATTGCCCTGAGCCACGCGCAATTACAGACCGACCGCGGCGATACCGAAGGCGCCCTGGTAACCCTGCAAGCCATGCACGAGCGTCATCCTCATAACGTCCAGACCTTGCGCCAGTTGCAGCGCTTGCACCAACAGCGGGGCGACTGGTCGGCCGTGATTCGTCTGCTGCCGGATCTACGCAAGGACAAGGTCCTGCCACCGGCCGAGCTGGCCGAACTGGAACGCCGGGCCTGGGGTGAGAACCTGTCCCTGGCGGCGCATCAGGAAGAAGACGGGACGGTTGGCCTGCAATCGCTCAATCGCGCCTGGCAGCAGTTAACCTCGGCCCAGCGTCAGGAGCCGCAACTGGTGCTCGCCTATGCTGAGCAACTTCGGCAACTGGGTGCTCAGGTCGAAGCCGAAGAGATTCTGCGAACGGCGCTCAAGCGCAACTACGACAGTCATCTGGCGCGCCTCTACGGACTCGTTCGCGGCAGCGATCCGGCACGTCAACTGCACACCGCCGAGGGCTGGCTCAAGGAGCATCCGGCCGACCCAAGCCTGTTGCTGACCCTGGGGCGTTTGTGTCTGCAAAGCAGCCTTTGGGGCAAGGCCCGGGACTATCTGGAAAGCAGCCTGCGCGTGCAGCGCAATCCGGAAGCCTGTGCGGAACTGGCGCGGCTGCTGGCGCAACTGGGTGACACAGAACGCAGCAATCAGTTGTTCCAGGAGGGCTTGGGCTTGTTGGACGAGCGCTTGCTGGCGGCACCGTTGCCGGTTCCTGTTCACGCCTGACTCCTGCCCCTGTAGCAGATGGCGCAGCCTGCGTTCGGCTGCGCAGCAGTCGCAAAACAGACACCACGGTTTGGTCAGTCGAGTCGCATAAACTTGGACGACTGCTGCGCAGCCGAACGCAGGCTGCGCCAGGGGCGGGAATCGCTTCGAATCCGCCACTGTTTCAGCGTTGTAATCCTTCGCAGGCAGAATCCTACAGAGGACTACACCTAATCCTCTCGTTCCTGTCGGGATTTCCCTACACCTCTGTTGAAGTGTCCCCGCTGGCCTGCCTTGAAAGGCTGCAGCGCTTTCCTCTACCGTAACCGCCTGTCTCTACTGTTACGGAAATGCCATGTCTTTGGCCTGCTCACGCTCCTTGTTTTTCATGGCTTTCATTGCAGGTGCCCTGGCCCTGGGCGTGTCCTATTACCTGGAATATGCGGTCGGCCTCAAGCCTTGCGGGTTGTGCCTGTTGCAGCGCTTTTGCCTCGCGTTGCTTACGGGTATCAGCCTGGTGGCTTCGGTGCATGGGCCGGGCCGCTTCGGGTCTTTCCTGTATTGGATGCTCGGGCTGTTTTGCAGTCTGGCGGGTACGGTCACGGCGTGGCGGCAGGTATTGCTGCAGAGCGATCCAATGCATCAGCTGTTGATGTGCTCGCCCAATCTGGCCGTTCAGTACAAGGACATGCCTTGGTTGTGTCAGGCCACACAGATGTTTAAAGGGGAGGCGGAGTGCGCGGAGATCTCCTGGACACTGTTCGACCTGAGCATTCCTGAATGGAGTCTGCTGTTTTTCATGGCGATGACAATTCTGGGACTTTATCAGCTGCTGCGCGTTGTCTGGAAAGCCTGTCTGCGACCGCTCAGCGGCGGTTCGTCGCACCGGGCGCTGGCGGGAGATTAAACACTTGTATGAACTTTATCTCCTGCGTACCTTGAAGCCATTGTCGCGCGGGCATAATCTGGCCCGCACGTGTCATTGGAATTATGTTGCTCGAATGACGCTCTGCCTGGCCGATACTTGACCTTCAAGTGTGGCGACGGGTGTAGGGCAGCATGACCCACAAGGGAAGAGAGATCACCATGCTCGAAAGTTGTCAGAATGCTCAGGAACGTTGGGGTGGAGTGCATCTGCTGATCGATCGCTGGTTGCAGGAGCGTCACGAACTGGTTCGGGCCTATGATGCTCTCGGCGCCGAGCCTGAGGCGCTGGGTGAGAACCGTAAGCCGTTGCAGGAGTTTTGCGGCGTGCTGGTCGATTACGTGTCTGCCGGGCACTTCGAGATCTACGAACAGCTGACCGGCGAAGCCAAAGCGTTTGGCGACACTCGCGGGCTCGAGCTGGCCGAGACCATCTACCCTCGCATCGACGTCATCACCGAGAAGCTGCTCGCGTTCAATGACCTGTGTGATGCAGGTCAATGCGTGGCAGAGAAATTCAAAGAGCTGGGTGGTCTGTTGCACGAACGCTTCGAACTGGAAGACTGCCTGATCGAAGTGCTGCACACCGCTCACAAGGAAGAGGACTCGGTTCAGGCCTGAACCCCCTTCCTGCAAGACCTCCAAAAACGGTGCGCTATGCGCGCCGTTTTTCGTTTCCGGTATTCAGCTTGTGGCACCGCGCAATTCGACTTCGAACACCAGCGGTGTGAACGGCGCAATCAGGTTGCCGGCACCCTCGGCGCCATAGGCTTCGGCCGATGGAATCACCAGGCGCCATTTCGCACCGACCGGCATTTGCTGTAACGCACTGCGCCATCCGCTAATCACACTGTCGAGACTGAACCACTGCGGCTGACTGTTCTGATCGAACACCGTGCCGTCGGGAAGGCGACCGATATACAGCACCTGGACTTTGCCGTTGGGGCCAGCTTTGGCGCCAGTGCCTGGCGCCAACTCCGTCAGCAATATTCCATCGGCCAGTTCACGAGCGCCCGGCCTGGCTTTTTCCTCGGCGAGAAAGGCCTGCTCTTTTTTGAGGGCGACTTCACTTTGTGGCGTACTCGTTTGCAAGGCGACCTGGGCTTCATGCTCGGCAAGAATCTGTTCGATCTGCTCATCTTTCAGCGCCAGGGGTTTGCCTTGATAGGCTTGTTGCAAGCCCTGGATCAGCGCCTGAAGTTGCAGATCGGGAACCTCTTGGCGCAGGCGTTCGCCCAGGCTTGCGCCCAGGCTGTAAGAGAGATCATGAGTGTCATTTTCTTTGGTTTTTTCGGCGGCCTGGGCCACGGAAAAAAACACGCACAGTGATAAAAAAAGGTAGCGCGACATGGGCACTCTCCGACCTGAGATGCGGGGGATTATGCCAGTGTGAATGCGCTCGACGGTGAACTGGTTTTGCGCAAGTGCAGAAGAATTTCAATCCGTTGCAACGCGGCGCTTTCGATACTGTCAACATGCCCTAGCGGCGGTAGCAGCAGAGGTCTAGTATGAGCCGCACCCACGTCAGCCAGGAGGTAAACCATGTCGGCCACCAAGAAGCCAGTAAATACTCCGTTGCACTTACTCCAACAACTCTCGGGCAGCTTGCTTGAGCATTTGGAAAACGCTTGTTCGCAAGCCTTGGCTGATGCTGAAAAACTGCTCGCCAAACTGGAAAAGCAGCGCGGAAAAGCGCAAGAAAAACTGCACAAGTCCCGTACCAAATTGCAGGACGCTGCGGCGGCCGGCAAGGCCAAGGCACAAACCAAAGCCAAGGGCGCAGTGAAGGAGCTTGAGGACTTGCTCGATGCCCTCAAGGATCGTCAATCCGAAACTCGCAGCTACATTCTGCAACTCAAGCGCGATGCTCAAGAAAGCCTGAAACTGGCCCAGGGCGTCGGTCGTGTACAAGAGGCTGTCGGCAAGGCGTTGTCCCTGCGTTCGGCCAAGCCTGCTGCGGCTCCTGCCAAGAAAGCCGCTGCCAAACCGGCTGCTGCAAAAGCACCGGTCAAGTCTGCCGCCAAACCGGCCGCCAAAGCACCGGTGAAAGCCGCAGCAAAACCTGTCGCTAAACCTGCGGCAAAAAAACCAGTCGCTGCTAGCGCTGCAAAACCGGCTGCTAAAACAGCTGCAGCAAAACCTGCCGCCAAGCCAGCTGCTGCCAAAACAGCTGCCGCTAAACCGGCTGCAAGAACCGCTGCTGCCAAACCGGCGGTGGCGAAAACTGCAGCGGCTAAACCAGCTGCCAAACCGGCCGCAAAACCAGCTGCAAGAACTGCCGCTGCGAAACCTGCTGCCAAGCCTGCCGCGAAATCAGTCGCGACTAAAACTGCCGCCAAGCCAGCTGCAAAACCAGCTGCAAAAGCTGTAGCCAAACCGGCTGCCAAAACGGCTGCTGCAAAACCTGCCGCAGCCAAGCCAGCCACTGCTGCAAAACCTGCCGCAGCGAAACCAGCAGCCAAACCTGCCGCTGCCAAACCTGCTGCAAAACCAGCCGTGAAAAAACCGGTTGCCGCCAAGCCGGCCGCCGCGCCAGTTGCCAAGCCAGCCAGCCCGGCTCCGGCAGCACCGTCTGCTTTAGCAGCAGCCACCTCGACAGCCACGCCAGCGCCAACGCCGGCCGCCGCGTCGATCGCAGCAACCACCCCAACCAGCGCTTCCTAAGTGCCGGTTACCGCGACGCGCAGCTGATGCAGCGCGTCGCGGTCCAGGTGGGCGGCGCCTGCCGTCACACCTTCCAGCCAGGCCGATAGATCGGTCGCCTCACACTGCGGCCAACTCTGCGCCGATCGTTCCAGTCGTACCAACAGATGTCGCTCGGCTTCCAGCTCGAGTGCCTTCACTTGCTCGCGCAAAGCATTCAGTTCCCTATCGTCGGCGGCGACGACTTTCCAATTCACCCGCAAGGCTCGCAGCGGGTGCACCACGTCTGCGTCCCACGGCTCGGCCACGCTACGTAGTTGCTGCAATCGGTGTTCGTTACAGGCGACGCCACGATCTCCCAGCCAGAGTCCGCAGAGCAGCAAGCACACATTGATCCCCGCCGACTGTAATTGCAGGCAGGCGGGTTCAACGCCGGGACGGGCGTAAGTACTAAGGGAAAAGCTCCACAGGTCAGAGGACATAGTGCTACTCGCGCCAGTTGCGAGCGAAGCTGGTAGACTCCGCCGCCATTATGATTCGACTTCAGAACCTGACTTTACAGCGTGGCCCTCAACGTCTGCTAGAAGACGCTGAGCTGACCCTGCACGCCGGCCACAAAGCCGGCCTCATCGGTGCCAACGGCGCCGGCAAATCGAGCCTGTTCGCCTTGCTTCTGGGTGACCTGCACCCGGACTCGGGTGATTGCTTCCTGCCGGCGGACTGGCGCATCGCCCACATGCGCCAGGAGATCGACACCCTCGATCGGGTGGCGGTCGACTATGTGCTCGATGGCGACCTGCGCCTGCGCGAGGTGCAACGCGACCTCGCGGCAGCCGAAGCGGCCCATGACGGTACCGCTCAGGCCCGCCTGCACTCGGAACTCGACAGCGCCGACGGTTACACCGCCGATGCCCGGGCCCGAAAGCTGCTGGCCGGTCTTGGGTTCACCAATGAGCAGATGGATCGCCAGGTAGGAGATTTCTCTGGTGGTTGGCGGATGCGTCTGAACCTGGCGCAGGCTTTGATGTGCCCTTCGGACTTGTTGTTGCTCGACGAACCGACCAACCACTTGGACCTCGACGCCATCATCTGGCTCGAAGAATGGCTCAAAAGCTATCCCGGCACCTTGATGCTGATTTCCCACGACCGGGACTTCCTCGATGCCGTGGTCGATCACGTGGCCCACGTCGATCAGCGCAAGATCACCCTGTACCGCGGTGGTTACAGCGCCTTCGAACGCGCCCGTGCCGAACGTCTGGCCCAGCAACAGCAGGCCTACGAGAAGCAGCAGGCGCAACGTGCGCACATGGAAAGCTACATCGCCCGTTTCAAGGCCCAGGCCACCAAGGCCCGTCAGGCCCAGAGCCGGATCAAGGCGCTGGAGCGGATGGAAGAACTGTCCGCCGCCCACGTCGATTCGCCGTTCGATTTCGTTTTCCGCGAATCAGTAAAAATCTCCAGCCCGTTGATTGACCTTTCCGACGCCCGACTGGGTTACGGCGAGCGAGCCGTGCTGGAGAAGGTCAAGCTGCAACTGATCCCCGGTGCGCGGATCGGTTTGCTTGGCCCGAACGGTGCCGGTAAATCGACCCTGATCAAAAACCTTGCCGGTGAACTCGAGCCGTTGTCCGGCCGACTGACCCGTGGCGAGAACACCGTCGTCGGCTACTTCGCCCAGCATCAACTCGACTCACTCGACTCCAAGGCCAGCCCGTTGCTGCACATGCAGCGCCTGGCGCCGACCGAGCGCGAGCAGACGCTGCGCGACTTCCTCGGTGGTTTCGACTTCCGCGGTGCGCGGATCGATGAGCCGGTGCTGAACTTCTCCGGTGGCGAAAAGGCGCGCCTGGCGCTGGCGTTGATCGCCTGGGGCCGGCCGAACCTGCTGCTGCTCGACGAACCGACCAACCACCTGGACCTGGAAATGCGTTTGGCGCTGACCATGGCCCTTCAGGAATTCAGTGGCGCGGTACTGGTGGTCTCCCACGATCGCCATTTGCTCAAAAGCACCACCGACAATTTCTACTTGGTGGCGGACGGCAAGGTCGAGGAATTCGACGGCGACCTGGAAGACTACACCCGTTGGCTGGTGGACTACCGTCAGCGCAACGCCCCGGTCAGCAATACGCCGGTCAATCCGGACAAGACCGACAAGAAAGCCCAGCGCCAGGCCGCCGCTGCGTTGCGTCAGCAACTGGCACCGCACAAGCGCGAGGCTGACAAGCTCGAAGCCGAGCTGGGCAAGCTGCACGAGAAACTGGCGAAGATCGATGCCAGCCTCGGCGACAGCGACATTTACGAGCCGGCGCGCAAGAACGACTTGCGTGATCTGCTGGCCGAACAGGCCAAGCTGAAGGTCCGTGAAGCCGAGCTGGAAGAAGCCTGGATGGAAGCGCTGGAACTGCTCGAAAGCATGCAGGCGGAGCTGGAGGCGCTGTCCTGATGGAAGCTTTCAAGCTGCCATTGCCTGCCGTGTGGATTGAGCCGATCTGGCTCTTCGTGCAGATCCTGCTGATTCTGTTGGCGGGATATGTTGCCCAGCGTTGCGTCGCCAAGTGCCTGACTCGCCTGGGTGAGCGTTATCCGTTTCCGCCACAGTTTCTGATGCCGCTGCGCGGTGGTCTGCGCTGGCTGATCATGGGCAGCGCGCTGATCTTCGTGCTGGAACGCCTCGGGGTGTCGGCAACGGTGCTCTGGACCGCGTTGTCCGGGTTTGTCGCGGTAGCGGCAGTGGCGTTCTTCGCCATGTGGAGCGTGCTCTCCAATCTGCTCTGCGCCATTCTGATCTTTACCGTCGGCCCGTTCCGTCTCGGCGACGTGGTCGAGTTGGTGGACACCACCGACAAGCCCGGCGTCAAAGGCCGGGTGGTGGCAATCAATCTGCTCTACACCACGCTGATCGAAGCCGAAGAACTCGGCACCGGCAGCGCCATGGTGCAAGTGCCCAACAGCCTGTTCTTCCAACGCTCGGTTCGACGCTGGCGCGGCAGTGATGTATTCCCTTCCAGCGGTTTCGAAAAGTAGCCTGAATGCCGACCACGCTGGTCGGCAGCTGTTCTGTCCTGCAAAAAATCGGTAGTCATCGGCCCAAAGCCGCATTAGCTTAGACGTCTGTCACGAGTCTGAATCGAGGTGTGCGATGGTGCTTCAAACATGGCTGGCGTTTTTTGCCGCCTGCTGGGTGATCAGTCTGTCTCCCGGTGCCGGCGCCATTGCGTCGATGTCCAGCGGTCTGCGATACGGTTTCTGGCGCGGTTATTGGAACGCCCTGGGCCTGCAATTGGGCCTGGCGCTACAGATTGCGATTGTCGCCGCCGGTGTTGGCGCAATCCTCGCGGCGTCGGCCAGCGCTTTCTACGCGATCAAATGGTTTGGCGTGGCCTATCTGGTTTACCTGGCGGTCAAGCAATGGCGCGCATTGCCCAATGACATGAGCGACGACGCGGCCGTCCGGCAAATCGGCAAGCCGATGGCGCTGGTGTTCCGGGGTTTCCTGGTGAACGTCAGCAACCCCAAGGCGTTGGTGTTCATGCTCGCGGTGCTGCCGCAATTCATTGATCCGCATGCACCACTGGTGGCGCAGTACCTGATCCTCGGTGTGACCATGATCTGCGTCGACCTGATCGTCATGGCCGGTTACACCGGACTGGCTTCCAAGGTGTTGCGCATGTTGCGCACGCCGAAGCAGCAAAGACGCATGAACCGTACCTTTGCCGGGCTGTTCATCGGTGCGGCGGCGTTCATGGCGACCCTTCGCAAAGCGGTGGTGTAAAACCGCCAAGCACAAAAAAGGCGACCCTCGAGGTCGCCTTTTTCATGGCCCAAACCCGTGCAAAAACGGCGGTACTTGCGAACAACGCTTGAGTGAAAGTCATTGGAAGTGAACAATGTGTTACTTCTTATTTCCAATTGAGATTCATTCCATGACTGCCCCGTCCCGATTCCTGGCCTGGCTGATGTTGCCGTTGTTTGCCTTGTGCAGTTTCAACCTGCTGGCCGACACCGTGGAAGGCGCGCCGCAAGCGCTGCATTTGCTCGATTACATCGGTGCGGATTACCCGGAAACGGTGCAGGCGGGCAAGGTCATTAATGAATCCGAGTACCAAGAGCAGCTGGCATCCATCAAGGCGCTGCAAGGCTTGATCGCTGCGATGCCGGCCAAACCGGAAAAAGCCGGGCTGGAGCAGGGCGTCAGCACGCTGCGCAACGCGATCACTGCGCGTCAGGACGGCGCGGACGTCGGTCGTCAGGCACGGCAACTCGGCGCCAAGTTGGCGGTGACCTATGAAGTCAGCCAGGCGCCGATCATTACGCCGGATCCGACCCGTGGTGCGCCGTTGTACGCTCAGCACTGTTCGGTGTGCCACGGCGACGTGGGTGCCGGGGATGGCCCGGCGGGTGTCGGTCTGACACCGCCACCGTCCAATCTGCGTGATGCTGCGCGGCTGGATCACCTGAGCCTCTATGCGATCTACAGCACTTTGGGCCTCGGTGTCGAAGGCACCGATATGCCGGCCTTCGCCGATCAGCTGGATGATCGACAGCGTTGGGACCTGGCGACCTACATCGCCAGCTTCAGCGCAGATCCGGCTGCTGCAAAATCCGAAAAGGCCTACAACATCGCCGACCTGGCCCGTCAGACTCCCGCAGAAGTGCAGGTTGCCGAGGGGCCGCAAGCGGCGGCGACCTTCCGTTCGCAGCGGGCGCAACCGCCACAGGTCAAGCGTGGCCCGGCGCAGTTGCTCGATTACACCGCCGCAACGCTGGACAAGAGCATCGCGGCCTACCGTGCCGGCGATCACGATCAGGCCTATGACCTGTCGGTGGCGGCATATCTGGAGGGCTTCGAACTGGTCGAAAGTTCTCTGGATAACGTCGACACCAACGTGCGCAAAGACACTGAAAAATCGCTGATGGCTTACCGTCAGTCGTTGCAGGACGGTTTGCCGGTGGCCCAGGCCCAACAGCGCCTGGATACGGCCAAGGCCAAGTTGAAGGAATCCGCCGGCCTGCTGGGCAGCGATGGTTTGAGCTGGTCCCTGAGCTACATCTCCGGTTTGTTGATTCTGTTACGCGAAGGCCTGGAAGCGATTTTGGTGCTGGCGGCGATCCTCGCGTTCCTGCGCAATACCGGCCAGCAATCGGCGGTGCGCAGCGTCAACGTCGGCTGGGGGCTGGCGCTGCTGGCCGGTCTCGGGACTTGGGCGTTGGCGGCGTATGTGATCGATGTCAGCGGCTCGCAACGTGAATTGCTGGAAGGTGCGACGGCGTTGTTCGCCGCTGTCATGGTGCTTTGGCTCGGCGTGTGGATGCACGACCGTCGTCACGCGGCGGCCTGGAAGGATTACATCAAGAGCAGCCTGGTGGGCGGCGGTGGGCGTTTCGGGTTTGCGACGCTGGCGTTCTTCTCGGTGTATCGCGAGCTGTTTGAAGTGATTCTGTTCTACGAGACCCTGTGGCTGCAGGCAGGTCCGGCGGGTCATAACGCGGTGTTGGCGGGTGGTGGGACGGCGTTGGTGTTGTTGGTGGGGCTGGCGTGGGTGATTCTGCGCGGTTCGGCGAAGCTGCCGCTGTCACTGTTCTTCAGTATCAACGCCGGCCTGCTGTGCGCGTTGTCGGTGGTGTTTGCCGGGCATGGCGTGAAGGCGTTGCAGGAAGCCGGGATTTTCGGCACTCGGCCGGTGCCGTTCTTTGACTTCGACTGGCTGGGGATCCACGCTGATGCGTATTCGCTGAGTGCTCAGGCGGTGGCGATCATTGCGATCATCGTGCTGTATAGCCGTAGTCGGCTGGCTGAGAAGCGGCGGGTGCAGGTTTCTTAAACAGCATTCGCTGCGCTCACAATCGCGGGCAAGCCACGCTCCCACAGGTTTAGCGTTAACCTTGTGGGAGCGTGGCTTGCCCGCGAAGCTTTTAAGAGGAAGAAAAACATGCGTGTGTGGATCGATGCCGACGCCTGCCCCCGGGCGGCCAAGGATCTGGTGGTGAAGTTCGCCCTCAAGCGCCAGTTCGAAGTGGTGTTGGTGGCCGGGCAGCCGCAGATCAAACCGGGTTTGGCCCTGGTGAAGCTGATCGTGGTGCCAAGCGGTCCGGATGCCGCAGACGACTATCTGGTGGAATACGCGGTCCCCGGCGAGTTGGTGATCTGCAGCGATGTGCCGCTGGCCGACCGTCTGGTGAAAAAGGGCGTTGCGGCGCTGGATCCACGGGGCAAAGAGTTCGATGCGCAGAACATGGGCGATCGGTTGGCGGTGCGTAACCTGTTCACCGATTTGCGTGAACAGGGGCAGATGAGTGGCGGGCCAGCGCCATTTGGCGAGCGTGAGAAGCAGGCGTTTGCCAATGCGCTGGACCGGATCCTCACGCGACTTTCCCGTAAAGCCTGAACAAACCCTGTTCTTGTGGCGAGGGAGCTTGCTCCCTCGCCACAAAAGCCCTTCATCGAACAATGTCAGGCGTCGTTTTCGTGGGTCAGTTCGAGTACCCGGTCGACCAGTTTGTTGATGCCTGACGCCGCTTCGCTGATCGATTGCGCCAGCATGTATGCCGGGGTGCTGACCAGTTTGCGTGCTTTGTCTTCAACGATGTCAGTGACCGCGCAGTCTGCGTGTGTAGCGCCCATCTTGTTCATGGCGGCGGCAGTATCGGCGTCGTTGCCGATGGTGCAGGTCACGCCCGGTCCATAAATCTTCGCCGCGAGCGCCGGCGAGATGCAGATCAGCCCGACCGGTTTGCCGGCCTCGGCAAAGGCTTCAGCCAGCGCCAGGACTTCCGGTTGCACGGTGCAGCCGGCGCCTTCGACGGCGAAGTTCGACAGGTTCTTGGCCGCCCCGAAACCACCAGGCACGATCAGCGCATCGAAGTCTTCCACGTCCGCTTCGCGGATATCCTTGATATTGCCCCGGGCGATCCGCGCCGACTCCACCAGTACATTGCGTGACTCGGGCATTTCTTCGCCGGTCAGGTGATTGATCACGTGCAGCTGCGCGATGTTCGGTGCGAAACACTGCACCTGAGCCCCCCGCTGGTCCAGACGCAGCAGGGTGATCACGCTTTCGTGGATCTCGGCGCCGTCGTACACGCCACAGCCGGATAGGATCACTGCAATTTTTTTGCTCATGGGCTTTTCTCCAGATTCATGGCGTTAAATGTCCACTAATTTGTCACTCGTTGCCATAGGGTTAATTCGCGGCTACACCTAGGATCTGTCCTCAAGATTCCGATCAGGGCGCGTCATGGACTTCATTCTGTATGCGGTGCCGTTTTTCTTTGTGCTGATAGCCGTCGAACTGCTGGCTGACCGTTGGCGCGGAGTGAGCAATTATCGCGTGGCGGACGCGATCAACAGCATGAGCACCGGCGTGCTGTCGACCACCACCGGCCTGTTGACCAAAGGCGTCGGCCTGGTGACGTATGCGTTTGCCCTCAAGCATCTGGCGCTGTTCCAGCTCTCGGCAGACAGCGTTTGGGTCTGGATCTTTGCCTTTGTCCTCTACGACTTCTGCTACTACTGGCTGCATCGCATGGGCCACGAACGCAACATCCTCTGGGCGGCGCATTCGGTGCATCACCAGAGCGAGGACTACAACCTGTCCACGGCTCTGCGCCAGACCAGTACCGGCTTCCTGCTGAGCTGGATCTTCTACCTGCCGATGGCTGTGCTCGGCGTGCCGCTGCTGGTGTTCATCAGCGTCGCCTCGCTGAACTTGCTGTACCAATTCTGGGTGCATACCAAACACATTCCAAAGCTCGGCTGGTTCGAGTGGTTCTTTGTCACGCCGTCCAATCATCGGGCCCACCATGCACAGAACGCTCTCTACATGGATCGCAACTACGGCGGGGTGTTCATTATTTGGGACCGTCTATTTGGCTCGTTCCAGGAAGAGGACGACAACGAACCGGTGATTTTCGGCGTCACCACGCCGCTGGCGAGCTGGAATCCGTTGTGGGCGAACGTGCAGTTCTACGCGCAGCTGTGGGATGACGCGCGGCGTGCGCAAAGCAAATGGGACAAGCTGCGCATCTGGTTCATGCGCACCGGTTGGCGGCCGGCGGATGTGGCCGCCAAATACCCGATGAACAAGTCCGACCTGAGTCAGTTCCGTAAATTCGAGGTGCCGCTGGACGGGCGTCAGCAGCTTTACGTCGTATTGCAGTTCTGCGTCTACATCGCGCTGGGCAGCTACTTGATGAACCTGGAGCAAAGTTTGCCAACCGCCGCGCTGGTGCTCGGCTGGAGTGCCGTGGCGCTGGGTTTGTTTACGTTGGGCGTGGTCCTGGAGAATCGCCCGTGGGCGCTGAAGCTGGAGCTGCTGCGCCTGGCGTCGAATGTGCCGCTGGTGTGGCTGGCGCCGGTCGTCGGGCTGTGGCCGGCCAGCGCAGTGGGCTGGGTCGGCCTGCTGAGTTACAGCCTGCTCAGTGGTATCGGTCTCTACTGTTGCAGAAACCGTTTCACTCGACTGGCGTCGTAGGTTCGTTGGTTTTGGCTTGTTCCGCTTTCAAGGCCTGCTCGTCGGCGTAGATCTTCTTCGCCAGACGGGCGTTCTTGAGGCGTCGGCGTAACCACAGGCAAAAGCCCAGTATCAGCAGGGCACCAAGCACCCACAGTTCGTACTTCTTGACGCTGCCCAGCATGCCTTCGAGCACTGCACCGAAGTGATACGCGGCAGCAGCCAGCGCGGCGGCCCAGATCGCGGCACCAATCCCGTTGAGCAGCAGATAACGTCCCGGCGGATAGCCCGACAGGCCGATCGCCACTGGCATCACCGTGCGCAGGCCATAGACAAAGCGGAAGCTCAGTACCCAGATGTCCGGGTGCCTGCGGATGTGTTCCAGCGCCCTGTCACCCATCAATTGCCAGCGCGGTTTGCGCGCCAGCAACTTGCGGCCGTGCTTGCGCCCCAGGAAATACCACAGCTGATCACCGGCATAACTGCCGAGGAACGCCACGATCATAACCACTTTGAGGTCCATGTATCCGCGGAACGCGAGGAAGCCTGCGAGCACCAGAATGGTTTCGCCTTCGAAAAACGTGCCGAGAAAGAGGGCGAAGTAGCCGAATTCCTGAAGAAATTGTTGGAGCATTGTCTGGATGCTGGCGAAATGAACGCGCAGCCTAACCCTTCGGGAACATTCATGAAAGTGTCCAAATGTGTCTCGACGTGAACATTTCCTACAACGACAATGGAATGCGACTACCTGTCACAGGGGTGCGCACAACTGTAATACGTTCGTCATAATGGCCGCTTATAACTGTCACGCTCGCCCGCCAGCGCGGGCTCAGGAGTCTGCCGTGAGCTTTACCCCCGCCAACCGTTTGTTTCCAGCAACCCGCCTGCGTCGCAATCGTCGTGATGATTTCTCGCGTCGACTGGTCCGTGAAAACGTTCTGACCGTCGACGATCTGATCCTGCCGGTGTTCGTGCTGGACGGTGAAAACCGTCGCGAAGCGGTGGCGTCGATGCCAGGCGTCGAGCGCCTGACCATCGATCTGTTGCTTGAAGAAGCGGCCAAGTGGGTCGAGCTGGGGATTCCGGCATTGGCGTTGTTCCCGGTGACGCCGCCGGAGCTCAAGTCTCTGGATGCCGCCGAAGCCTGGAACCCGAACGGGATTGCCCAGCGCGCCACCCGCGCGTTGCGTGCGCAGTTCCCTGAGCTGGGCGTAATCACCGATGTCGCCCTGGACCCGTTCACCACTCATGGCCAGGACGGTATCCTCGACGAAGAAGGCTACGTGCAGAACGACATCACCGTCGACGCACTGGTCAAGCAGGCGCTGTCCCACGCCGAAGCCGGTGCTCAGGTGGTAGCGCCGTCGGACATGATGGACGGTCGCATCCAGGCAATCCGCGAAGCACTGGAACTGGCCGATCACGTCAACGTGCGGATCATGGCCTACTCGGCGAAGTACGCCAGCGCCTATTACGGCCCGTTCCGCGATGCGGTCGGTTCGGCGCTGAACCTGGGCAAGGCCAACAAGGCCTCGTATCAGATGGACCCGGCCAACAGCAATGAAGCCCTGCATGAAGTAGCGGCGGACTTGTCAGAAGGCGCGGACATGGTCATGGTCAAGCCAGGCATGCCGTATCTGGACATCCTCTACCGGGTCAAAGAAGAATTTAAAGTGCCGACCTTTGTTTATCAGGTCAGCGGTGAATATGCCATGCACATGGCGGCGATCCAGAATGGCTGGTTGAGCGAAGGGGTTATCCTCGAATCCCTGACCGCTTTTAAACGTGCAGGCGCTGATGGCATCCTGACTTACTTTGCCGTCCGTGCTGCTCAATTGTTACGAGAGCAAAAATAGCCCTCCCAGGAACATTCGATGAATACCGAAGTGCTCACTGAAGTTGCCGTAAAAGACGCTCAACCTGTGGTGGAGCAAATCGCTGAAACCCCGCCGGAACTGGAGCCTGTTGCTCCGGCGGTGGTGGCCGAGCCCGCAATAGCGGCGCCAGCGATTGCCATTCCCGGCCTGGATGACAGCAGCCTGTACATCCATCGCGAGCTCTCGCAACTGCAGTTCAACATTCGCGTGCTGGAGCAGGCGCTGGATGAGTCCTACCCGTTGCTGGAGCGGCTGAAGTTTCTGCTGATCTTCTCCAGTAACCTGGACGAGTTCTTCGAGATTCGTGTGGCCGGCCTGAAGAAGCAGATCACCTTCGCCCGTGAACAGGCTGGCGCCGATGGTCTGCAACCGCACCAGGCCCTGGCGCGCATCAGCGAACTGGTGCACGGTCACGTCGACCGCCAGTACGCGATCCTCAATGACATTCTGTTGCCGGAACTGGAAAAGCATCAGGTCCGCTTCATCCGCCGGCGTCACTGGACCACCAAGATCAAAACCTGGGTGCGCCGCTATTTCCGCGACGAGATCGCGCCGATCATTACCCCGATCGGCCTCGACCCGACGCACCCGTTCCCGTTGCTGGTGAACAAGAGCCTGAACTTCATCGTCGAGCTCGAAGGTATCGACGCCTTCGGCCGCGATTCCGGTCTGGCAATCATCCCGGCGCCACGTCTGCTGCCGCGCGTCATCAAGTTGCCGGAAGAAGTGGGCGGCTCTGGCGACAACTACGTGTTCCTGTCGTCGATGATCCATGCGCACGCCGATGACCTGTTCCAGGGCATGAAGGTCAAGGGCTGCTACCAGTTCCGTCTGACCCGAAACGCCGACCTCGCCGTCGACACCGAAGATGTAGAAGACCTGGCCCGCGCCCTGCGCGGCGAGTTGTTCTCCCGTCGCTACGGTGACGCGGTGCGTCTGGAAGTCGCCGATACGTGCCCGAAACACTTGTCCGACTACTTGCTCAAGCAGTTCAACCTGCACGAGACCGAGTTGTATCAGGTCAACGGTCCGGTCAACTTGACCCGCCTGTTCAGCATCACCGGCCTGGACAGTCAGCGAGCGCTGCAATACACGCCGTTTACCCCGCAGATCCCGAAACTGCTGCAGAACAGCGAGAACATCTTCAGCGTGATCAGCAAGCAGGACATCCTGTTGCTGCACCCGTTCGAGTCCTTCACTCCGGTGGTCGACCTGCTGCGCCAGGCCGCCAAGGACCCGCATGTATTGGCGGTCCGTCAGACCCTGTACCGCTCCGGCGCCAACTCGGAAATCGTCGATGCGCTGGTCGATGCAGCGCGTAACGGCAAGGAAGTTACTGCGGTGATCGAGTTGCGTGCGCGGTTCGACGAAGAGTCCAACCTGCAACTGGCCAGCCGTCTGCAAGCGGCCGGTGCGGTGGTGATTTACGGCGTGGTCGGCTTCAAGACCCACGCCAAGATGATGCTGATCTTGCGTCGCGAAGCCGGCGAGATTGTCCGTTACGCCCACTTGGGTACCGGCAACTACCACGCGGCCAACGCCCGTCTGTACACCGACTACAGCTTGCTGACGTCCGACGATGCTTTGTGCGAAGACGTCGGCAAACTGTTCAGCCAGCTGATCGGCATGGGTAAAACCCTGCGCATGAAAAAGCTGCTGCACGCGCCGTTCACGTTGAAGAAGGGCATGCTCGACATGATTGCCCGCGAAACCCAGTTCGCCCTCGACGGCAAACCGGCGCACATCATCGCCAAATTCAACTCGCTGACCGACCCGAAGATCATCCGCGCGCTGTACAAGGCCAGTCAGTCCGGGGTGCGTATCGATCTGGTGGTGCGTGGCATGTGCTGCTTGCGTCCGGGCATCGCCGGGGTTTCGCACAACATCCACGTGCGCTCGATCATCGGTCGCTTCCTGGAGCACACCCGGGTCTTCTACTTCCTCAATGGCGGCGAAGAGCAGATGTTCCTGTCCAGCGCCGACTGGATGGAGCGCAACCTCGACAAGCGCGTCGAGACTTGCTTCCCGGTCGAGGGCAAGAAGCTGATCTTGCGGGTCAAGAAAGAGCTGGAGCTTTATCTCACTGATAACACTCACAGCTGGAGCCTGCAGGCGGACGGTCGTTACATCCGCAACACGCCGACCGGCAACCAGAACCCGCGCAGCGCGCAGGCGACTTTGCTGGAGCGCTTGGGTAGCCCGATTCTGACTGTTCGTTAACGCAGATTCGGATGGGCAAAAAAAGGGCGATCCATATGGATCGCCCTTTTTGGTTCTAGCTACTTACCTGTGGTGAGGGGATAAATCCCCTCTCCACAGAAACGGTGTTAGCGGACGTTAAGCACAAAGCCGACGCGGGTCAGCCACTCTGCTTCCAGGGCGAAGTCGGCCTGGGTCAGTTGGTTTTCGTCCAGCCAGTTTTCCGGGAACAACACATCCAGGCTGTCGCCATTGGCCTGCAGCACGACCTGGGGCATTTCCTGGGTGCCGCGGATGTGATGGAACAGGATCGCAAAGCGCAGCAGTACGCACAGGCGAATCAGCTTGATGCCCTCGTCACCAAAATCCGCAAACCTGTCCCGGGGAATATTGCGGCGGTGGCCACGCACCAGTAACGCCAGCATCAGTTGGTCTTCGCGGGAGAATCCGGCCAGGTCTGAATGCTCGATCAGGTAGGAGCCGTGCTTGTGATACTGATAGTGAGCGATGTCCAGGCCCACTTCATGGACCTTGGCGGCCCAGCCCAGCAGTTCACGCCAGACGCCGTCATCCAGATCCCAATCTTCGGCGACTTGATCGAACGCATGCAACGCCTTGCGCTCAACCCGCGCCGCTTGTTCCAGGTCGACGTGATAACGCTCCATCAGCGAGCTGAGGGTGCGCTCACGGACATCTTCGTGATGATGGCGGCCTAGCAGGTCATAGAGCACGCCTTCACGCAGGGCGCCTTCACAGTGGTCCATGCGTTGCAGTTCGAGTGCGTCGAAGATCGCTTCGAGAATTGCCAGGCCCGCCGGGAAGATCGCCCGGCGGTCAGGCTTGATGCCTTCGAAGTCGATCTTCTCGATGTCGCCGAGCTTGATCAGCTTGCGCTTGAGCCAGGCCAAACCCTGGGCGTTGACCTCTCCCGTGCCATGCCCGCCGGCCTTCAGCGCCAGGCCGATGGCGCGAATGGTGCCCGAGGAGCCGATGGCTTCATCCCAGGTCAGGCGATGCAGGGCGTGTTCGATGCTCATGATCTCCAGCCGCGCCGCGGTGTACGCCTGGGCGTAGCGGGCCGGGGTGATCTTGCCGTCCTTGAAATAGCGCTGGGTGTAGCTGACGCAGCCCATTTGCAGGCTTTCGCGCAGCAGCGGCTCGAAGCGCTGGCCGATGATGAATTCGGTACTGCCGCCGCCGATGTCGGCCACCAGGCGTTTGCCCGGAGTGTCGGCGAGGGTGTGGGAAACGCCGAGGTAAATCAGGCGTGCTTCTTCACGGCCGGAGATGACTTCCACCGGGTGGCCGAGAATTTCTTCAGCGCGGCGGATAAATTCGCCACGGTTACGGGCTTCACGCAGGGCGTTGGTGCCGACGATTCGCACGGCGCCGGGCGGCATACCGTTGATCAGTTGGGCAAAACGCTTCAGGCAATCGAGCCCGCGTTGCATGGATTCTTCACTGAGCTGACGCTCATCGTCGATGCCGGCGGCCAGCTGAACCTTCTCCCCGAGACGTTCGAGAATACGGATTTCGCCGTTCTGGGCCTTGGCCACGACCATGTGAAAGCTGTTGGAGCCCAGGTCGATTGCGGCGATCAGGGACAGATTCTTGGCTTGGGATTGCGGCATGGTCAGGGGGTCTCGGTCGATAACCTCGACATCGTGCCACGATCAAACGCTGCCGCCAACGCGCAGTGTTCAATGCCTTGATCCAGCGCACCCTCGCCACAAGGGTTAGCCGACGGTCTCAACCGTCCCAATGAAATTCGCCAGCTCCGCCGTTTGCGGATTGGCAAACAACACCTTCGGATCCCCGACCTCATGCACCTTGCCCTGATGCATGAACACCAATTTGTCCCCAACCTCCCGGGCAAAACGCATCTCATGGGTGACCATAATCAACGTCATCCCTTCCTTGGCCAGTTGCCGAACCACGCTCAACACTTCATTGACCAATTCCGGGTCCAGCGCCGAGGTGATTTCATCGCACAGCAAGACCTTCGGCGACATCGCCAGCGCCCGGGCAATCGCCACCCGCTGTTGCTGCCCGCCAGATAACCGATCCGGGAAGGCATCGAATTTCTCCCCCAGCCCGACCCGCTCCAGCATCTCCCGCGCCAGTTCGGTCGCTTTGGCTTTCGGTACTTTCTGCACCACCTGCGGCGCGAGCATCACGTTCTCGCCGACCGTCAGGTGCGGAAACAGGTTGAACTGCTGAAACACCATTCCGACTTTCTGTCGCAAGCTGCGCAGATCGGCACGGGCGGCGTCGAGGTAGTCGCCGTCGACTTCAATCACGCCGTCGTTGATCGATTCCAGACCATTGAGGGTGCGCAGCAAAGTGGATTTCCCCGAGCCGCTGCGGCCGATGATCGCCACCACCTGGCCTTCCTCGACGCTCAGGTCGATGCCTTTGAGCACATGGTGGTCGCCGTAATATTTATGCAGGGCCGAGATTCTAAGCAGAGGCATGCAGTCTCCTTTCCAGGTAGCGGGCACTGAGGGACAAGGGGTAGCAGAGCAGGAAATAACCAAGGGCCACGAGGCCGTAGACCATGAACGGTTCGAAGGTCGCGTTGGCGAGCATGCCGCCGGTCTTGGTCAGTTCGGTGAAGCCGATGATCGAGGTGACGGCGGTGCCTTTGACCACTTGCACCGAGAAGCCCACGGTCGGCGCCACGGCGATCCGCAGCGCTTGCGGCAGGATCACGTAGCGCAGTTGCTCCAGAGGATTGAGCGCCAGGCTTGATGAAGCTTCCCACTGGCCGTTGGGGATCGACTCGACGCAACCGCGCCAGATCTCCGCCAGGTAGGCGCTGGTGAACAGCGTCAGGGCAATCGCCGCGGCCATCCACGGCGAAATCTCAACCCCGGCCAACGCCACACCGAAGAACACCAGAAACAGCTGCATCAACAGCGGTGTGCCCTGGAACAGTTCGATGTAGGTGCGGGCGAAGCTGCGCGGCAGGGATTTTTTTGAGATGCGCATGACCATGATCAGCAAGCCGATCAGTCCACCGCCAATAAACGCCACCAGCGACAGCGCCAGGGTCCATTGCAGGCCGGTGAGCAGGTTGCGTACGACGTCCCAGAAGGTGAAATCGCTCATTGGCTGCTCCTTGCGACAAAACGGCGGCCGATCCAGTTCAGCAATTGGCGGATCAGTAGCGCCATGCACAGGTAGAGCAGCGTGGTCAGGGCGTAGGTTTCAAAGGCGCGGAAGTTGCGCGACTGAATGAAGTTGGCGGCGAAGCTCAGCTCTTCGGTGGCGATCTGCGAGCAGACCGCCGAACCCAGCATCACGATGATGATCTGGCTGCTCAATGCCGGCCAAACCTTGCCTAGCGCCGGCAGCAGCACCACGTGGCGAAAGGCTTCGAAGCGCGTCATCGCCAGCGCCGCAGCGGCTTCAAGCTGTCCTCGAGGGATGGCTTGAATGCCGGCGCGGATGATCTCGGTGGAATAGGCGCCGAGGTTGATCACCATCGCCAGCACTGCCGCCTGCCACTCGGAAATCTGAACGCCCAGTGACGGCAGACCGAAGAAGATGAAAAACAACTGCACCAGAAATGGCGTGTTGCGGATCAACTCGACGTAGACCCCGAAAATGCCGGCGAACGGACGGATGTTCCACGCCCGCACCAGCGCCCCGACGATGCCCAGACCCACTCCGAGCACCGCGCCGATGGCCGTCAGTTCAAGGGTGAACAGCGCACCGCGCAGCAGCAGGTCGGTGTTTTGCACCACCGGTACGAAATCGAACTGATAAGCCATGTTCAGGCTCCTTGTTTAAACGGCGTCGCAACGACGATCAGAGATCGGCCGGCAGCGGCTCTTTGAGCCAGGTCCGGGAGTTCTTCTCCAGCGCGCCGTCGGTCTTGGCGGTGGCGAGGATCTGGTTGACCTTGTCCAGCAGCGCCGGCTCGTTTTTGTTTACGCCGACGTAGACCGGCGAATCCTTGAGCTTCACTTTCAGCGCCGGAATGCGTTTCGGGTTGCGTTCGCTGATGGTCACCATCACCACGTTGCCACTGGCGATCAGGTCAACTTGCCCGGCGAGGTAAGCGGCGATGGTCGAGTTGTTGTCTTCGAAACGCTTGATGGTCACGCCTTCGGGCGCGACTTTCGTCAGCTCGATGTCTTCGATGGCGCCACGGGTGACGCTGATGGTTTTGCCCTTGAGGTCGTCCAGGCTTTTGATGCTGGCGTCTGGTGGACCGAATACGGCGAGGTAGAACGGCGCGTAGGCACGGGAGAAATCGATAACCTTTTCGCGCTCGGGGTTCTTGCCGAGGCTGGAGATCACCAGGTCGACCTTGCCGGTGGTCAGGAACGGAATGCGGTTGGTGCTGTTGACCGGCGTCAGTTCGAGTTTGACCTTGAGTTGGTCGGCCAGCAGCTTGGCGGTGTCGATATCGAGGCCGCGCGGTTTCATGTCCGGGCCGACCGAGCCGAAGGGCGGGAAGTCCTGAGGCACGGCCACCTTGAGGACGCCGCGCTTGACCACATCCTCCAGACCGTCGGCGTGGGCGGGCGCCTGGCTCAGCATCAGGCTGGCAAACAGGGCGGCGAGGAGGGCGCTGTAACGCTGGGTCATGGCAAATCTCCGAATCGGCGAGAAGTGAATTCTGCGGATCGACAGAGCATGGGCCGTGCCAATATCGGGTTTTGGGGGCGCCAGGCCACGGTTTTACTGGCGTTTATCGGTCTTACTGGTCTGAACAGTCGTGCACGGTTTCGCACCCCGATAGCGCATCGCCGAAATTCGCCGAACCCCCATGGGGCACGACTTGCCGGGCGTCGCGAATAGCTTTACAACTAACCGCTCATTGGCCTGGTTCGTCTGAAAAACCATGAACTCGATCTCTCGCGCCGTACCTGAAGTGGCGCTGCAAGCCATCCGTAAACTGATCACCGAACAGGGCTTCGGGCCTGGGGATGCCTTGCCCTCGCAACGGGATTTGGCGGTGCAATTAGGGGTCAGTCGGGCATCGCTGCGCGAAGCGTTGTCGTCATTGAGTGCATTGGGGGTGATCAGCATCCAGCCGGGCAAAGGCGTGTTCGTGCAGTCACCGGTTGATTTGCCGCGAGGTGATGCGGCGCTGAGTTGGCCGTTCGCGGCCCAGGCCTCGCCGCTCGATATCTTCCAGTTGCGCTATGCCCTGGAAGGTTTTGCCGCCGGTTTGGCGGCGGTGACCCTGAGTACTCACGAGCTCGATGCACTGGAAGATAACGTCGCCGCCATGCGCCTCGAATTGAAGGCCGGCGACTTCGAGGCCGCGGCGCGACTGGATTTCGAGTTTCACCGGCGCATCCTGCTGGCGAGCGGCAATCAGGCGATGCTGAGCATCCTGACGGCCAGCGCCGACATCTTTCTAGAGAGCCAGAAACTACCGTTCATCCGGGCGGAACGGGCCATGGAAACCTGGCAGGAACACCGCAAAATCCTCCGCGCACTGGCCCGGCGGGCGTCTGGCGCGGCGCAGAAGGCCATGCAGGAGCATGTGCGCAATGCAGCCCTGCGCACCGGAATTGCCTTCGTCGCTCCCGCCACCTCGTGACTTGGTCTATACCCAAACTCATGCGGCACCATAGCGAGACTCAATCATCTGCACCTTCCTGAACGAGGGAAGGGCAGCTATGATGGGCCACGTTTTTTTGCTTACAACCTGGAGACTTCCATGAGCAGCGATCTTATTAAACACGTCACCGACGCTAGCTTCGACGTCGACGTCCTCAAGGCCGAAGGCGCTGTACTGGTCGACTACTGGGCTGAATGGTGCGGCCCTTGCAAAATGATCGCTCCTGTTCTGGACGAAATTGCTGAAACCTACAAAGGCAAACTGACCGTTGCCAAACTGAACATCGACGAGAACCAGGAAACTCCGGCCAAGCACGGCGTGCGTGGTATCCCGACTCTGATGCTGTTCAAGAACGGCAACGTTGAAGCGACCAAGGTCGGCGCACTGTCGAAGTCGCAACTGGCTGCTTTCCTCGACGCCAACATCTAAGCGTCGTTTAAAGCGTCATCAAAAAGGCCCCGCACATTGCGGGGCCTTTTCGTTATTGAGGGCTAGACGCTCCGAAACTCAGGTGGTACATTCGGCCCCGCACTGGTTTCTCCACTGCCCCCTGCTAGCCGTCGCCGACGCACTCCTTTTCGAATAAGTACGCGATCCTGTCGCCTTCTCTGCGGCGCGGCCTCATTAAGCCAAAAGCTTAATTTCCCCCCCTCCATAAATGATTACGTCATTCCTATATGAATCTGACTGAACTCAAGCAAAAGCCGATTACCGAACTGCTCGAATTGGCCGAACAGATGGGCATAGAAAATATGGCCCGTTCGCGCAAGCAGGACGTGATTTTCTCCCTGCTCAAAAAGCACGCTAAAAGCGGCGAGGAAATCTCCGGTGATGGCGTGCTGGAGATTCTCCAGGACGGCTTCGGCTTCCTTCGCTCCGCTGACGCTTCCTATCTCGCCGGCCCAGACGATATCTACGTCTCGCCGAGTCAGATCCGTCGCTTCAACTTGCGCACCGGTGACACCATCGTTGGCAAGATCCGTCCTCCAAAGGAAGGCGAGCGTTATTTCGCGCTGCTCAAGGTCGACACGATCAACTACGATCGTCCCGAGAACGCGAAAAACAAGATTCTCTTCGAGAACCTGACCCCGCTGTTCCCGACCGTGCGCATGAAGATGGAAGCCGGCAACGGCTCCACCGAAGACTTGACCGGTCGTGTCATCGACCTGTGCGCCCCGATCGGCAAAGGCCAGCGCGGTCTGATCGTTGCACCGCCGAAAGCCGGTAAAACCATCATGCTGCAGAACATCGCAGCCAACATCGCACGTAACAATCCTGAAGTTCATCTGATCGTATTGCTGATCGACGAACGTCCGGAAGAAGTAACCGAAATGCAGCGCACCGTGCGCGGCGAAGTGGTTGCCTCGACGTTCGACGAGCCGCCAACCCGCCACGTGCAGGTTGCCGAAATGGTGATCGAGAAGGCCAAGCGCCTGGTCGAACACAAGAAGGACGTGGTGATCCTGCTCGACTCCATCACCCGTCTGGCTCGCGCCTACAACACCGTGATCCCGAGCTCCGGCAAAGTACTCACCGGTGGTGTCGATGCCCACGCCCTGGAGAAACCGAAACGTTTCTTCGGCGCCGCGCGGAACATCGAAGAAGGCGGTTCGCTGACCATCATCGCCACCGCGCTGGTTGAAACCGGCTCGAAGATGGACGAAGTGATCTACGAAGAATTCAAAGGCACGGGCAACATGGAACTGCCGCTGGATCGTCGTATCGCTGAAAAACGCGTCTTCCCGGCCATCAACATCAACCGTTCCGGCACCCGCCGCGAAGAGTTGCTGACAGCCGACGACGAGTTGCAACGCATGTGGATCCTTCGCAAGCTGTTGCACCCGATGGACGAAATCGCTGCCATCGAGTTCCTGGTCGACAAGCTGAAAACGACCAAGACCAACGATGAGTTCTTCCTGTCGATGAAACGCAAGTAAGTCGATAGACCAGCAGAAGCCGGGGAAACCCGGCTTTTTGCTATCTGATTTTTGATCAATGGCCAGTTCGTGGTTCTGAATAGAGGGGTTCGGCGCTAAACTGCCACCCCCGAACGGCACGGCCAACACGAGGCTCACGCATGCAGTATCGCGACTTGCGCGACTTTATCAGCGGCCTGGAAAAGCGCGGCGAACTCAAGCGCATCCAGGTTCCGGTGTCCCCAGTGCTCGAAATGACCGAGGTCTGCGACCGCACCCTGCGTGCCAAAGGTCCGGCCCTGCTTTTCGAAAACCCTACGGGTTATGACATCCCGGTGCTCGGCAACCTGTTCGGCACCCCTGAGCGCGTGGCGCTGGGCATGGGCGCAGAAGCGGTCAGCGAATTGCGCGAGATTGGCAAGCTGCTGGCGTTCCTCAAGGAACCCGAGCCGCCCAAAGGCCTGAAGGATGCGTGGTCCAAGCTGCCGATCTTCCGCAAGATCATCGCCATGGCACCGAAAGTCGTCAAAGACGCGGTGTGTCAGGAAGTGGTCATCGAAGGCGACGACGTCGACCTCGCGATGCTGCCGGTGCAGACCTGCTGGCCGGGCGACGTCGGCCCGCTGATCACTTGGGGGCTGACCGTCACCAAAGGTCCGAACAAGGATCGCCAGAACCTCGGCATTTACCGTCAGCAAGTGATTGGCCGCAACAAGGTCATCATGCGCTGGCTGAGCCACCGTGGTGGCGCGCTGGATTACCGCGAGTGGTGCGAGAAGCATCCTGGCCAGCCGTTCCCGGTGTCCGTGGCGCTGGGTGCTGACCCGGCGACCATTCTCGGCGCGGTGACGCCAGTGCCGGACAGTCTCTCCGAATACGCTTTCGCCGGCCTGCTGCGCGGCAATCGCACCGAGCTGGTGAAGTGCCGTGGCAACGACCTGCAGGTCCCGGCGACCGCCGAGATCATCCTTGAAGGCGTGATCCATCCGGGCGAGATGGCCGATGAAGGCCCGTACGGCGACCACACCGGTTACTACAACGAAGTCGACAGCTTCCCGGTGTTCACCGTCGAGCGCATCACCCACCGGATCAAACCGATCTACCACAGCACCTACACCGGCCGTCCGCCGGATGAGCCGGCGATTCTCGGCGTGGCGCTGAACGAAGTGTTCGTGCCGATCCTGCAGAAGCAGTTCCCGGAGATCACCGACTTCTACCTGCCGCCCGAAGGCTGCTCGTACCGCATGGCCATCGTGACCATGAAGAAGTCGTATCCGGGTCATGCCAAGCGGGTAATGCTCGGTGTCTGGTCGTTTTTGCGACAGTTCATGTACACCAAGTTCGTTATCGTCACTGATGACGACATCAACGCACGCGACTGGAACGACGTGATCTGGGCCATCACCACGCGCATGGACCCCAAGCGCGACACGGTGATGATCGACAACACGCCGATCGACTACCTGGACTTCGCCTCGCCGGTTTCCGGCCTGGGTTCGAAAATGGGGCTCGATGCCACGCATAAATGGCCGGGCGAAACCACTCGCGAGTGGGGCCGGGTGATCGTCAAGGACGAAGCCGTTACCCAGCGGATCGATGCCATCTGGAATCAGTTAGGAATAGATTGATGCGTGTAACCTTGCAGCCCTCCGGAGCAGTGCTACAGATTCTGCCCGGCGAGCGGATTCTCGATGGCGCGCGGCGTCTGGGCTATGAATGCCCGCAAAGCTGTCGAAACGGCAATTGCCACGTGTGCGCCGCACTGCTGGTGGAAGGGCGCGTCGAACAGGAAGGCGGTGTGCGCGACCATGGCGAGTTCTACACTTGCATAGCGGAGCCGCTTGAAGACTGCATCGTGCTGTGGGATGGCGTGCTCGCGCTGGGAGAATTGCCGGTGCGCAGCTTGTCGTGTCAGGTCATTGAATGCAGGGATGTCGGCGGCGATACCTGGCGTGTGCGTCTGCGAGCACCGGCCGGTAAGCCACCGCGTTATCACGCCGGTCAGTACTTGATGATCGAGCGCGACAGTGGCGAGAAATCCGCGTTCTCCCTGGCCTCGGCACCGCATGGCGGGCGTGATCTGGAAATCCATGTGCTGGCGCGCGAAAGCAGTGCGCTGAGCCTGATCGACCAGTTGCAACGCAACCCGATGGTGCGGATCGAAATGCCGTTCGGCGACACCCATCTGGCGGAACTGCCGGACGGTCCGTTGGTGCTGATTGCCGCAGGCACCGGCATGGGCCAGATCCATAGCCTGATCGAACATTGCCGTGCGACGGGTTTCAAACATCCGGTGCATCTGTATTGGGGCGTGCGTCGTCCTGAAGATTTTTATGCCATCGAACATTGGGATGAATGGCTGAAACTGCCCAATCTGTTCCTGCATAAAGTCGTCAGCGATCAATGCGGCTGGCAGGGGCGCTGTGGGATGCTGCATGAGGCGGTGTGTGAGGACTTCCCTGATCTGAAAGCCTTGCATGTCTACGCCAGCGGTTCTCCGGCCATGGTCTACGGCACGCTGGATGCTTTGGTCAACGCCGGGATGGACGCTCATCAAATGCGTGCGGATGTATTTGCGTACGCGCCGCGATCGTAGGGCGAACCGTTCTAGAAGCGCACCCCGGTCGTCACCATGACGGCATTGAAGCCGAGCAACACCAGCTCGGCTGCCAACGGTCCGTAGTGTGCACCGACTGAAGGAATGATCACCGGCGCGACGCCGAAGTGATTCAGGGGAATCTTGTCCTCAGACTTGCCGGTGTAACCTTGTAGCAAACCACCACTCAGTTTGACGTACACGGGATAGTCGGCGCTCTCGTAGCGTTTGCCCGCATACGCATAATATGAACGCTGGCTGAACGAATTGCGAAAAGTTGCGCCACCAAACAACCAACCGGACGCTTGCTCACGCTCAAGGCCGATGAGGTCCTGGTTGTTATTGTGGTCGGGGTCGTCGGAGTAGTGTTTGGTATAGACGCTAGTCTGCAAATACCAGGAGCCCGTGTCTTTCTCGGAGGTGTCCTCTGCCCGCGACTGCTGCGCCATAAGCACCAGAAGTAATCCGTAAATCCATGTTTTTTTCATTGCTCAGGCCTGTCAGGCAGTTTGGCTTGCGCCTGTGGGTGGCCGTTATACGCAATACATACTGCAACGGACAGGCGGGAAAACTGAAGGATGTGTAGGAAGTTTCTCCTAAGTGGGCATTATCCTAGACGCGCTAATGCTTATGTATATTTCATTCCGGTATTTAAGAATTTTTCTAAATGATATTAGGGTATATGGGCAGGCCTTCAGCTTCGGCATTTGATTGCTTATGGCTGCTCCGGAAGGTCGACCGTCTCTTAGCACTTTTCGTTTTAGTATTACTGCTATATGTTCTATAACGTGAATGTCGCTTATATTTTGTAATGATTGCAGGGCCGAAATTTCATCGCCATGAGTGCCATTGAATCTGCTTTTTTGAATCTGGCTTACCCTCCGCGGCTCGATCTGGGGCCGCAGCTCACACACGAACAATTACTCAGCTCGATGCAGTCGACGATGGCGCGCCACAAGGGCGGGCCGGTGTGGCTATTCGCTTACGGTTCGCTGATCTGGCGTCCCGAATGCGCGGCGGTGGAACGAGTGCGCGGTCGTGTGCATGGTTACCATCGCGGTTTGTATTTGTGGTCCCACGAACATCGCGGCACGCCCGAAGTGCCTGGGCTGGTATTTGGCCTGGATCGCGGTGGTTCTTGCAGCGGCTTCGCCTATCGCTTGCCCGAAGAACAACTTGAAGCCTCTCTTTACGCACTTTGGCAGCGCGAAATGCCATTCCCGTCCTATCGCCCACACTGGCTCAACTGCCGTCTTGAAGACGGAAGTCAGGTTCAGGCGTTGGGGTTTGTATTGGAGCGGCATCTGCCCAGCTATGCGGGCAACTTGCCGGATCACGTGCTGAGCCACGTGTTCGAAAACGCTTGCGGGCGTTACGGCACGACTCGCGATTATGTCGAGCAGACCGCCCACGCCCTGCGTAGCCACGCCATGCCAGACCGGAATCTGGAGGCGCGGCTCAAGCGCTGCAAATCAAAGGCCGATCAGGCGATTGCTTCGCGGCTCTGACTGGCGACGTTCTTGTGACCCAAAGTGGGTGCCAGGAACGCCATCGCCAGCAGGCAGGCGACGACCAGAAGGATGAAACCGCCATCCCAACCGAAATAGTCCACGGTGTAACCCATCAGGGCACTGGCCGCGACTGAACCACCCAAGTAACCGAACAGACCGGTAAAGCCCGCCGCCGTACCGGCAGCCTTCTTCGGCACCAATTCCAGCGCTTGCAAACCGACCAGCATTACCGGGCCGTAGATCAGAAAGCCGATCGCGAACAGCGAGATCATGTCGATCATCGGGTTGCCCGGCGGATTCAGCCAATACACGATCGTCGCAACGGTCACCAACGCCATGAACACCATGCCGGTAAGGCCACGGTTGCCGCGGAAGATCTTATCCGACATCCAGCCGCACAGCAGCGTACCGGGAATACCTGCCCACTCGTACAGGAAGTAAGCCCATGAGGTCTTGTCGAAGTCGAAGTGCTTGACCTCTTTGAGGTAAGTCGGCGCCCAGTCCAGGATGCCGTAGCGCAGCAGGTAGACGAAGACGTTGGCCAGGGCGATAAACCAGAGCATTTTGTTGCGCAGCACGTATTTGACGAAGATGTCCTTGGCGCTGAATTCTTCTTCGTGGCTGGCGTCGTAGCCTTCCGGGTAATCGTTCTTGTACTTCTCGATTGGTGGCAGGCCGGTCGATTGCGGCGTGTCGCGCATCACAATGAATGCAAACACGGCGACGAGCAGCGCCACGGCGGCCGGTACATAGAACTTGCTGTGCCAGTCGTTGAACCAGCCCATACCGAGAATGGCCAATGGGCCAATCAAGCCACCGCCAACGTTATGCGCGGTGTTCCAGACCGACACCACGCCGCCGCGTTCTTTCTGCGACCACCAGTGCACCATGGTCCGCCCGCTCGGCGGCCAGCCCATGCCTTGCGCCCAGCCGTTGATGAACAACAGGATGAACATCATGGTCACGCTGGACGTCGCCCACGGTGCGAAACCGAAAACGAACATCACCCCGGCAGATACCACCAGGCCAAAAGGCAGGAAGTAGCGCGGATTGGAGCGGTCAGACACGATGCCCATCAAAAACTTGGAAAGGCCGTAGGCGATTGCAATCGCCGACATCGCCACGCCCAGTTGGCCTTTTGTATAGCCTTGGGCGATCAGATCCGGGAATGCCAGGGTGAAGTTCTTGCGTAGCAGGTAGTAACCCGCGTAGCCAATGAAAATCCCGGCGAAGATCTGCCAGCGAAGGCGTCGGTAGGTGCTGTCTATTTCTTCTTCAGGCAATGGAGCCTGATGTGCGGCAGGACGAAAGAAAGCAAACATTCAAGAGCTCCAGATTTCTTGTTTTGACTGCGGATGCGAATGTTACAGTTTCGTTACCGAAAATAGCACCGGTTCGCATTGGCCAAATAGTGGAAATGCTGGAGATTGCATGTTCTTTTATGAACATGTCGCTCAGATATAAATGCAGGGCGTTGTGGGAAACGTTACTTGCAGGTCTACATGCCGCATTTCGGTCGAGCGTAGGACGCGGCTTTGGGAAATGTCCTTCGTTTGAATGGGAAGACGTGGCGTTCTGTTCCCAGTCGTCGAGCCTTAACCTTTACGCAGCTGCCAGCTCTGGCATTTCAGTTGCGAAGGGGAGGGGTTATGCGGTGGTTTGCGTGTGTGCTTTTGTTGGTTGTGTCGGCCGGTGTTCGGGCCGAGGAAGTGTTTCTGATTCCGGAAAACAATCCCAAGCCGATTTACCCCAGGGCGCTTTTCAGGGCCGGGATAACGGGTGAAGTTCGGGTCAGGTTCACTGCCAATGCCGATGGCTCGGTCAGCAATGTGAGCATTTTGCAAAGCGATCATCCAGATTTTGCCGAAGCAGTCAGGGTTGCGATAGAGCAGTGGCGGTTCAAACCTTGGACGGTTGAAGGGGGCAAGCCCGCTGAGTTGGTGGTGATTGCGCCGATGGCGTTTTCGCTCGGTTCGGATACTTCGCTTCATACCAACCAATGGCTTAAAGAATTGAGGTGCCGTGATCTCAACGAATCACTGGTTGATTTCCCAGAGCACGGCTGGGTTGATTCATCCGTGTTTCATTACACTCGTGCTTATCTGTCGAATACGTTTATCAAACATCAATTGTCGAATGAGCAGCGTCTGGCGTTGATTGCCAAACTGAATAAGCAGGTGCCGAAAATTGTCAGGGATTGCCGGGCGAGCCCTGTCCGCAAGTACATGAGTTTGCTGCCGGAGGATATTCGGAAGTTGCTTTAGTCCCGGACAATAAAAAGCGGTCTGAACAACTTCATTTGAAGTCCAGACCGCTTTCTTTTTTTTGGGGGGGGGCTCAGCGAACCTGAACCACCACTTTCCCGACCGCTTTGCGCTGGCCAAGATCATTGATCGCCTGCGCCGCATTGCTCAGCGGATAAACCTGCGACACCAACGGCTTCAACTTGCCCTCGGCAAACCAGCCAAACAATTGCTGGAAGTTCGCCGCGTTGTCTTGCGGTTGGCGCTGGGCGAACGAGCCCCAGAACACGCCGACCACTGCTGCGCCTTTGAGCAGCGCCAGGTTCACGGGGAGTTCGGGAATGCGACCGCTGGCGAAACCCACCACCAGCAGCCGGCCGTTCCAGGCAATGGCGCGGATGGCCTGATCGAACAGGTCGCCGCCCACCGGATCGTAGATCACGTCGGCGCCCTGACCGTCGGTCAGACGCTTGATTTCGTCCTTGAGACTGGTTTCGCTGTAGTTGATCAGCTCATCGGCGCCGGCAGCTTTGGCCACCGCGAGTTTTTCGGCGCTGCTGGCGGCGGCGATCACGCGGGCGCCCATGGCTTTGCCGATTTCCACGGCGGCCAGACCGACACCGCCGGAAGCGCCGAGTACCAGCAAGGTTTCACCCGGTTGCAGGTTGCCCCGTTGCTTGAGCGCGTGCATCGAAGTGCCGTAGGTCATGCTGAAGGCGGCAGCGGTGTTGAAGTCCATCGATGGCGGGATGGGCAGTACGTTGTAGCCCGGCACCGCGATCTGTTCGGCGAAACTGCCCCAGCCGGTCAGCGCCATAACCCGATCGCCGACCTTGAGGTGACTGACCTTTTCGCCTACTTCGCTGACTACACCAGCCGCTTCGCCGCCCGGGGAAAACGGGAAGGGCGGCTTGAACTGATATTTGCCCTCGATGATCAGCGTGTCCGGGAAATTCACCCCGGCGGCGTGCACGTCCAGCAGGATTTCATTCTTCTTCGCGACAGGGCTGGCGACGTCTTCCAGCACCAGCGATTCGGCAGGGCCGAAGGCTTTGCACAGCACGGCTTTCATCAGGGCTATTCCTTTGGGAGTGATGGCCGATAAGTGTAGGTGTGTGAGTCGATGGGTCAACGAGCATGCCCGGCCCTGATAGTCAGCCATAAGCTTGTGCTTGAGCGGCGGGTCGTTATGCTAGGCCGCAAACCGGATAAGGAGCGAATTGTGAAAGCGTGGATCATGTTGTTGCTGGCCCTGTCTCTGCCTGTGGCAGCGATGGCCGAAGAAGCCAAAGAAGGTGCAGCTCCGAAGGTCAATTACATCACCCTGAGCCCGCCGTTCGTGGGCAACTACGGGCTGGACGGGACGCCGAAGCTCAAGGTCTACAAGGCCGATGTGGCATTGCGAGTGACCGGTGATGAGGCGACCAAACTGGTGAAAGCCAATGAGCCGTTGATTCGCAATCAACTGGTGGCGTTGTTTGCCCAGCAGACCACTGAAGCGATGAACAACGTCGAGGCCAAGGAAAAGCTGCGCCAGGAAGCCCTGAAGCAGACCCAGCAAATCATGAACGACGAAACCGGCAAGCCTGTGGTTGAGGATCTGTTGTTCAACAACCTGATCATCCAGTAAGTCTTTCGCTGTCCGGGCTGGCCTTATCGCGGGCAAGCCCGCTCCCACAGGACTTATGGTGACGCGCAATCATGTGTTCACTGCAGAACCCTGTGGGAGCGGGCTTGCCCGCGATGACAAACTGAGAGGCGCAGAAAATTTTACGGCTTGAGCGCAATCACCGCCGCCCACTGCTCGGCCGTCACCGGCATCACCGACAATCGCGAGCCTTTCTGCACCAGCGGCATCTCGGCCAGCGCCGCCTGCTGTTTCAGATAATCCAGCTTAAGCACCTTGGGGAACGTCTCGACATGCGCGACATCGATCGCGCTCCAGGCGTTTTTCTCTGCCGTGGCTTTCGGATCGTAGTAATGACTCTCCGGCTCCAGCGCCGTCGGGTCCGGATACGCGGCTTCGACAATCTTTCCGATCCCGGCGATCCCCGGTTCGGGGCAGCTGGAGTGATAGAAGAAAAACTCGTCGCCCACGGCCATGGCCCGCAGGAAATTACGTGCCTGGTAGTTGCGAACCCCGTCCCAGCGCGCTTTGCCAAGCGTCTCCAGGCCCTTGATCGAGAGCTCGTCGGGCTCGGATTTCATCAGCCAATAAGCCATGGTTTTTGCTCCTTGCGAAGTAGGTGGGCAAGTTGTCGGGGAATTTTATGACAAACCGACGGTCGGTTGACGCCAGCGTTTGCGTGTCGGTTCACGTTGTCGCAGAATGCCGGCCTTCTAAGCTTGACGCTGCTGCACGGCCTACACCTACAACGGAAACCGCTGCTGTCATCGTGTTGATGTGCCTTTGGGGGGCAATCGATGAAACGCAAACCGGATTTACTATGGATTTTGGTTATTTTGTTCGGCCTTGGCGTCGTGACCACCGGCTATGCCCAAAGCCTGTGGAGCAACAAGACCGACGCTCCGATCGAAATCGCGCAGCAACAACAGCCGCCGGCCTTCAAA
This sequence comes from Pseudomonas silensiensis, assembly GCF_050434865.1. Taxonomy (NCBI): domain Bacteria; kingdom Pseudomonadati; phylum Pseudomonadota; class Gammaproteobacteria; order Pseudomonadales; family Pseudomonadaceae; genus Pseudomonas; species Pseudomonas silensiensis. The sequence goes on from NZ_JBNDJH010000007.1 coordinate 302,775, forward strand.
CGCTGAAACTGTCTTCGGACGCCGCTGGTTCCAGTGGCGTCTAGCCGGCGAAATACCACGCCTTGTCTGTCACCGTTCCCTGTAACGGCACATCCCAGCTCGCTTGAGCCAATCGCTCGACCTTCTGACATTCATGGGCCAGCCCCAATAGCGTCGGCTTGCGCCAGTTTTTACGTCGTGCCAGGTACGCCAGGCTTCGATCATAGAAACCACCGCCCATGCCCAGGCGTCCGCCGACATCGTCAAATCCCACCAAAGGCAACAGCACCAGATCGAGCGCCCAGACTTTGCGTTGCCGGGCGAGGTTGTGCCGGGGTTCGAGAATACGAAAGCGGTTGGGTTTCAGTTTTTCACCGGGGCGAATTCGCTGGAACACCATTTTGGTTCGTGGCCAGGCGCTGAGCACCGGCAGATACGTTGCCTTGCCACGACGCTGAGCGGCACGCAGCAAAACACGCGGATCGATTTCACCGTCGGTGGGCAGATACAGGGAGATATGTTTTGCGCGGCGAAACAGCGGGTGCTGGGCCAATTGTGTGTACAGCCCGCGAGCGGCCTGGCGCTGCTGACTGGCTGTCAGTGCGCGGCGGGCTTTGCGCAGCATGCGTCGAAGTTGCGGGCGGGGCAGCAGCGCAGGTTCGGTCATGAATTCGGGCTTCGGCAGTGCGGGTACATAAAGCGTACCCGTAAAAAAGCCGATGCCGGTATTTAAACCGGCATCGGACTGAAATCAGGCTCCCCGGATGTACCGCTGTCGACTTAGCCCTTGAACCCGAAAGTTCAAGGTGGAAGATGCAGTAGGCTTTAAGGCTTTCCGTCTAGCGGACATGCACACCAGCCCAACGTGCAACCTCCAGGGTATAGCAAATCGGCTCAGGGACATCGCCAACTGGCAAGCACCCCAGGGAGTGATGCGAGTATAACCCAAGCGGTTTCGCGTTTCAGCCCTTGGTGACGTCCGGATCGGTTGCGAGCACCAGATCGACGCGATCCAGCAGGTCGCGAACCTGCTCGCGGGTCGATCCGCTGGCCTGCACATCCGGGCGTTCTTCCTTGTGCAGGAGATCGTGCGTGATGTTCAGGGCGGCCATCACGGCGATGCGATCGGCGCCGATGACTTTGCCGCTGCTGCGGATTTCGCGCATCTTGCCGTCCAGGTAACGGGCGGCGCTCACCAGGTTGCTGCGCTCTTCCTGGGGGCAGATGATCGAATATTCTTTATCGAGGATCTGCACGGTAACGCTATTGCTTGAACTCATGAGTCTTGCTCCAGGGCCTTGAGGCGCGAAATCATTGATTCGACCTTACGCCGGGCGATTTCGTTCTTTTCAATGAGGTGAGCGCGTTCCTCGCGCCAGGTCTTTTCCTGAGCTAATAGGAGTCCGTTTTGACTCTTTAGTTGCTCGACGCGGGTAATTAGCAATTCGAGTCTGGCCATCAGCGCTTGCAGGTCGGTGTCTTCCATTGTGTCCACTGTTGTGTCTGATGAGTGGCAGGGTCTGCACCCGTGCTGGCGGACAGCCTTTAATAGTCTTGGCGAGTCTGTCGATGTAGGATACAAGGCCTTCATTCTAGACATAGCGCCGTCTGGCGCCTAGCTGCCCATGCCCATTCAGAATTCCCCGTACCAAGCCTTCGCCAAACTGCTGACTTCCAGCGGTCATAACGTCTCGCCTGCCGAACTGCATGGCCTGTTGCTCGGCCGCAGTTGCGCCGGCGCCGGTTTCGATGCCGAAGGCTGGCTGATTGATGCCGCCGAGCTGCTCGAAAGCGAGCCGCAGGATAATGTCCGCAACGCCTTGATCGGCTTGCAGGAGATGGTCAAGGGCGAGCTTACCGGCGACGACGTGACCGTCGTGCTGCTGCTGCCGACCGATGACGAGCCACTGGCCGACCGCGCCGCCGCACTGGGCCAATGGTGCCAGGGCTTCCTCAGCGGTTTCGGCCTGAACTGCCGTGACAGCAGCATGCTGAGCACCGAGGCCACCGAAGTACTTCAGGACCTGGCGGCTATTTCACAGGTGCAAGACGCCCTGGAAGAGTCCGACGACGGCGAAAGCGATTACATGGAAGTGATGGAGTACCTGCGCGTCGCGCCGCTGCTGCTGTTCACCGAAACCAAAAAGCCGGACGCGCCGGCTGCCGCCAAACCGTCGTTGCATTAATCGCGTGCCAGGGAAAGCCATCTGCCCATGATTCATATCCCGAAATCGGAATACAGCCGTCGCCGCAAGGCCCTGATGGCGCAGATGGAACCCAACAGTATCGCCATCCTGCCCGCCGCCGCCGTTGCGATCCGCAACCGCGACGTCGAGCACGTTTACCGTCAGGACAGCGACTTCCAGTACCTCAGCGGTTTTCCCGAGCCCCAGGCGGTCATCGTTTTGATGCCTGGGCGCTTGCATGGCGAATACATACTGTTCTGCCGTGAACGCAACGCCGAGCGAGAGTTGTGGGACGGCTTGCGCGCCGGGCAGGAAGGCGCGATTCGCGACTTTGGCGCCGACGACGCCTTCCCCATCACTGACATCGACGACATCCTGCCGGGCCTGATCGAAGGTCGCGACCGGGTGTATTCGGCCATGGGCAGCAACCCGGAATTCGACCGGCACCTGATGGACTGGATCAACGTGATCCGCTCTAAAGCGCACCTCGGCGCCCAGCCGCCGAACGAATTCGTTGCCCTGGATCATCTGCTTCACGACATGCGCCTGTATAAATCGGCGGCAGAAGTGAAGGTGATGCGCGAAGCCGCACGGATTTCCGCCCAGGCGCACATCCGCGCGATGCAGGCCTGCCGTGCGGGGTTGCATGAGTTCAGTCTCGAAGCCGAGCTCGACTACGAGTTCCGCAAAGGCGGGGCGAAAATGCCGGCCTACGGTTCGATCGTCGCCGCCGGGCGCAACAGCTGCATCCTGCATTACCAGCAGAATGACGCGGTGCTCAAGGACGGCGACCTGGTGTTGATCGATGCCGGTTGCGAGATCGACTGCTATGCCAGCGACATCACCCGCACCTGGCCGGTCAACGGTAAGTATTCAGCGGAACAGAAGGCGATCTACGAGTTGGTGCTGGCGTCGCAAGAAGCTGCATTTGCGGAAATCGCCCCGGACAAACACTGGAATCAAGCCCACGAAGCTACAGTCCGGGTGATTACTGCCGGGTTGGTGAAGTTGGGCTTGTTGCAGGGCGACGTCGACGAGTTGATCGCCAGCGAAGCCTATAAAGCGTTTTACATGCACCGCGCCGGCCATTGGCTGGGCATGGATGTGCATGATGTCGGCGAATACAAGGTCGGCGGCGAATGGCGCGTGCTGGAAGTCGGCATGGCGCTGACCGTGGAACCGGGCATCTACATTGCCCCGGGCAACCAGAACGTGGCGAAGAAATGGCGCGGCATTGGCGTGCGCATCGAGGACGACGTAGTGGTCACCAAAACCGGCTGTGAAATCCTGACCAAAGGCGTACCGAAAACGGTCGCCGAGATCGAGGCCTTGATGGCCGCCGCGCGGACGCAAGCGGCATGAGTCGAGTCAATCTGGCAATCATCGGTGGTGGTCTGGTCGGTGCCAGCCTGGCGTTGGCACTGCAGGCCGGAGCCAAGGCTCGTGGCTGGAAGATCGTGCTGATCGAACCGTTCGCCCCTGGCGACACTTATCAACCGAGCTACGACGCCCGTTCTTCGGCGTTGTCCTACGGCGCCAAGCAGATTTATCAACGGTTGGGCGTGTGGCAGGAAATCTCCCGCCGTGCCGAGCCGATCAAGCAGATTCATGTGTCCGACCGTGGGCGCTTCTCCACCGCGCGATTGTCGGCGATGGAAGAGGGCGTTCCGGCGCTGGGTTATGTGGTGGAAAACGCCTGGCTCGGCCAATGCCTCTGGCAGGGGCTGGACAAGGACGTGATCAGCTGGCGTTGCCCGGCGGAAGTCACGCGCATGGAGCCGCTGATCGATGGCTACCGCCTGACCCTCAACGACGAAACCACTCTGGAATGCGATCTTGCGGTACTCGCCGATGGCGGCCGTTCCGGCCTGCGCGAGCAATTGGGGATCGGCATCAAAAAACGCCCGTACAACCAGAGCGCGTTGATTGCCAACATCACGCCGAGTGAAGCGCACAACGGCATGGCCTTCGAGCGTTTCACCGATGACGGGCCGATGGCCTTGTTGCCGTTGCCGGAAAACCGCTGCGCGCTGGTCTGGACTCGATTGGGCATGGACGCTCAACGGCTGGCGGCCCTCGATGAAAAGAGCTTCCTCAGCGAGTTGCAAGGCGTGTTCGGTTATCGTCTCGGCACTTTGAAGCAGGTTGGCGCGCGGCATTTGTACCCGCTGACATTGATCGAGGCCGAAGAGCAGGTGCGTCCGCATCTGGCGATACTCGGCAATGCTGCCCACAGCTTGCACCCGATTGCAGGGCAAGGTTTCAACCTGTCCTTGCGTGATGCTCAAGCGCTGGCCGATGCGTTGCTGGCCAGCGAAACATCTCCCGGTGATTTTGCGACCTTACAGGCTTACCGCGAGCGTCAGCGTCTGGATCAGAACCTGACCGTGGGCTTCTCCGATCAGGTCACCCGTTTGTTCGGCAGCACTCAACCGCTGGTTTCCCTGGGCCGCAACATCGGTCTGCTCGGTCTCGATCTGCTGCCGCCGGCCAAACGCTGGTTCGCCCGGCAAGCCATGGGTTTGGGTACGCGTCCCGATGCTTAAGTGGCGGTCGGAAAATCCTTTTATAAGCGGCTCAAGCCGCAAGCGAGACAGGCTTAAAGCATGGAAATGCGCGCAGATCTGCTGATTGTCGGGGCCGGAATGGTCGGCAGCGCCCTGGCGCTGGCGTTGCAGGACAGCGGGCTGGAAGTCCTGCTGCTGGACGGCAGCCCGATGAGCGTCAAACCCTTCGATGCCCAGGCGTCGTTCGAGTCGCGAGTGAGCGCCTTATCGGCTGCCAGCCAGCGGATTCTTGAACGTCTGGGCGTCTGGGACGGCATCGCCAATCGGCGCAGCAGCCCCTACACCGACATGCACGTTTGGGACGGCAGCGGCACCGGGAAAATTCATTTCTCTGCGGCCAGTGTGCATGCCGACGTGCTGGGGCATATCGTCGAGAACCGCGTGGTTCAGGACGCCTTGCTCGACCGCTTGCACGACTGCGATCTCGGAATGTTGGCCAACGCGCGCCTGGAGCAAATGCGTCGCTCCGGCGATGACTGGCTGCTGACCCTGGCCGATGGTCGCACCTTGCGTGCACCTTTGGTGATCGCAGCGGATGGCGCTAATTCCGCCGTTCGGCGTCTGACCGGCATGGCGACGCGCGAGTGGGACTATATGCACCACGCGATTGTCACCAGCGTGCGCAGCACCAAACCTCACCAACTGACCGCGTGGCAGCGTTTCACCGACAACGGTCCGCTGGCGTTTCTGCCGCTTGAGCGTGACGGTCAGCAGGATTGGTGTTCGATCGTCTGGTCGACCACGCCGAGCGAAGCCGAACGCCTGATGGCGCTGGACGACGAGGGTTTCTGCAAAGAGCTGGAGCGGGCCTTCGAAGGCCGACTTGGCACCGTGCTCAGCGCCGACCCGCGTTTGTGCGTGCCACTGCGGCAGCGTCATGCCAAGCGTTATGTGGCTGAAGGATTGGCGTTGATCGGTGATGCGGCCCACACCATTCACCCATTGGCCGGGCAGGGCGTGAACCTTGGTTTTCTCGATGCGGCCGTGCTGGCCGAAGTGCTGTTGCAAGCGGCCACGCGTGGTGAGCGTCTGGCGGATGTGAAAGTGCTCAGCCGTTACGAACGTCGGCGCATGCCCCACAACCTGGCGTTGATGGCGGCGATGGAAGGCTTCGAGCGTCTGTTCCAGGCCGATCCGTTGCCGGTGCGCTGGTTGCGCAATGCCGGGTTGAAGATGGTCGACCAGATGCCCGAAGCCAAGGCGCTGTTTGTGCGTGAGGCACTGGGATTGACCGGGGATTTGCCGGCACTCGCCAAGGCCTGAGTCACCCTTGCAGGGCTGCGCGCAACATCTGGTAACGCCTCCGCGAACTGTTCGATTGAGAAGCTAAATGTGAGTCCATATCATTTGGCTTCAATTTTTCAATCGAGAGATCGCTCCCATGTTGGTACCGAAGCGTCTACTGACCGCACTCGCCCTGACCCTGATTGGCAGCACCGCAGCCCAGGCCGCTGACGAGGTGGTGGTTTACTCCTCGCGTATCGACGAGCTGATCAAGCCGGTCTTCGATGCCTACACCGCGAAAACCGGCGTGCAGGTGAAGTTCATCACCGACAAGGAAGCGCCGCTGATGCAGCGGATCAAGGCCGAGGGCGAGAACGCCACCGCGGATCTGCTGCTGACCGTCGATGCCGGCAACCTCTGGCAGGCCGAGCAAATGGGCATCCTGCAACCGTTCACCTCCAAGGTGATCGACGCGAACATCCCGCTGCAATACCGCTCCTCCGCCCATGCCTGGACTGGCCTGAGCCTGCGGGCGCGGACCATCGCTTACTCCACCGATCGGGTGAAACCCGGCGAGTTGACCACCTACGAAGGTCTGGCCGACAAGAACTGGGAAGGCCGCCTGTGCCTGCGCACAGCGAAGAAGGTCTACAACCAGTCACTGACCGCCACGATGATCGAAGTCCACGGCGCCGAAAAAACCGAGAAGATTCTCAAGGGCTGGGTGAGTAACCTGTCCACCGACGTGTTCTCGGATGACATCGCGGTGCTGGAGGCCATCAACGCGGGTCAATGCGACGTCGGCATCGTCAACACGTACTACTACGGTCGTCTGCACAAGCAGAAGCCTGACCTGGCGGTGAAGTTGTTCTGGCCGAACCAGGGCGACCGTGGCGTGCACGTGAACCTGTCGGGCATCGGCCTGACCAAACATGCTCCACACCCGGAAGCGGCCAAGGCCTTGGTGGAATGGATGACCACACCTGAAGCGCAGAAGATCTTTGCTGACGTGAACCAGGAATTCCCGGCCAACCCTGCGGTTCAGCCTTCTGCAGAAGTGGCGAGCTGGGGCAAGTTTGTGGCTGATACGCTGCCGGTGGAAATCGCAGGCAAGCGTCAGGCTGAAGCGATTCGCATGATGGATCGGGCTGGCTGGAACTAAAGATCAAGAGATCGCAGCCTCGTTTCACTCGACAGCTCCTACATTGGGATGGCGTGCCCATGTAGGAGCTGTCGAGTGAAACGAGGCTGCGATCTTTTTGCGTTATCCCTACACGTCACCATTTATCCGCGAGAGACCTTTCTTGGCCCACCCCGCCCAACGCCGCTGGTATCCCCTGATCTTCGCCATCGCTGCGCTGGTCCTGCTGCCACTTAGCGTTTTGCTGTTGTCATGGCAAACCATCGATCATCAGATCTGGTCCCACCTCTGGGATACCCAGATGCCGCGTCTGCTGGGCAATACCCTGACCCTGGTGCTCGGCGTCGGTATCGGCGTGACGCTCTTGGGTGTGAGCCTGGCCTGGCTTACCAGTCTCTGCGAATTCCCCGGTCGGCGTTGGCTGGACTGGGCGCTGATGCTGCCCTTCGCCATTCCCGCCTACGTGCTGGCATTCGTCTTCGTCGGCCTGCTGGATTTCGCCGGCCCCGTGCAAACCCTGTTGCGCGAATGGTTCGGCACCGGCCTCAGGCTGCCGCGCGTGCGCTCCACCGGTGGTGTGATTCTGGTCCTGGTGCTGGTCTTTTATCCCTACGTTTACCTGTTGGCGCGAACCGCGTTCCTGGCTCAGGGCAAAGGCTTGATGGAAGCGGCGCGAGTCCTGGGGCAATCCCCGTGGCAAGCGTTCTGGCGAGTCGCGTTGCCCATGGCGCGCCCGGCCATCGGCGCTGGCGTGGCGCTGGCGCTGATGGAAACCCTGGCGGATTTCGGCGCTGTGTCGGTGTTCAACTTCGACACGTTCACGACCGCCATCTACAAGACCTGGTACGGATTTTTCAGCCTCTCCAGTGCTGCGCAACTGGCCAGCCTGTTGCTGCTGGTGGTGATGGTCGTGCTGTACGGCGAGCGCCGTGCTCGCGGGGCCAACCGGGCGAGCAACGAACGACCACGGGTCAAGGCGCTGTATCACCTGCGCGGTTTCAAGGCGCTGGCGGCCATGAGTTGGTGCGGTCTGGTGTTCGCCTGCGCTTTCGTCATTCCAGTGCTTCAACTGGTGGTGTGGTTCTGGCAGCGCGGGCGCTTCGACCTGGATGAGCGTTACGCGGGGTTGATCGTCCATACGTTGTACCTGGGCGGCATGGCGGCGCTGATCACCGTCAGTGTTGCTTTAGTGCTGGCATTTGCCCGGCGCCTGGCCCCGACCCGAGCGATCCGCACCGGTATCAGCCTGGCCAACCTCGGCTACGCCTTGCCGGGCTCCGTGCTGGCGGTGTCGATCATGCTGGCGTTCAGTTACCTGGACCGCGAACTGGTGATCCCGTTGTCGGGTTGGTTGGGGGGCGCCGGCAAGCCATTGCTGCTGGGCAGTTTGTCGGCGTTGTTGTTGGCCTATCTGGTGCGTTTCATTGCGGTGGCTTATGGGCCGCTGGAAAGCAGTCTGGCGCGAATACGGCCATCTTTGCCCGAAGCGGCACGTAGCCTTGGCGTCAGTGGGCCACGACTGTTTTTCAAAGTGTATCTGCCGTTATTGCTGCCAGGAACGTTGAGCGCTGCGTTGCTGGTGTTCGTCGATGTGCTCAAGGAAATGCCCGCGACCCTTCTGATGCGCCCGTTTGGCTGGGACACGCTGGCGGTACGGATCTTCGAAATGACCAGCGAAGGTGAGTGGGCGAGGGCCTCGTTGCCGGCCTTGACTTTGGTTTTGGTCGGCCTGCTACCGGTCATCGGATTGATTCGACGTTCAGCGCATCGAAACGCCTAGGTGCCAGTCCTACACCTTGAGGCTACAATGCGCGGCATTCGGTGCGGTCCGTCCTACAGACCAGGTAGCTGAAATCGGCTGAAAGCCTTCTATTTCAAGGCTTTCACCCCGTGCAGCACCGGCCCGCACCTTCGCCACGCCCGGAAGGAGAAACCCATGGGACAGCGCACGCCTCTGTATGACCTTCATCTCGCCCTTGGCGCGAAGATGGTCGATTTTGGCGGTTGGGATATGCCTTTGCATTACGGCTCGCAGGTCGAGGAACACCATCAGGTGCGCCGCGATTGCGGGGTTTTCGATGTGTCCCACATGACCGTGATCGATGTCAGCGGCCCTCAGGCCAAGGCCTGGCTCCAGCATTTGCTGGCCAATGACGTCGAACGTCTGCACAGCCCTGGCCGTGCCTTGTACAGCACCATGCTCAACGAGCGCGGCGGCATCGTCGACGACATGATCGTCTACCGTCTCGATGACGGTTATCGTCTGGTGGTCAACGCCTCCACCCGTAATCAGGACCTCGCCTGGATGCAGGCTCACCTCGATGGTTTCGATGTGCAGCTCAACGAGCGCTCCGAGTTGGCGATGCTGGCCATTCAAGGTCCCCAGGCCCGGCACAAAATCTCCGAACTGGTGAGCCAGTCCCGTGGCAACCTGATTCAGATGCTCAAGCCCTTCGAAGGCCAGCCCGATGGTGACTGGTTCATCGCGCGCACGGGTTACACCGGCGAAGATGGCCTGGAAATCGTTCTGCCGGCCAATCAGGCGCCAGGATTCTTTAACGATCTGGTGGGCGCGGGCATCTCGCCGATCGGTCTCGGCGCGCGCGATACGCTGCGGGTCGAAGCCGGCATGAACCTCTACGGTCAGGACATTCATCAAGACGTTTCACCACTGGCCTCCAACATGGCCTGGAGCATTGCGTGGGAACCGGCCACTCGCCAGTTCATCGGTCGCAGCGCTCTTGAAGCCGAACAGGCGGGTGGCGTGCAGCACAAACTGGTCGGTCTGGTCCTTGAGGAGCGTGGAGTTTTGCGCGCTCATCAAGTGGTCCGCATCGCCAATGTTGGCGAAGGGGAGATCACCAGTGGTAGTTTCTCTCCTACGCTTAGCAAGTCGATAGCACTGGCGCGCGTGCCGATGGCGACAGCCGACCGCGCAGAAGTGGAAATCCGTGGCAAGTGGTACCCGGTTCGAGTGGTCAAACCGACCTTCGTACGCCATGGCAAAACCTTGATCTAACCTTTCTGGCGGGCAACGACCGCTGACAATTCTCTTGAGGACACAGAACATGAGCGATATTCCTGCCGACCTGCGTTTTGCCGAAAGTCACGAGTGGGCCCGTCTCGAAGCCGATGGCACCGTCACCGTGGGCATCAGCGATCACGCTCAGGAAGCCTTGGGCGACGTGGTGTTCGTTGAGCTGACCGAAGTCGGAACAGTCTTTGCTGCCGGTGATCAATCCGGTGTGGTTGAGTCGGTTAAAGCTGCTTCGGATATCTACTCCCCGGTTGCCGGTGAAGTGATTGCCATCAACGAAGAACTGAGCGCTAACCCTGAGTTGCTCAACTCCGACCCGTACGGCGCCTGGATCTTCAAGCTCAAGCCAAGCAACGCTGGCGATCTGGACAAGCTGCTCGACGCGGCAGGCTACAAAGCCGCTATCGGCGAATAATCTTCGCCCTGCGAAATCCATGTGGGAGCGAGCAAGCCCGCTCCCACAGGTTTTATGGCTTTAGAACGGCTTTGACCGCTGCTACCGAACGCTCAACATCCGCTTTAGTCATGGCGGTAAACATCGGCAGCGAAACAATCAGGCGACCGACCCGTTCGGCCACCGGGAACATGCCCTCCTTGAACCCGCGCTCGCGGTAAAGGCTCAGCAGGTGAATCGGCGGATAGTGATAGCCGATGCCGATACCCAATGCCTGCATCTGCTCCATGAAGGTAGCCCGTGCCGGTTGGCCATCTTTACGCTCAGGCAGTACCAGCTGAAACAAATGCCAGTTGCTGTTCTCGAAATCCGCCGGGGGTAGTTGAGCCCCGTACTGCGCTTCGAAATCCTCACCAAAACAAGCGAAATAGTGCCTGGCCAGTTCACGGCGATGAGCAGTGATTGCTTCGATGTGAGCAAACTGCCCCAGACCGATGGCCGCCGCAACGTCGGTCATGTTGAACTTGCCGCCCAGTACATCAACGTCTAGTCCATCGAAGCCGCTACGGGTCACGCCCTGTAAACGGTACTTTTGCGCCAGTCGCACTTCCTCGGCATTGTTCAATACCAGACAACCGCCCTCTGACGAGGTGACGTTTTTGTTCGCCTGGAAACTGAAGGACACGAAATCGCCGGTCGAGCCAATGCGCTGGCCGTTCCAGCTCGAACCCAAGGCTTGCGCGGCGTCTTCGACAATCCGCACCCCGTGCTTTTTGGCGATCGCATACAACCGGCTCATGTTCACCGGCAAACCGGCGAGGTACACCGGAATGATCGCTTTGGTGCGCGGGGTGATTGCCGCTTCCAGCTGATCCAGGTTGATGTTGCGGGTAATCGGGTCGATGTCGGCAAACACCGGCGTGGCGCCGACTTCCAGAATGACGTTGGCGGTGGCCACCCAGGAAATCGGCGTGGTGATCACTTCATCGCCCGGTCCGACCCCGGCAATGCGCAGGGCGATTTCCATGGTGCAGGTGCCGGAATTGAACGTGAGTACCGGGCGCCCACCAAAAAACTCCGAGAGTTGTTGTTCAAAGGCCTGGACCTTGGGGCCGCTGGTAATCCAGCCCGAGCGCAACACGTCGCCAACCGCGGCAATCGTCGCTTCGTCGATGGTGGGTTTGGAGAAAGGCAGGAAAGGCAGTTGATTCATGAGTTCAGAACCCGATCAGCGGTTATTAGGTGTGCGCCGAGCATGATGATCCGGATTGATCGACGGCGCCACGCCATCCGCTCGGGTATCGACTGCTATGCTGGTTTGACCGTGTTGCATCGACGTTGAGCGCCAGTCAAGAGAGAGCCCGTCATGTCCCAGTTGCCGTCCTTGAGCCAGTTACGCGACCCCAATGCCTTCCTTCGCCGCCACCTCGGGCCCGATGCCGCCGAGCAACAGGCGATGCTCGACAGCCTCGGCCTGGGCAGCCGGGTCGAGTTGATCGAGCAGACGGTGCCGCCGGGAATCCGCCTGAACAGGCCGCTCGACCTGCCACCCGCGCTCGACGAAGAAGCCGCGCTGGCCAAACTGCGCGGTTACGCCGAGCAAAACCAGGTCTGGACCAGCCTGATCGGCATGGGCTACCACGGCACCCTCACGCCGACCGTCATTGTGCGCAACGTGTTGGAAAATCCCGGTTGGTACACCGCGTACACGCCCTATCAACCCGAGATCGCCCAAGGGCGACTCGAAGCGCTGCTGAACTTCCAGCAGTTGACCATCGACCTCACGGGCCTGGAACTGGCCAACGCCTCGCTGCTGGACGAAGCCACGGCGGCGGCGGAAGCCATGGCACTGGCCAAGCGGGTCGCCAAGTCCAGGAGCAATCTGTTCTTCGTCGACGAAAACTGTCATCCGCAGACCATTTCCGTGGTGCAGACCCGGGCAGAAGGGTTCGGCTTCGAGCTGATCATCGACGCTGTGGATAACTTGAAACAGCACCAGGTGTTCGGCGCGCTCCTGCAATATCCCGATACCCACGGCGAGATCCACGATCTTCGTCCCTTGATCGATCATCTGCATGCGCAGCAAGCCCTGGCGTGTGTCGCCACCGACCTGCTGAGTCTGCTGTTACTGACGCCGCCGGGGGAGTTGGGCGCCGACGTGGTGTTCGGTTCATCCCAGCGTTTCGGCGTGCCCATGGGTTACGGCGGGCCTCACGCGGCGTTTTTTGCCAGTCGCGATGAATACAAACGGGCGATTCCCGGGCGGATCATCGGCGTGTCGAAGGACGCTCGCGGCAACGTCGCTTTGCGCATGGCCCTGCAAACCCGCGAGCAACATATCCGCCGGGAGAAGGCTAACTCGAACATTTGCACCGCTCAGGTGCTGCTGGCCAACATTGCCAGTTTCTATGCGGTCTACCACGGTCCGGAAGGGCTCAAACGCATTGCCCAACGCGTCCATCGGCTGACCTGCATCCTCGCCGCTGGTCTGGAGCGCCACGGCATCACCCGCCTTAATAAACATTTTTTCGACACGCTGACGCTGGAGGTCGGTGGCACTCAGACGGCAATCATCGAAAGTGCCCAGGCTGCACAGATCAACCTGCGCATTCTCGGGCGCGGGCAGTTGGGGCTGAGCCTCGACGAGACCTCTGACGAATCCACCGTCGCGAAGTTGTTTGATGTGTTCCTCGGGTCCGATCATGGGCTCAACGTCGACGAACTGGACGCTGAAACCCTTGCTTCCGGCATTCCCGCAGGTCTGCTGCGTACCTCGCCTTACCTGCGTCACCCGGTGTTCAGCGCCCATCACAGCGAAACCGAGATGCTGCGCTACCTCAAGCAACTGGAAAACAAGGACCTGGCGCTCAATCAATCGATGATCCCGCTGGGCTCCTGCACCATGAAGCTCAACGCCACCAGCGAGATGATCCCCATCACATGGCCGCAGTTCGCCAACCTGCACCCGTTTGTGCCGAAGGAGCAGGCGGTGGGTTATTCGCTGATGATCGAAGAATTGGAGCGTTGGCTCTGCGCGATTACCGGTTTCGACGCGATCTGCATGCAACCCAACTCCGGCGCCCAAGGCGAGTACGCCGGGTTGCTGGCGATCCGCAAATATCACGAGAGTCGTCATGAGGGCGCGCGGGATATCTGCCTGATCCCGTCCTCGGCCCACGGCACCAACCCGGCGTCGGCGCAGATGGCCGGGATGCGGGTGGTGATCGTCGAATGCGACGAGGCGGGCAACGTTGATCTGGATGACCTCAAAGGCAAAGCCGCAGAGGCCGGTGACAAACTCGCCTGCCTGATGGCGACGTATCCTTCGACCCACGGCGTATACGAGGAAGGCATCAGCGAAATTTGCGAAGTTATCCACAGCCACGGCGGCCAGGTGTACATGGATGGCGCCAACCTCAACGCTCAGGTCGGACTGGCGCGCCCGGCGGACATTGGTGCCGACGTGTCCCACATGAACTTGCACAAGACTTTCTGCATTCCACATGGCGGCGGCGGGCCGGGCATGGGGCCGATTGGTGTGCGGGCGCATCTGGCACCGTTCGTGGCCAATCACCCGGTGGTACCGATCGACGGACCGCTGGCGCAGAACGGCGCAGTCAGCGCGGCGCCTTGGGGCAGTGCGAGCATTCTGCCGATCAGCTGGATGTACATTGCGATGATGGGGCCGCAGCTGGCAGATGCCAGCGAGGTGGCGATCCTTGCCGCGAATTATCTGGCGCAGCACTTGTCCGGGGCGTTTCCGGTGCTTTACACCGGGCGCAACGAGCGGGTGGCTCACGAATGCATTCTTGATCTGCGGCCACTCAAGGTGCTGACCGGGATCAGCGAGGAGGACGTCGCCAAGCGGCTGATGGACTATGGCTTCCATGCGCCGACCATGTCGTTTCCGGTGCCGGGGACGTTGATGGTTGAACCCACCGAAAGTGAATCGAAGGCAGAGCTGGACCGGTTTATCGGGGCGATGCTGAGTATCCGCGCGGAAATCACCGAGGTGCAAAACGGCAACTGGCCGGCCGATGACAACCCGCTGAAACGCTCACCGCATACCCTGGCGGATATCACCGGGGTTTGGGAACGGCCCTACAGCATCGAGCAGGCGGTTACGCCGGATGCTCACACCAAGGCGCATAAGTACTGGCCGGTGGTGAACCGGGTGGACAATGTTTACGGTGACCGCAATCTGTTCTGTGCGTGTGTCCCGGTAGATGATTACCGCTGACAGCGGTTTTGCAGCGGGCAAAAAAATGGTTCTTCACGGATTACCGGGAAAGACGCTCTTGATCTTCATGAAAAAGAATTCGCTATCCCTGTAGCCGTACGCCATCCGTTTGATGACTTTGA